>DATAHR010000270.1:0-3711 GCA_036263035.1 Gaiellales bacterium | reverse complement strand
GTCATCACGCCGAAGGCCTTCACGTGCATGACGAACCCCTCGGGTGTGCGCTCGGCCCAGTGCTGGACCATGTGCTCGTCCGGAAGCCGGTAGTAGGTCGAGTTTGCCTCGACCACGTCGAAGCGCTCGGCGTAGTAGCGGAGCCGCTCCTCGGCGCCCTTTACACCCGGCGGATAGAAGTACTTCGTCAGCGACTCGTCGGCCCAGGAACATGTTCCGACCCTGATCGCGGAGGGCATGCCTCGATGGTACGCCGTGGCCGGTTTCGAAATCCGCGTATGCGGTAGGGGCAGCGCATAGCGGCCGGGACGCTCCGGCCGCAAGCGAGCAACGACGAGGAGGGAGAGACCCTGGTCTGCCAGGGCACCAGATCGTTGCTGCGGCCGACGCGCCCGGGGTTCGGCCTCGAGCCTGAGCCTCTCACGCGCCGGCAGACATGGACACGAGAGGAGGACCGATGAGCCGCATCTCGACGGCCGTCGCCGTGCTGCTCGCCGCGCTCGTCGTCGCGACACTCGTCGTGGCCGCGGCGCCCGGAGCCGGGCAGCCGGTGTACCTGAACCCGCACGCAGCCATTCCTGCGCGGGTCAACGACCTGCTCCACCGCATGACGCTCGAGGAGAAGGTCGGCCAGATGGACCAGCAACTCGTCGACAACCTGACCGGCCCGTCCGGCGCATGCGGCAGCCAGGGCTGGGCCCAGCTGAACCAGAGCTGCATGAAGACGTGGCTGGTCGACAACAACGTTGGCTCGCTGCTCGCGGGCGGCACGGACAACCCGCCGGATACGACCGGCCAGGGCGGCACCGGCAACACGGGCTATGACTGGGCCAACGAGTACAACATGATCCAGAAGTACGCGATCCAGAACTCGCGGCTGCACGTTCCGGTGATTTTCGGCGTTGATGCCGTACACGGATTCGGCCACCCATGGCAGGCGCCGCTCTACCCGCAGTCGATTGGCATGGGCGCTACGTGGGATCCATCGGCTACTGAAGCCGGCGGTGCCGCTACCGGAAAGGCGCTGCGGGCCACCGGCTGGGTGTGGGACTTCGCCCCGGTGCAGGACCTCTCTCGCGACAACCGATGGGGCCGCACGTACGAGACGTGGGCCGAGGAACCGGTTCTGTCCGCTGCACTGGGCGCCGCGAACATCCGCGGGCTTCAGTCCCCGGGTCCGGCCGGCTCGCTCGGTGTCACCGCGACCGTAAAGCACTTCGCCGGGTACTCCCAGGCGATCAACGGCCATGACCGAAACGAGGCGCTGCTGCCGCTGAATTACCTGCAGAGCATGATTCTGCCGTCGTACGCCGGTGGCATCGACGCGGGAGCGGGCACGGTGATGGTCAACTCCGGTTCCATCAACGGCGTTCCGGCGACGGGGTCGCACTACCTGCTGACCGACATCCTCCGCCACCAGCTGCACTTCAAGGGCGTCGTGATCAGCGACTACCAGGACGTGCAGGCGCTGCAGACGGCCTACCACGTCGCCGCCAACCCTGCCGAGGCGATCGCCGAGGCCGTGAACGCCGGCGTCGACATGGCCATGTACGTGGTCAACCCCGATCAATGGCAGTCCGCCATCGTGCAGGACGTGAACTCGGGCGCGATCAAGATGAAGCGGATCAATGAAGCGGTGCGGCGGATTCTCACGCTGAAGTTCCAGCTCGGCCTGTTCGATCAGCCGTGCGTCAGCGATCCGAACACGCCGTGTGTGGATGCCAATGCCGCCAACGCGGCGGTCACAGCGGGCCGCGACGCCACGCTCAAGGCCGCGCAGGAGTCGATGACCCTGCTGCGCAACGAGAACAACACATTGCCGCTTTCCTCGACCGCCAAGGTTGTCGTCACCGGCCCTAGCGCCGACTCGATGACCAACCAGCTCGGCGGCTGGAGCGTCAGCTGGCAAGGCGTGTTCGGTGCGGGTCACGTTTGCTGCATGGGCCCACCCAACCAGATCCCGCCCGGTACGACCGTGCAGAAGGGCGTCCTGAACGACGACTCCAACGCCGTCTACGTGCCGGACGGCAACACCGCCGCGAGCACACCCGCGGACGCGTACGTCGTGGCGGTCGGCGAGAAGGCCTACGCCGAAGGGCTCGGTGACAACCCGGCGCCCCAGTTGCCGCCCGACCAGAAGGCGCTGATCGCGCAGCTCAAGGCCACCGGCAAGCCGGTGATCGTCGTCGTGATCGCCGGACGTCCCGTTGGCCTGGGGCCCGATGCGGAGAGCGCGGCCGGGATTCTGATGGCCTACCAGGGCAGCACCGAGGCGGGTCAGGCAGTCGCCGACGCGATCTTCGGCAAGATCAACCCGAGCGGCAAGCTCTCGATCAGCTGGCCGTCGGACGCCGCGGCGCCTGGTGGGGACTTCGACGGCAGCGCGCCGTCACCGCTGGGCGACCAGCCGAAGTTCTTCGACCAGCTGCCGGGCACCGGCTTCGGCCAGGGTCACGCCTACAACCCGCTGTACCCCTTCGGGTTCGGCCTGTCCTACACGACCTTCACGACGACCGGTCTGTCGGTGACGCCGAATGTCTCGCGTCACGGCACCGCCACGGCGACCTTCACGGTGAGCAACACCGGATCTCGTAGTGGCACGGACATCGTCCCGGTCTACGTTGCCCAGCCGGTGAGCAGCGTGGTCGTGCCGCCGCAAAGGTTGGTCGGGTTCACGCGAGTGACGCTCGACCCGGGCCAGTCCAAGACCGTGCACGTCGACTTCCCGGTCTCCACGTTGGCGGAGACGCAGGGAGATATCGACGCGTCCGGACCGCCAAAGGTGGAGCCAGGTGACTACGTCGTGCAGTTGAACAAGAACGACACCACCCCGTACGACGTCGCCGCCTCCGCACCGTTCACGATCCACTAGGCCTGAAGAGGAGGAGGCGGGCCACGAGCCCGCCTCCTCCCGCTACCAGCACGTCACGCGTCGATCGGGACGTGTCTCGGCTGCGCGGCGACGCGGTCGAGCCACGCACGGACCGCCGGGTAGGGCTCGAGCTCGAAGCCGCCTTCCTCCGCGGCGTGCGTATAGCCGTAGACGGCGATGTCTGCGAGCGTCATCCCGTCGCCGACGAGCCACTCGCGGCCGTCGAGATGGCTCTCCAGCGCAGCGAGCACGCGGTTGCCGCCGGAGTGCCACTCGTCGAGCCGGTCGCGTGCCTGCTCGGGCCGGCCCGAGTACGCGAGCCAGAACCGTGCGACGGCGATGTTCGGCTCGAGGTCGTATTGCTCGAAGAACATCCACTGCAGCACCTGCGCGCGCAGGTACGGGTCGTCCGGCACGAAGCGCGTGCCCTCGCCGAAGTACCAGAGGATCGCGCCCGACTCGCCGAGCGCCCCGCCGTCGTCGAGGACGAGCGTCGGCACGCGCAACGACGGGTTGAGCCCGCCGAGCACCTCGGGCCGTCGAGCGGTCGACGACGTCCATCGTCCGCCGCTCGTATGGGATCCCGAGGTGGGCGAGGAGCAACCGAACCTTGTAGCAGTTGCCCGAGACCGGGCTGTCGTAGAGCAGCACCGGTCGAGCCTAGACCAACCGCCGCCGCATCCCCGATACTGCTCGCGGGATGGGCGGAGAGGGCGCACATGCCGTGCCTGGCAGCTCGGCGAAGTCGGGCACGCAGATCGTCCTGCTGACGCTGGCCGCCGGCCAGTTCCTGATGACGCTCGACAGCTCGGTCATGAATGTCTCGATCGCGACGGTGG
>DATAHR010000269.1:0-40066 GCA_036263035.1 Gaiellales bacterium | reverse complement strand
CCTCGGTCGATGTCAGCGAACGCGCTGAGTCTAGATGGTCGAACCCCCATCACTGTGCGGCCTGAGCGGTCGGGAACCGAGCAGCGCAAGGATCGAGGGAGGGTCGATATCGGGAATATCGGCCCGACCGAGGACGCCGCGATGCGATGGTGTCCGAGCGCAGGCGCCATACCGCGTGGCTGCGTCAACGCGGGGTACGGTCAGGAGCGCGGTGATGGGGGTTCGACCATCTCAAGCCGCCTGATTTGAGTCCCCGCCGGTCCGCCGGTTAAAAGACCGACGACCCGCATATGCGGGCCGTCGGAGGAGGCAGGTAGCTGCGAGGTGTGGGCACGTTCGATCGCAGCGTCCGGGGCGATTCTCCACGCGGGTTGTATGGAAAGATCGCCGTTCTCGTTAGGGGTTTGTAAAGGCCGCCTAGACCGGTTCAGGTGACCGCGAACCCCTCGTCCGTGATCGCCCTGCGGATGTCGTCCAGCCCGACGGCCGACTCGTCGAAGGTGACCTCCACCTCGTCGCCGATGTGCTCGGCGACCACCACGGCAACGCCGGGCAGCCCGGAGACCGCATCGCGGATGCGCCGCTCGCATCCGCCGCAGGTCATGCCCCGAACCTCGAGCGTCTCCGTCCGCATGGGCCGCTCAGCCGGTTGCGCCGCTGGAGCCGCCGGTGCTCTTGGTTGCGGCGGCTGCGGCGACGTACGCGGCGACGTCCTGGGCGTCCTGGCCCTTCAGCAGGTTGGCCGGCATCGGCGTCGGACGCGCATAGGGGAACCCGCGCTGGATCTGCTCGCGGACGAGCGCCTCAAAGGAGCTGTCGCTGAACCCGTTTGACCGCGGCTGGGCGTAGGCGGCGTCGAGGTTGGGGCCGATCACGCCCTTCGTGCCCGCCTCGGCCAGCGTATGGCAGCCGCCGCAGGTGGAGATGAAGAGCTGCTGCCCGTGCGCCAGGTCAGCGCCGCCCGAGCCTGCCACTCCCGTCTGCACACCGCATCCCGAGGAGACGAACGCGACCCCGGCGACCAGCGCTGCGATCGCGACCGTGGCAAAAGGGCGTCTCACAGGCGAGAAGCCTACCAACTCGCCATCCAGGGACGCGTGGGGTACGCACCGCGCCAGGTGACCGTCTCGGCGGCCGCCTCAGCCCCCAGCGCCAGCGCCTCCTCGAGCGGCCTCCCGTCGGCCAGGCCGAACAGCACGCCGGCGACGAAGGTATCCCCCGCGCCGTAGCTGTCGACGACCGGCCCCGGCGGAACCACCGCCCGGTATCCCGTGCCGCCGCGCTCGCCATCCGTGACGACGACGTGCTCCGGCTGCACCGCGAGGCGGGAGAGGTCGAACTGCTCGCCGCGGTCGTTGCCGCTGCCGACAAGGGCCTCGACCCGCACGCCGCTCGCGACCAGCGCCTCGAACCTGCGGGCCGTGACGACGACCACCCGGGCCTGCCGCGCCAGCTGCAGCGTGCGGGGATCCATCCCCGTGAAGTAGACGCCGTCGCATTCGGCCAGCTCGCCCCAGGGCAGCGGGTCGTCGGCGGTCGGCTGGAGGTTCTCGCCGATCACGCAAATGGTGCGCTCGCCCGTCGGGTCGCGCATGACGAGCGCCCGCGTATGCGGGACGTCGCGGCCGGCGGCCAGCACCCTGACCCCGAGCTCGGCCATCCACTCGACCAGCGGCACGTCGTCGCCCGCGGCGGTGAAGAAGGTGACCCGAGCGCCCATGCGGGCAAGGGCGGCCGCGGTGACGGCACCGCCGCCGGCCGGCTCGGTGAGCGGATGGGTGAGGTGGACGATCTCGCCGGGCGGCGGGATGAACGGCGCGTCGGTGTGGGTGACCCACTCGACGTGGCCGACGACGGCGAGGTTCAGCATGGAGATGAGCGTACCCGGGCCAGCCTTCAGGCTGACCGCCGTTCGCCCTACGGCACGTACACCACCTTGCCCTGCACCTTCAGGTCCTCCATCAGCTGCTGGCCCGTTGCCACGTCAGACAGCGGCAGCACCTGGTCGATCACCGGCTTGATCCCACCGTCCTGCACCGCCTTCAGCGCCGCCGAGAGCTCCGCCTTGTTCGACAGGTGCGACCCCAGCAGGTTCTGCTGCTTGTTCCAGAGGAACCGCAGGTCGGTCATCGCCTCGAACCCGGTCGAGGCTCCGCAGACCACGAGCCGTCCGCCCCAGCGCAGCGCCGCCATCGACGTGGGCCAGGTCTCCTCGCCGGAATGCTCGAAGACGACGTCGGCGCCGACCTTGCCGGTCACCGCCTTCACCTCGGCCACCACATCCTGGCTCTTGCGGTCGATCACGTTCACGGCCCCGAGCTGCTCGGCCAGGGCGACCTTCTCCTTGCCGCCCACCACCGGGATCGGGTTCGCGCCGAACAGCCGGCAGATCTGGATGGCCATCGTGCCGAGGCCGCCGACGCCGCCCCAGATCAGCACGTTCTCGCCGGGCTGGATCTTCGCCCGCGTGACCAGCATGCGCCAGGCCGTCTCGAGCACGAGCGGCATCGAGGCCGCCTCCTGGAACGACAGGTTCGTCGGCTTGGGCAGCACGTTGGCCGCCGGCATCGTCACGTACTCGGAGTGGCCGCCGTCGTTGGGGCCGCTCTGGAAGCCCCAGATGCGGAACTGCCGGCAGAAGAACTCCTGGCCGCTGACGCAGAAGTCGCAGATGCGGCAGGACAGCCCCGGGTGCACGACCACCTCGTCGCCGACCTGCACCGGCGACGAGCCGAAGCCCGTGCCGGACACCTCCGAGCCGAGCGCCGTAACGACGCCGGCCACGTCGGAGCCGGAGATGTGCGGGAAGATCACCTTCATGCCGGGCATGCCGCGGCGCGCCCAGATGTCGTTGAAATTGGCCCCCGCCGCCTTGACCTCGATCAGCACCTCGTAGGGGCCGGGCTCGGGCTCGGGGATGTCGGTGTACTGGAGCACCTCGGTTCCGCCGTGCTCCTCGAAAACCACTGCCTTCATGCGGAGAGTGCCTTTCCAAGGAAGTCGAAGTTGTCGATGTAGCGGCGGACATCGTCCTCGCTGTGCTGGACGGTCAGCGTCCAGTTCTCGGACTTGCCCCATGGGGCCATGAACACGCCGCGGTTGAACTGCACCAGCCAGTTCACGTAGGCGAGGTCGTCGGACACCTCGAGGTAGTCGCGGTAGTTGCGCACCCGCTCGCCGCGGTAGGTGACCGCGCCGCGAGCAGCCATCGCCGTCGTATACCCGGCGATGCCGCTGCGCTCCATGACGCCGTCGCAGCCGTCGCGCAGGATGTCGGCCAGGCGGTTGAACTCGGTGTAGGCGTCGGGGACGAGGATCTCGATGAGCGTGGCCCGCATGGCGGCCATCGTCAGCGGGTTGCCGTTGAAGGTGCCGACCTGGTCGATGCGCCCGTCGGCGATCCAGCTCATGACCTCCTCGGTGCCGCCGATGGCGCCACAGGGCAGACCGCCGCCGACGGACTTGGCCAGGCAGATGATGTCCGGCGTGACGCCGAAGGCCTCGGTCGCGCCGCCGTAGGCGATGGTCGCGCCCGTCTTGACCTCGTCGAAGGTGAGCAGGGCGCCGTGCTGGTGGAGCAGGTCCTTGACGCCCTGCAGGTAGCCGTCCTCGGGCAGCACGAACCCGGCATTCATCATCGCCGGCTCCACGATCATGCCGGCGACCTGCCCCTTGTAGCGCTCGAGCGTCCGCTCCAGCGCGTCCAGGTCGTTGAACGGGACGACCTTCGTCAGGTTGACGTAGTCGGCCGGGAGGCCGATCGTCTGTGGCACGGAGACGGGATCCTCGTACGAGCCGATCGAGTCACCTGGCGGCGACACGGACACCATCAGTGCGTCGTGGTGGCCGTGGTAGGAGCCCTCGATCTTGAGGATGATGTCCCGGCCGGTGACGGCGCGCATCAGCCGCACCGCGTCGAGCGTCTCCTCGGTGCCGGAGTTGCCGAACCGCCACAGCGGCTGGCCGAAGCGTTGCTGCAGGTGCTCGGCGACGACGATCGCGTCCTCCGTCGGCTGCGCGAAGTGCGAGCCTTGCGCGATCCGCTGGGAGACCGCCTCGACGATCTTCGGATGCGCGTGGCCAACCGCGACGGCGCCGTAGCCGTTGTGGAAGTCGACGTACTCGTTGCCGTCCACGTCGGTGACCTTCGATCCGTGGCCCTCGGCCAGGTAGACCGGGTGCGGGTCCGTCGCCTGCCAGCTCGAGACGACGCCACCGGGCAGGGACCGCTCGGCGCGCTCCGTCATCGCACGTGACTTCCCGTGCCGCGCGTTGAACTCCGCCTCCTCGGACTCGATCAGGCTCGCCAGCCTGGCCGGGTCGACCGACACGGTGCCGGACTCACGGTTGAAGAAGTTGCTGGTTGCGCTCATGACTGCACACTCCCTAGGATTTCGCCGTATCGGTTGTCACGCCAGGCAAGGGCGGCCTTGAGGCCGCTCTGCTGGACGATCTGCATGAACTCTCGCTGCTCGGGCGTGTCAGCCGCGTTCAGCATGGACGATAGATCGAGATTCATGTTGACGGCCTCCCGCAGCCCCATCGCCTCGTACGCCCGGACGAGCGCGATCTTGGTCAGCCGCAGGACCGGCAGCGGCGTCGGCGCGATCTTTCGCACCAGCGCCTCCACCTCCTTCTCGAGCTCGTCCTCCGCGACAACGCGGTTGATCATGCCGGCCCGCTCGGCGGCCTCCGCGTCGATCATGTCGCCCGTGAAGAGCAGCTCGTTGGTCTTCTTCTGGCCCAGGATGAACGGCATCAGCAACGTGACGGGCCCGGAGCCGTACCGGATCTCCGGCTCGCCGAAGCGGCCGCTCTCGGTGCTGACGATGATGTCGCAGGCCATGGCCAGCTCGCAGCCGCCGGCCAGGCAGTAGCCGCGGACAGCTGCGATCGTCGGCTTCGGGAGCGACCAGAGCTTCATCGTGGCGTCGATGTCGGTGGCGAGCACCTCGTGCCACTCGTGGGCCGGGATGTCGGAGTGCGCGGCCTCGGCGGAGAGGTCGTAGCCGGAGGAGAAGGCGCGCTCGCCGGCGCCGGTGACCACCACCACCTTGACCTCCTCATCGGCGACGGCGCGGTCGAACGCGGCGTGCAGGCCCTCGAGCACGGGCCCGTTGAGGGCGTTCAGCTTCTCCGGCCGGTTGAGGGTGATCCAGGCGGCGGGGCCGCGGGTTTCGTACAGAACGACGTCACTCATCGTCTGGGGCTCCTTCGCTGGGCAGAACGATCAGACAGTCGAGCGCGATGGCGCGCTCGGAGGACACGAGCAAGGGGTTGATGTCGATCTCGGCGATCTCGAAATGCTCGGCAGCCATCCGCGAGACGGCCACGATCGCGTCGATCAGGCCGGGCGGCACCGGGTCACCGAGCAGCCGGTCGAGGGCTGGGAAGCTCTTGACGAGCTCACGGGCCCCCTCGTGATCGACCGGGGCAAGGCCGGTCTTCGCAAGGCCAAGGGCCTCGGCCAGACCGCCGCCGATGCCGACCGAGACGGTGGCGCCGTAGTTCTCGTCCCTGGTCGCCCCGATCAGCAGCTCGTGGCCGCCGCGGACGTGTTCGGCGACCACGACCGCACCGCCCATCCGCCCCGCCGCGTCGCGAACCGAGACCGGGTCGTGAAGGTTGAGGGCGACGCCTTCCACATGCGCCTTGTGGGCCACGTTGTCGATCTTGACGACAACCGGGTAGCCGATCTGCTCGGCGGCCGCGACCGCCTCCTCGGCATTGGCGCAGCGCACCATCCGCGGGAACCGGATCCCGTAGCCCGCGGCGACCGCTGCGGAGTCGTACTCGGACAGCTCGCCGCTACCCGTCAGCGGCTCCGCCAGCTCGACGTCCCGGGGAGGCGGCACGCGGCGAATATGGTTGAGTCGGGCCGCCAGCGCGCGCAGGCCGGGCAGGCTGCTCTTGAGCAGCGGGATGTCGTGCTCCCGCGCCCACTTCAGGTCCTCGATCGGCGGGTCGGCGGTGGTCACCGTGATGACGCACGGAAAGATGTCGGTGCCGCGCGTGGCATCGAGCAGGTAGCCGGCGATGTCGGTCGGCAGCTGGCGCTCGCCGTCGACGAGCCAGTGGCTGTGGTCGTTCGCCGACACGATCACGTCGAAGTCGCCGGACTGCGCCATCAGCTCGAGCACGCGCGAGAAGACGACGGGGTAGTCATCGATCGCCCAGCAGTCGACGGGGTTGCCGACGTGCGTGAAGTTCGGGAACTCGGCCTTCAGCCGCTGCTGCAGGGGCTCGGGGAAGGGCTGGAGCGGGATGCCCGCCTTCTCCGCCATGTCGGCGAAGTACTCACCCTCGCCACCGGAGTTGGTGATGGCGCCGATCCTGCGCCCAACCGGCGCGCGCTTGCGAGAGAACACCTCGAGGTGCTCCAGCCAGACCGCGAAGTCGTCGCAGCGGATCGCGTTGTAGTGGCGGAGCATGGCATCGAACCGATCATCGGGGCCGACGATCGCGCCGGTGTGGGCCTTCGCCGCCGCCTTCGCCATGTCGCTCGTGCCGATCTTCAGCACGATCGCCACCTTGTCGGCCTCGGCCAGCTTGCGCAGCGCGTCCTCGAACGCGCGCGGGCGGCGAACCTCTTCCAGGAACAGCCCGACCACCCGGCAGTCGGGGTCGTCCGCGAAGTAGGCGGTCATATCGGCCACGTCGGTCACGATCTCGTTGCCCGCCGAGACGACGGTGCGGAAGCCGATGCGCGGGCCGAGCGAGACGAGGATCTCGCCGATCGATCCGGAGTGGACGAGGGTGGCGACCGGGCCGGCCACGAAGTTCTCGGTCAGCGTCCCGATCCACGGGGACGGATAGCCCGGCGTGGCGATCCCCATGCAGTTGGGGCCGACCAGCGCGATGCCCGCACCTGCGACACGATCCCGGATCCGCTGTGCGACCACCGGCCCGTCGGCGCCGGCCTCGTTGCCGAGGCCCGGCATCACGATGCCGCGCACCCCCGGCACCGAGAGCACGTCCTCCAGAGCGTGCTCGATGCGGGTCGTGCCGAGCGCCTCGTCATACCTGTGGCCGACGCCGAGCACCACCATCTCCGGCACATCCGGGCAGTCCCCGATCGAGGGGTAGCAGCGGACGCCGCACGCCTCGGTCCTGGTCGGGTTGATGCCGTAGAAGGGCACATTGGGCACGGTCATGTTCTCGGCGATGCGCTGCGAGGTCCGGTCGGAGATGCCGTAGATGGCTACCGACTTCGGCCGGAAGATGCCGTCCAGGTCGGTGCGAAGACGCGGGGAGGCGGTCGAGCTCATGGGTGCTCCAGTCTACGCAATTCGTATTGACTTCGCTCGGTCCTACGAATATCGTAGTTTCCGTCATGACGGACGACCTCGATCGCCGCATCGTGGACGCGCTCGTCGAGGACGGCCGCAGGCCGTTCGTCAAGATCGCGCAGGATCTCCACGTCTCCGAGGCGACCGTCCGCCAGCGCGTCTCGAAGCTGACCGCCGAGGGCGTCATGCAGATCACCGCGGTGACGAACCCGCTGAAGCTCGGCTACGAGGTGATCTGCATGCTCGGGCTCAGCGTCGAGGCCGCGCGGGCGCGTGAGGCGGCGGAGGTGCTGGCCGGGTTCGATGAGGTGACCTACCTGATCGCATGCACGGGCCGCTACGACCTGCTGGCCGAGGTCACCTGCCGCAGCGGCGACCACCTGCTCGAGTTCATGAACCAGCGGCTGGGCGAGGTGCCGGGCCTGCAGGCGAGCGAGTCCTTCGGGTACCTCTCCGTACTCAAGGAGAGCTACCGAAACAGCGAGTGAGCCGCGCGCGGCTACGAGCGGTCTCCCTGCTCGGTGAAGAACCGGCCGGTCTCGCCGCCCGAGAAGAACCGGGAGGTGACCGTCTTCTTGCGCGTGTAGAACTCGACCGCGTCCTGGCCGTGGGCGTGCAGGTCACCGAAGAAGCTGCCCTTCCAGCCGGAGAACGGGAAGAAGGCAACCGGTGCGGCGACGCCGACGTTGACGCCGATCATGCCCACCTCCACGTCGTGGCGGTAGCGCCTGACGGCGGCGCCGGACTCGGTGAAGATGGACGTGCCGTTGCCGTAGCGGCTGGCGTTGACGATGTCGATCGCCTCGTCCAGCGAGCCGGCGTGGATGACCGACAGCACGGGGCCGAAGATCTCCTCCTGCGCGACGTCCATGTCGGGCGTCACCCCGTCGAGGATGGTCGGCCCGACGAACGCGCCGTCGGGGTTCGCGGCGGTCCGCCGGCCGTCCACGGCGAGCGTGGCGCCGGCCTCCACTCCCCGGTCGATCCACTGCAGGATGCGGTCACGCGACGCGCACGAGACCACCGGTCCCACGTCCGTGCGGTCGTCCAGGCCGTCGCCGACGCTCAGCTCCTCCGTACGTGCGACGAGCTGCTCCATCAGCGGTGCCTTCGCATCGCCGACGGCGACCACGACCGACCCTGCCATGCACCGCTGCCCGGCCGCGCCGAAGGCGGAGCCGATGATGTTCGAGACGGTCTTGTCGATGACCGCGTCCGGCATGACGACCATGAAGTTCTTCGCCCCGCCCAGCGCCTGCACGCGCTTGCCGTTGGCCGCGGCGCGCTCGTACACGTAGGCCGCCACCTTGGCCGAGCCGACGAACGAGACGGCGTCGATGCCGGGGTGGTCGAGGATGCCGTTGACGACATCGACCGAGCCGTTGACCAGGTTGACGACGCCATCGGGAAGTCCGCCGTGCTCGTGGATCAGGTTGAAGACCAGCTCCTGCGTGAGCGGCACCTGCTCGGACGGCTTGAGGATGAACGTGTTGCCGCAGGCGATCGCGAACGGCAGGAACCAGAAGGGCACCATGGCGGGGAAGTTGAAGGGTGCAATCGCGGCGCACACGCCCACCGGCTGCCGGAAGGTCTCGCAGTCGACGGCCGTGGCGACGTTCTCGAGCACCCTGCCCTGCATCGTCTGAGGCACGGCGGTCGCCGCCTCGACCATCTCGATGGCGCGGCCGACCTCGGCGCGGGCGTCGGGAAACGTCTTGCCCATCTCCCGGGTCACGGAGCGGGCGATCTCGTCCTGGTGCGCCTCGAGCACCTGCCGGAAGCCGAACAGCCAGCGGGCGCGCTCGATCGTCGAGCGGCTGCGCCAGGCCGGCAGCGCGGCGCGGGCGGCGGCGACGGCGGCATCGACGTCCGCGCTGCCGGACAGCGGCACCCGCGCGAGCAGCTCGCCGGTCGCCGGGTTCGAGACGTCCAGCTGCTCCCCGCCGAGCGCCGGGCGCCAATCGCCGTTGATGTAGTTGCCGAGCACTCGGGTCTCGATAGCAGCCTGGGACACGCCTACGCCTCCTGATGGGATCTCGCCACGAATGCTGGCACCGCGTCGCCCGGGCCGCCAGCGTACACTGTGTCCGATATGTCGGTCGATTCCGGACATAGTGTCTTCACCGTCGCGGACGTGCTGGCGCTCGATCAGCTGCGCGATGCGGAGGTGAGCGTGGCTGCGGCGGCGCACCGGCTCGGGAACCGCGTCGAGTGGGTGCACGTCTTCGAGACGCCGGCCGTCACCGGCGTGCTGCGGGGAGGCGAGTTCCTGCTGACGACCGGGATCGCGCTGGGCGGCATGGCTCCCGCGGAGGTCGACGCCCTGATCGGCTCCTGCGCGGCCGCGGGGGCGGCGGGCATCGGCCTCGAGCCGAGCCACGCACACCCGGATGCGCTCACCGCGGCCTGCCGCACGCATGAGCTGCCCCTGCTGGTGTTCGGACAGCCAGTGCGGTTCGTCGATATCACGCGCGTCGTCCACGAGCGGCTGGTCAGCGGGGAGCTGGCGACGCTGCGCCGAGCTGTGTCGCTGCAGGCGCAGCTGCGCGAGGCGGCGCGCCAAGGGGTGGGGCCCGCCGGCCTCGTGGCCGCGCTGGGCGAGGTACTGGAGGCGCAGGTGCTGCTCGAGCGCGCCGACCGCCGGCCGATCGCGACCTCGCCGGAGTCGGGCCTGGACGTCGAGTTCCTGGAGGCGCTCGACCGCTACCGGCAGCGGCTGCCGACGGCGCTGCACTCGCGGTCGGTGGCTCCCGGCGCGCGGCTGCACGTCCTGCCGCGGCACGGCGACGAGCTCGACCAGCTGGCGGTGGACGAGGCGGCCTTTCTGCTCTCGGTGGCGCTGGCGGCGCAGCCGCCGGCGGAGGACGTGCCCGCCGCGGAGCGCGCCCGGCTGCTGCAGCGGCTGGCGGAGGGCCGCGCGGGCAGCCGCGAGGAGGTGCTTCGCCGTGGGCGGTCGGTCGGCGTCGACCTGTCGCGCGGGACGCTGTGGGCGGTGGCCGCCCGCGGGCCGCTCGACCGGCTCGAGCGGGAGGGGTACGAGGCGCTGGTGGACGGCTCGCGGGCGCTGGTCGCGATCCCTGCCGACCGGGACCCCGCGCAGCTCGGGCGCGACCTGATCCGGCGCGGCGGCGTGACGGCCGTGGGCCTCGACGCCCGCGGCGACGAGCCGTGGCAGATCACCGAGGCGCTGGCGTCGGCGAAGCGCGCATGCCTGGTCGCTGCCGCCGCCGGGCCGCCGGTGCGGTTCGGCGGCGAGCTCGGCGCGCTTGATCCGCTCGCCCGCGACGTGCTGGCCGGGGCGCGCATCGCAACGCGGTTCGACCCCGGGTCGCTCGATCTGGTCGAGGCGCTGGTGGCGACCGGGTGGTCGAAGGCGTCGGCGGCGAAGCGCCTGGGCATCTCGCGGCAGCGCCTGTACGACCGGCTGGGCGGTCTGCGGGCGACCCACGGGCTCGACGTCGACCTGCCGCAGACGCGCGTCGAGCTCTCACTGGAGGTCTGGGCCGCGCGGATGAGCGATCTGGCCGCGGGCGCCGCCCCGCCTACACTGACCTCGTGAGCAACCTGATCGATACAGGGTGGGCAGCCTGGCTGCCGAACGAGCTGGTCGAGACGCTGGAGGCGCGGCAGGGCGGATCGGCCGCTCGGCGGGAGTTGCGGCGCCGCCTGGAGCGCGGGCCGTCAGAGGCCGACCGGGAGCGGTGGGACCGCTTCGCGCTGGTCTGCCCCTCGCGGATCGACCTGCCAGCCGATGCGGAGGGGCTGACGGAGGAGGGAGCGCTGGAGATCCTCGACCAGCTGGGGCTGCTTGACGCAGCGCCGGAGCCGGTGGAGCTCGTTCTCACGCTCGACAACGACGATGTGCGCGAGCTGGAGCGGATCCGCTCGGCGCGCGACCTGGGCCAGGTGGGCGCGCTGCCGACCGACATGCCGTCGTTGGACGCCGTGCTCGGCGGCGGGAAGGTGGGACGGAACGACCCGTGCCCGTGCGGCTCGGGGAAGAAGTTCAAGCGCTGCCACGGCTCCTGACTTCACGAACCCGCGCCGGGCCGGTGCCAACGGCCTACACCCTGCTTTGAGACCCAGCCCCCGGGCTGCGGCTCAGGCACGTGGCGACTGTGCCAGACCCGCGTCGGACCGGTGCCGACGGCCTACACCCTGCTTTGAGACCGAGCCCCCGGGCTGCGCCCTAGGCACGAGGTCGATCGTGCCGAACCCGTGCCGGAGCGGTGTCAGCGGCCTACACCCTGCTTTGAGACCGAGCCCCCGGGCTGCGCCCGAGGCACGAGGTCGATCGTGCCGAACCCGTGCCGGAGCAGTGTCAGCGGCCGACACCGTGCTTTGAGACCGGGGTTCGGCCCACCGCCTCGGCCTTGACCCCGGTTGCGGCAGTCGAGCTTCAACCGGGGTCAGCCCGAAGGCAGACCCCACATCAGGCCAGCCTGACCAGCTCCTGACCGCTCGACACCTGGTCGCCCTCGCCGACCGCCACCTCATCGACCGTTCCTGCGTGGTGGGCCACGATCTCGTTCTCCATCTTCATCGCCTCGACGACGACCAGCACCTGACCGGCCTCGATCTCCGCGCCCGGCTCGACCGCCACCTTCAGCACCGTGCCCTGCATCGGGCTTCGGATCACGTCCGCCGCTCCGCCGGTTCGCGCGGAGCGCTCGGCCAGCTGCGCCCGCCGCTCTCGCAGGCGCGTCCTGCCCGGATGCTCCGGCGCCAGCACCGTCACCTCGATCCGCTTGCCGTCGACCTCGGTCACGACCGTGCGCGCCTCGTTCAGTGCGGGCTCGGCCGTCACCTCGCCGTTCGGAGACACCTCCTGCTCCGCCAGCGTCTCGGCGTACCCGCCGCCCTCGACGAAGTCGTGCATCGTGCCTCCCGCCGAGAAGTCGGGATGCTCGAGGATCGCCCGGTGCAGCGGGATCAACGAGTGCACGCCACCCACCTCGAACTCCGACAGCGCGCGCAGCATGCGCCGGCGAGCGGTGTCGCGATCCACGTCCCACACGATCAGCTTCGCGATCATCGGGTCGTACAGATCCGAGATCACCGCCCCCTCGACCACGCCCGAGTCCACCCGCACACCGGGCCCCGACGGCTCCCTGTACCGCGTCACCCTGCCCGGCGTCGGCACGAAGTCGCGCGCCGGGTCCTCCGCGTTGATGCGGCACTGGATCGAGTGGCCCCGCATCTCCACCTGATCCTGCGTGAACGACAGCGGCTCACCGGCCGCGATCCGCAGCTGCTCCCGCACGAGGTCGATCCCGGTGACCATCTCGGTGATCGTGTGCTCGACCTGCAGCCGCGTGTTCATCTCCAGGAAGTAGTAGGTGCCGTCGGCAGCCAGCAGCCCCTCGACCGTGCCCGCATTGACGTATCCCACTGCCCGCGCCGCGTCGATGCCGATCTGTCCGATCCGCTCCCGCATCTCCGGTGTCACCGCAGGCGACGGCGTCTCCTCGACGATCTTCTGGTGCCGCCGCTGGATCGAGCAGTCGCGCTCGCCGAGGTGCACGATCGACCCGTGTGCGTCGGCCAGCACCTGCACCTCGACGTGGCGCGGCCGGTCGAGGTACCGCTCCAGGAACACGGTGTCGTCGGCGAAGTACGCCCGCCCCTGGCGCCGCGCTGACTCGTAGCTCCGCGTGAGCTGCTCGGCATCCTCTGCCACCTCGATGCCCTTGCCGCCGCCGCCCGCCGAGGCCTTCACCGCCACCGGGTAGCCGATCTGCTCGGCGATCTCGACGGCACGCTCCACGCTCTCGACCGGCTCGTTGGTGCCCGGGATCACCGGCACGCCGGCGGCCTGCATCAGCTCGCGCGCGCTGATCTTCGATCCCATCGCCTCGATCGCGTCCGGCGGCGGCCCGACGAACACGAGCCCGGCCGCCGCGCAGGCGCGGGCGAACGGCGCGTTCTCGGCCAGGAACCCGAATCCCGGGTGCACCGCCTGCGCCCCGCTTCGCTGCGCCGCCCGGACGATCGTCTCGGACAGCAGGTAGCTCTGGGCGGCCGGCCCCGGCCCGATCAGGTACGCCTCGTCGGCATAGCCGACGAACGGCGACTCACGATCCGCCTCCGAGTACACGGCTACCGACGCGATGCCCATCTCGCGCAGCGTGCGGAAGATCCGGATCGCGATCTCGCCGCGGTTTGCCACCAGCACCTTGTCGAACATCGGCGGATTCTACGAGCCCGAGCTCGCCCAGCGCCCGTTCAATCGCCGCACCCTCGGCGGCCGTCGCCTGCGGCCGCGTCCGGATCACAGCGGGATGTTCCCGTGCTTTCGCACCGGCACGTCCTGATGCTTCGTCCGGCACGCCTGCAGCGCGTCGATCAGCACAGGGCGCGTGCGCCGCGGCGCGATCACGTCGTCGACGTAGCCGCGCTCCGCCGCCGTGAACGGGTTCGCAAACCGCTCGCGGTACTCCTCGACCAGCTCGGCACGGCGCGCCTCCGGGTCATCCGCCGCCTGCAGCTCCTTGCGGAACACGATGTTGACGGCGCCGTCCGAACCCATCACGGCCACCTCCGCGGTCGGCCAGGCGAAGTTGAAGTCGGCGCCGACGTGCTTTGACCCCATGACGTCGTACGCCCCGCCGTAGGCCTTCCGGGTGATCACCGTGACCTTCGGAACGGTCGCCTCACAGTACGCGTACAACAGCTTCGCGCCGTGCCGGATGATCCCGCCCCACTCCTGGGAGGTGCCGGGCAGGAACCCGGGGACGTCGACGAAGGTCACCACCGGCACGTTGAACGCGTCGCACGTGCGCACGAAGCGGCCGGCCTTGGTGGAGCTGTCGATGTCGAGCACGCCGGCCAGCGACCGCGGCTGGTTGGCCACGATGCCGACCGGGTACCCGCCGAGCCGCGCGAAGCCGCAGATGATGTTGTCCGCCCAGGCAGCGTGTACCTCGAGGAACTCGCCGTCGTCGATCACGCGCCGCACGACATCGTGCATGTCATAGGGCTTGGCCGACTCGTCGGGGATCAGCCGGTCGAGCTCGGGGTCCTCACGGTCGACCGGATCGCTGGGCGGCTCCCACGGCGGCTGCTCGCCGTTCCAGCTCGGGAGGAACGAGAGCAGGTAGCGGCAGTCCTCGATCAGCGCGCGCTCGTCCGGTGCGGTGAAGTGGGCAACCCCGCTGCGCGAGGCGTGCGTGCGAGCGCCGCCGAGCTCCTCGAAGCTGACCTCCTCCCCGGTCACCGTCTTCACGACCTCGGGGCCGGTGATGAACATGTGCGAGGTCTCCTCCACCATCATGACGAAGTCGGTCATGGCCGGCGAGTAGACCGCGCCGCCCGCGGACGGCCCCATCACAAGCGAGATCTGCGGGATCACGCCCGACGCCTGGACGTTGCGGTAGAAGATGTCCGCGTAGCCGGCCAGCGAGACGACGCCCTCCTGGATGCGCGCTCCGCCCGAGTCGTTGATCCCGATCAGCGGACAGCGGTAGCGCAGCGCCATATCCATCACCTTCACGATCTTCTCCGCGAATGCCTCTCCCAGGCTGCCGCCGAAGACCGTGAAGTCCTGCGAGAACACGAACACCCGCCTGCCCTCGATCGTGCCGTGCCCCGTGACGACGCCGTCGCCGTAGGGCCGGTTCTCCATCATGTTGAAGTTCGGGCTGCGATGCTGCACGAACGCGTCGAGCTCGACGAACGAGCCGGGATCGAGCAGCGCCTCCACCCGCTCCCGTGCGAGCAGCTTGCCGCGCTCGCGATGGCGCTCTACGGCCTTCGGCGACCCCGAATGCAGCGCCTCCTGGCGCAGCCGCTCGAGCGCCTCGAGCCGCTCCTGCGTCGTGTGCTCGGCCATGGAGGGCGCACACTACCGGTGTCAGGGGAGGCCGCGCAGCACGCCGTTCCCCGCCAGGCACACCCAGACGCCCCCGACGGATCGGCGACAAGCCGGTACGGGGGCAGGGCCGTCGATCGGTCCCACCTCGCGGCGCCGGCGAGAGGTCTCGCCGGCGCCGCGGGCGGGGGCCGCGACCGGTGATCAGGCGGTCGTGAAGATCTGAGCCGAGTACGGGCTCAGGGTTGCGCCGAGGGCGAACGATCCGTCAGGCCGCCGGTACGACCCGCCCAGATCGACCGACACCGCCGACGACGTCGGGTTCACCACGACCTTGCCGTTGGTGAAGGTGCGCACATAGGCGCCGTTCTGGACGACGTAGCCGCCGACCGGGGTGCCGATCTGCAGGTGGTACAGCGGATCGTCCAGCGTGGCCGGATCGGTCTTGTTCGCGGTGAAGTAGAAGTACGAGTTCCCGTCGTTGCCGAGCAGGAAGGTGGCGAGGGCGTAGAGGCGCGCGCTTTCCTTCTGCGCCGCCGTGCCGGACGACCAGGCCTTCGTGATGGTCAGCGCCAGCCCGCCGGTCTGATCGGCGTCGCCCAGCATGTCGACCTCCTGCTGCCACGCCTTGATCGGCTCGTGGTAGCTGAGCGGGGCACCCGCCTGGCGCGTCCACGTCTCGGCGCTCGCGCCGGTCGCCCCGTTGAAGAGCAGCTTGCTGGGCGCGCCGGCCGCGAAGTACCGCGGGCCGTTCCCGATCCCGTTGCCGAGTACCGGCTTGCCGGTGTAGGACGCCACCGCGGACGCGATGCCGCTCGTCGCCTGCAGCCAGTCCAGGCGCGTCCACACCTGGCCGGTCGCCGGGTTGATCGGCAGGCCGGTCAGGTATCCGGGCCAGAGCGGCCCCGTGCCGAGCATGTCCAGGTAGCAGCCGTCGTAGCCAGTGCCTGCCAGCAGCTTGGCGCAGCTCTGCTGCACGTAGCTCTTCCAGGCGGGATTGCCCACGTCACCCAGGTAGTTGCCGTAGCCGTGCGACTGCAGCAGCTGCCCGTTGCTGCCGTGCGCCAGGATCGAGGTCGGCACGGTGCCGATCAGCCGCTTGTAGAGGAAGGTGCCGTTCAGGTAGACGAACAGCTTCAGGTTCGGATTGGCGGCCTTCATCGCCGCCGCGTACCCGCCCAGCTGGCGGGGATTGAACGTGATGAGATCGAACCGCTGCGCGGCGTCGACCGCCGCCGACTGACTCTGGAACGTCTGCGGTGCCGTGTGGATGGGCGCCCACAGGTGAATGCCATTCGAGCTGCCGACAAAGCCGGCGCTCGCTGCCGTCTGCACCGAGCCCGTTCCGTGCGCCGTGGCGACCGCCGCCATGGTCGCGACCGCGGCCGCGGCCACCGCCAATAGCCGTTTCACGTTTCCCCCCGTGTTCTGCTGTGCTCGGATGCCGCTCCATGTCGCGCGCGCATCCCTAGACCCAGGGGCTGTATCGGCGCACCCGTTGACTTGCGTGATATCGCGAATGCGTGTCTTACTGATTATTTACAGCGTGCTATGGCATCAGCTGTCCCGACCGTCTGCAACACTTCCGCCGTGCAGACGGAGAGCGGACGCGAGTCCCGGGCGCGCTGGATCGCGATGCGGCTCCGGCGGCACTGGGAGTGGGGGCGCAGGCACGGATTCCGCAGGCTGATCGAGGAGGATCAGCTGAATCCGCTGGAGCGGATCCCGCTCGCCATGCGCAAGCGGCGGTGGCGCGCCGCGCACCACGTGGCGCCGAACGCGATACCGGTCTACCTCGTCGGCGTGCAGCGGTCGGGCACCAACATGCTCGTCCGTGGCCTCGAGCGCTCGCCGGAGTTCGAGGTGCGAAACGAGAACGACGGCGACGCCTTCGAACGCTTCCAGCTGCGGCCCGACCCGGTGATCCGTGATCTCGTCATGCGCTCGGGGCACCGCTACGTGCTGTTCAAGCCGCTGTGCGACTCGCATCGGGTGGGCGAGATCCTCGACACGCTCGGCACCCCCAGCCACGGCCGGGCCGTCTGGGCATACCGGAACGTGGACGGGCGGGTGCGCTCGGCGCTGGCCAAGTTCGGGGCGAACAACCTGAACGTGCTCGGGGAGATCGCCGCCGGGCGCGGCCGCGACCGCTGGCAGGCGCGCGGCCTCTCGGCCGAGAACCTGGCGCTGATCGAGAGCTTCGACTACGCCGCGATGACGCCGGAGTCGGCCGCCGCGCTGTTCTGGTACGTGCGCAACTCGCTCTACTTCGAGCAGGGGCTCGAGGCCCGTGAGGATGTGGCGCTCGCCTCATACGACCGGTTCCTGGCAGACCCCGACGCCAACATGCGGGCCCTGTGCGCGTTCCTCGACTTCCCGTTCGATCCGAGCCTCTCGGCGCACATCGAGCGGCGGCCGGCGCCGGAGCGCCGGCCGCTCGACATCGATCCGGTCATCCGCCGGCACTGCGACGAGCTGACGGCCCGCCTCGACGCCGCGCTCGACCGGCAGCTCTCCTAGCGGGCTAGCCCAGCGTCAGGATCTGGGCGGTGTGCGGTGCCAGCGTCAGGGAGGTGACCGACGCACCTGAGGGGGTGCGGCACGTCGTTCCCAGGGCGAGCCGCACGGTCGCCGTCGACGGGTTGACCACCACGCGGCCATTGCTGAACGAACGCTGGTACACCCCGCCGGTGTGCGTGTAGAGGCCTGTCGGCGAGCCCAGTGCGAGGTGGTAGAGCGGCGAATCGACCGTGGCCTTGTCGGGCGTGTTCGCCGAGAAGTAGAAGTAGGAGTGGCCGGCGTTGCCGAGCAGGAAGCTCGCGAGCGCATACAGCCGGTAGGCCTCCTTCTGCGCCGCTGTGCCGCCGCCCCAGGTCTTGGTCATGGCCAGCGCCATACCGCCGGCCGCATTGGCATCGCCGAGCAGGTCGACGTCCTTCTTCCACAGCGACTCGGTCTCGTAGGTGGTGGCAGAAGCCGACGGAGCCTTCAGCCATGCCTCGGCGGTGGAGCCCACGGCCCCGCTCAAGAGCATCTTCGACGGCGCGGTTGCGTCGAAGTACCGGGGCCCGTTGCCAAAGCCGTTGCCGAGCATCGGCTTGCCGACGTATGCCGACACCTTGCCGGCCAGGGCAGCCGTGGCATGCAGCCACTCCGACTTCGTCCACACCTTGCCCGTCGCCGGGTTGATGGGAAGGCCGGTGTTGTACCCCGGCATCGTCGGTGCGCTCCCGAGCATGTCGAGGTAGCACCCGTCCGCCCCGGTGGCAGCGATCGCGCTCTGGCACTCCTTTTGCTTGTAGGCGATCCAGCCGGTGTTCGTCGGCGTGCCCAGGTAGTTGCCGAAGCCGTTCGACTGGACCAGGGCGCCCGTCGCGGTGTGGGCGAGGATGGAGGCCGACACCTGCGAGCGGTTTGCCTTGTAGAGGTAGGTGCCGTTGACGTACACGTAGATCCGCAGCTTCGGGTTGGCCGCG
Organism: Gaiellales bacterium; assembly: GCA_036263035.1. GTDB lineage: Bacteria > Actinomycetota > Thermoleophilia > Gaiellales > JAICJC01 > JAICYJ01. Next base: position 21,491 of record DATAHR010000269.1, on the reverse strand, counting down.
CGCATGGCGGCGGTGTAGCTGTCCAGCTGCCCGATACGGATGGTGATGAGGTCGTAGCGGCGGGCGGCCGCCACGGCATCTGCCTGGCTTGCGAACCTGCCGCCCGGCTCGTGGATCGGTGCCCAGAGGTGGATGCCGGCGGTGGTATCTGCGAAGTTCGCCGATTGAGCGGTGAAGCTGCTCGCGAATGCGGCGGGAACAGCCGCAGCAAGCGCGCATGCCGCGGCAACGGCGGCGATAAAGCGTCTCATGTGTGGAACCCCCTGGTGTGTTTGCAGGGGGACCCCGGCCGCCGCCAGGTCGTCGGATCCCCCCGGACCCGAACGGGGTTATCGACATGCCGGAAGCGATCTTCACCATCGCGCTTCGGCGGAGCCGAGCGTAGACTGGAAGCACCGTGAGCGCGGACGCAGCCAAGCCGGAGACCACCGCGCTCGTCCAGCGATCTGCCTTCAACTTCGTCGGACTCGCCGCCGCGAACGCCCTCCAGTTCGCGCTGGTGCTGATGATCGGCCGGTGGCTCGACCAGCGCGCCGCCGGCATCTTCTTCGAGAGCTTCGCGGCCGTGCGACTGTTGTCCGTTCTGGCAGTGCTCGGCCTCGACGTGACGGCGGTCCGCTACGTCGCCGTCCACCGGGCGCGCGGCGAGTTCGGACACGCGCGCGGCGCGGTGGCACTGTCAGCGCTGCTGGCAGGCGGCGCATCGGTCGTGATCGCCGCAGTCGTCTTCGGGCTGGCGCCGCAGGTCGCCACGCTGTTCGGCGCACACGACCTGACGTTCGTGCTGCGGGTGATGGTGCTGTCGCTGCCCGCCGTCGTCCTGCAGATGGTGTTGATCGGGGCGACGCGCGGAACCGGGCGGATGAAGGCGTACGTCCTGGTCGATCAGATCACCGACGGGGTCGTCCGCGTCGTGCTCGTCGCCGGCGCGCTCGCGCTGGGCACCGGCCTGGACGGCACCGCCGTCGCGTTCACGGTCGCCTCGTACATCACGCTGGCCGCCGCCGCCCTGGCGGCGCGGGGCGTGCTGGGCAGCTACCGGCAGGCGAGGGCGGTCGACTCACGCGACCTGATCCGGTTCAGCGCCAACCAGTGGGGCGCGTCCCTGGCCGGGGTCGGCCTGCTCTGGGCAGACACGTTGCTGCTCGGCCTCTGGCGGCCGCCCGCAGACGTCGCCGTGTACTCGATCGCAACGCGCACGGTGCTGTTCGGCATGATGTTCATCCTGCCGATCGGCATCGCGTTCCAGCCCCAGATCGGCCGCATGTATGCGCTCTCCGACCGGGCCGGCCTGGCGCGGATGTACGCGTTTGCGACCAAGTGGTCGACGATCGCGGGCTGCCCGCCGCTCCTGTTCCTGGCGCTGTTCGCCACGCCGATCGTGACGCTGCTCTACGCGCCGTCCTATAGCCGCGGGGCGTGGCCGATGGCGCTGCTCGCGATCGGCCAGACGGTCAACGCCGCGACGGGCCCCTGCGGCCACGTCGTGACGATGATCGGACGCTCAGATCTGGTGCTCAAGAACAGCGTCGCCGCGCTCGTACTCAACGTGGTGCTCAACCTCCTGCTGATCCCGCCCTACGGGATGGTCGGCGCCGGCCTGGCCTGGGGCATCTCGATCGTGGCGTGGAACGTCTTCCGGCTCTGGCAGGTGTGGGACGTGCTGCACATGCAGCCGTTCGGCCGCTGGGCGCAGCCGGTCAGCGTCGCCCTGGCCGTGTTCGTCGTAGTCGCCGGCCTGCTGCGAATTGCGCTCGACGGTGCGCCGGCCGCGCTCGCCATCCTCGGCGGCGCGGCCGGCGCGACCCTCGCCTATGCGGCCGCCCTCGTGCTGACGTCGGCGTTCGACGACGAGGACGGCTTCCTGCCCGGGCCGCTGGCGCGGCTCGCGCGGAGCTCCCGGGCTACGTCGTGATGATTGCCACCCGCTAGGGGAGCAGTTCGACCAGATCCCGCTTGTTCAGATCGTCCAGGAAGTCGGACACCTCCTGGTCGATCTGGTCGGGGGCGTCCTCGACCTCCGCCCGCACACCGGCGACCAGGTCCGTGAAGGTTGTCTCGTTCTCGATCAGGCGCCAGATCAGCGACCCCATGTCGTTCAGGCCGTGATACTCGCCGGACTGCAGGTGCAGCAGCACGCCGCCCTGCTCCTCCTCCAGCTGTCGGAAGACGACGTCCGGGTTCCGGCGGATCCTGGTTGCCTGGTCGATCATCGAGCCTCCTTGCGAGGTATCAGTACAGCCCGAGCGTACCCAGCCGGCGCTCGCGGCGCATGGCAAGCCGGAACGCCAGCAGCCCGAGCAGCAGCGTGATACCCGACATCGGGATCAGCTTCGCCAGCACGGTGAGCGCGTCGTCCCAGCCGGCGCCCCCGATCAGCTGCTCCCGCATCCCGGTGATGGTCACGGCGATCGGGTTGATCTTCGCGATCTCTCCGACCCAGCCCGGAAACAGCGAGACGGGGAAGTAGGCGCCGGAGGTGAAGGTGAGCACGAAGGTGGCAAACCCGAGCACGCCCGTGCCGCGGCGGAAGGTGAGCACACACGCGGATGCGATCGACCCGATCCCCCACACGAACGGGATGAACGCCGCGAGGATGACCAGCGCGGGGATGTATCCGGAGGTGACGAAGCTGACGTCGAACCCGATCGACACGATCACCAGGAAGATGATCGTGCGGAAGGGGACGTAGATCAGGTCGTAGACCACCGAGCCGAGCAGGATCACGCTGGCGGTCGTCGGCGTGACCATCAGCGACTCGAGGGTGCCCATGAACTGCTCCTGGCGGATCACGTTGACCAGCCGGGCAAGGCCGATCGCAAGCAGGCCGCTGACGGCGATGCCGACCGTGACGTACGCGATGTAGGTCGTCCGCTGGCCGCCGCTGCTCGGGATCCTGGCCGGGTTCACGACCTTCGAGACGTAGTAGAAGACGAGCGCCTGGGAGAACAGGCTGAACCAGTCGGCCAGGATGGCCGTGCGGTAGCTGAGCCGCGTGAGCACGTCACGGCGCAGGAACGCGCTCAGCTTCGCCAGCTCGGCGAGCGGGTTCGCCTGTGCCCCGGTCACGTTCGCGGAGTGGTCAACCTGAGGAAGGACTGCTCCAGCTCCGAGCGCTGCTGCGCCACGTCGAGCACCGTCAGGCCCGCCCCCGAGACCGCCGCAAGCGCTTCTCCCAGCACGGCGCCCTCGGTCAGGTCGAGGCGGAGATGCTCGCGGTCGCCACCTGCCCGTGAGAGCGTCCCCTGGGATCCGAGCGCCCCGTTCGCCCGGTCCAGCTCCGCATCCGTCGCCGCGTCGCCTGCGCCGCGCAGGCGTACGAAGTAGGCACGCGAGGTCGACTGGAGCATCAGATCCTCGACGGTCCCCGCGAACGTCGTGCGCCCCCGGTCAAGGACGGTGACGGCGTCTGCGAACCCGCGGATCTCGTCCAGGCGCTGCGTCGTCCAGATCACCGCCGTGCCGGTGTCGGCGATTCCACGCACCAGATCCTGGATGCGGCGGGCGCCCTCCGGGTCGAGGCCGTCGGTCGCCTCGTCCACGACCAACAGCTCCGGGTTCATGAGCAGCGCACGCGCCATCGACAGCCGCTTCTGCATGCCATGCGAATACAACCCCGCCCGCTGACCTCCTGCGTCGGAGAGGCCGACGTCGGTGAGCCGCCGCTCCGCGCGGGCGAGGGCTTCCCGCCGGGAGAGGCCATAGAGCCGCCCGAAGAACGCCAGATTCTCGATGCCGGAGATGCGCATGTAGAACGTGCGATCTCCGGACGGGACGACCCCGATGTGCCGGCGGGCGGCCATGGGATCGGCCGCCACGTCGATACCCGCTACATGGACGCTTCCCGACTCGGGAAGCAGCAGGCCGGTGACGATACGGAGGAAGGTGGTCTTCCCCGCGCCGTTCGGGCCGAGCAGCGCAGAAATGCGTCCGGCGCCGACCCGAAGGTCGACGCCGGACAACACAGTGTTCGCGCCGAACGAACGCGCGACGTCTCGAGCGTCCAGGACGCCCGGGGGTTCAGCGTCCCCGGACGAAGACGTCAGCCTGTCCAGCTGCGACCTCTACTGGTCGACCGAGCCGCCGTGCCCACCGCACGAGAACTCGCCGAACTTGTCGATCTCGCAGGTGATGTGGTCCTTGTGGACGACATGACCCTGCGAGTTGGTGTGATGGAACGTATGGTCCGAGATGGAACCGAAGTCCACCACGACCGGCGCTGCGTACTTCATCTCGTACTACCCCCTCGTCGGTCACAAACTACGAAGCCAAGGCAAATATACCCGTGCGGCATCCAGAGTCAACCCCCGAGGATGACGATTTATCGCTGTTTCACCCGTCTGGACACGACTGGCCCCATCACTACACTGAGGGTGAATGGCCTCCCTCGCAGCACGACTGGTCCGGACCGGTCCGGCCGAGCCCGAGCGGGTTCGCCGGATGCTGCAGGCCGCGCCCCATCGCGGCACCCAGTTAGAGACGCGCGAGGTCGGATCGGTCGTGCTCGGCGTGAGCCGCCACGAGGATCGCGACGATGCCTCGATCTCGGCCCAGAACGGCCTGGTTGCTGCGCTCGCCGGCCGCCTCGACAACGAGGCCGACCTCCGGCGGGGGCTCTCGTCGAACGGACAGCCCGGGCCTGGCGATACGCAGGCGGACGTGCTGGCGGCGGCGTTTCGCAGATGGGGGGCCGCCGCACCGGCACGGCTCCGCGGGCAGTTCGCCGCAGCCGTCACCGACGGTGACCAGCTCTGGCTGTTCCGCGACCAGGTCGGCTTCCGGGCGGTCTATTACCGCGATGATGCGGATGGGTTCCACGCCGCCAGCGAGGCCAAGCAGGTGGTCGCCGGCGCGGGGCTGAGCAGGGAGCCCGACCTCGACGCGGTGGAGCACATCTTCTACGGGCAGGGCGGCGGTCCCGACGCGCCGGCCGCGCTGAAGGGCGCGCGGCGCCTGTCCGCGGCGACGGTGATGACGGCGGGACGCTCAGGCGGCCACACCACGCAGCGCTACTGGGAGCCGGAGCGCCTGATCGAGACCGGCCGGTACACCCAGGAGCAGGCGATCGAGCGCTTCGTCGAGCTGTTCGGCCAGGCGGTCGACCGCTGCATGACAGGCGACGACGGCGTGTCCCTGTCGGGCGGCATCGATTCGCCGGCGGTGGCTGCGTTCGCCGCGCCCGGCCACGTCGAGCGGTACGGATCACCCGTGAAGGCGCTCTCGGCCGTGTTCCCCGACCTTCCGAGCGTGGACGAGCGGGTGTGGATCGAGATGGTCGCGGGGTACCTCGACATGCCGCTGCACACCTACCGCCCGCAGGCCAAGGGGCTGGACGACGTCCAGCGCTGGTGCGCGCTGCTCGACTCGCCCACCCCGATCGTGTCGCTCCCCGAGCTCGACGAGAACTACGGGCTTGCGCGGTCGATGGGCATCCGCACGCTGCTGACCGGTGAGCTGGCCGAGTACGTGATCGACAACCGGGGCCATCTGGCCGGGCACCTGCTGGTGCACGGCAGGCTGGGCGCGGTTGCCTCGCTGGTTCGGACACAGCGCAGGCGCGGTGCGGGCTGGCCGTTCATCCTCAAGCAGTTCGTGCCGGCGATCGCCCCGGGCAGGCTCACGAACCGCTACCTGCACTGGCGGGGCGTGCAGCGGTCGGTGCCGCCCCCGGACTGGATCACCAAGCGCGACGTGACGACGATCCCGCGCCCGGACCTGCTCTCACCGGCCCGGCAGCGCTGGACCGATCTGCAGACCGCGTCCTTCGGGGGCTCGTCCGAGACGCTGGCCGCTGACGAGCTGGTCGCAGACATGCACGGCGTCGACGTCCGCCGGCCCTTCGTGGACGTCGACCTGTGGGAGTTCTTCCTCAGCCTGCGGGCGGAGGTGAAGTTCCCCGACACGCGCAGAAAGACGCTGGTCAAGCGGGCCCTGCGGGGGCGGCTGCCCGACGAGATCCTTGATCGCAGGGACAAGACCGTGTTCGGCGAGCACCTGCTCTCGCACGCCGACTACGACCTGATGCGCCGATACGTGAAGGATCCCGACTACCGGATCCCGGGCGTCGACTACCGGCGGCTGTCCGAACGTCTCGACCAGGGCAACTTCTCGCTCTGGGAGTACTGCTGGGCGCGCGACCTGACCTCGGCCCACGCCTTCCTGGCCGCCTGGTGAACGCCGCCGCCCCACAGAGCTGCTTCGGATTCTCCATCGCCAGCGAGATCGACCTGCAGTTCACGCGGCCGGGGACGAGCTCCGACGAGCTGGCCGTGGCCGAGATGCGAGGCGATCAGCCGCATCACGACGAACCGCACCTGCTCGACTGGCTGACCCCAAACGGGGTGGCCGGCCGGCTGTTCGGCGGGGGCCATATCTACGACTTCTGGGCCGACGGGGTGGGCTGGTTCCGGATCGCCCCCTTCGACCGCACCATCGAGGTGCCCGTCACCGACCAGATCGTCCGCCGCGAGGTGCACCTGTGGGGCGTCCCGATGATGGTGACGTTCACGCGCCTCGGCGATCTGTCGATCCACGGCGCCGCCGTCGAGCACGCCGGCAGGGCGGTGATCGTCGCCGCGCCGGGCCAGCACGGCAAAACGACGCTGGCGCTCGCGCTGCACTCGGCCGGCTACCGGCTGTTGACCGAGGACATCTCCCGCGTCAGCTTCCAGCCGGATCCGGTCGTGATGCCCGGCCCGGCCGTCGTTCGCATGCGGGCGGGAGGGCTGCGGGAGATCCCGGCGGGGATGAGCAAGGCGGCCTCGACCGCGACGCGCATCAATCTCGCCATCGACCCCGATCGCCGCGGGGATGCCGCCCCGGTGCCGATCGCAGCCGTCGTCCTGCTCCGCATCGGCACGGATGACGAGGTGCGGCTGGAGCGGGCGGCTCCCATGGTCGCGCTCCGAGACCTGTGGGTGCTGGCCTTTCGCATCCCGCAGGCCGACGACCGGGCGCGGGCGTTCGAGCAGCTGGGCGACCTCGTGCGGGCGGTGCCGGTCTACGACCTGATCCGGCCGCTGACCTTCGAGTCCCTGCCCGAGGTGGTATCCCGCGTGGTGGAGCTGTGCGAGAGCTGAGGTCATCCGGCCCAATGCCGCCCGTGCGAAGGGTGCGCCTTGCGCTGCGCATCCTGCGGACGTACGCGGCGGTTCGCCGCCGGCTGTCGCGCGAGCCGCTCCCGGACCTGGCCGCGCACTTCGGCGACGTGACGCCGCGAAACGGCGACCGCATCCCGCCCCGCCAGCTTGCGTGGGCGATCGACCGGACGCTGCGGGTCGGCTCCCATCGCCCGCGCTGCATCTTCAATGCGCTCGTGATGTACCGCCTGCTGCGGGAGCAGGGCGACCCGGCGGTGCTGGTGATCGGCCTGCCGAAGGAGGCGATGACGAAGGACGCGCACGCCTGGGTCGAGATCGACGGCACGGACGTGGGGCCGCCGCCGGGGCGAGCCGGGCACGAGGAGATGGCGCGGTTCTCATGAGGCAGTCCGACGTCTTCGAGCTGCTTCGCCGGTGCGCCGTCGAGCACGACTGGACGCAGCCGCCGGACGGCATCCGTGACCTGGTGCGTCAGGCCGGCGCCGCCCAGGTGGGCAACGCCGCAGCGGAGCACGGCCTGACCAACATCCTCTACCTCGCCACCCGCGGCGTCGAGGAGCTGGATGCGGAGCTCCGTTCGCTGCTCGCCACCGTCTACCACCTCAACCTGACGCACCACATGAAGGTGATCGGCGAACTGACGGCCATGAGCGCCGCCCTGGACGAGGCCGGGATCCCGTTCATGGTCGTGAAGGGCCCGGTGCTCGCCGAGGTCGTCTACCCACGCAACGACCTCCGGGCATACGGCGACCTCGATCTGGTCATCCCGCGGGCCTTCTTCGGCGACGCCATCACCGTGCTGCTCGCGAGCGGATGCGACATGGTCGACCGCAACTGGCGTGTGATCCGGCGCGAGATGCGTGGGCAGCTGCACATGACCGCCCGCTTCGGCACCTCCGTGGACGTCCACTGGCACCTGCTCAACCGCTCGACCGTGCGCCACAGCTTCAACGTCGACATGGACACGCTGTTCGCCCGCGCGCGCACCGTCTCGCTGGACGGCCCGACCGTGCTGACGCTCGACCCGGCCGACACGCTGCTGCAGCTGGCGGTGCACGCCGCCCTCTCGGGCGCGTCGAAGCTGGCCTGGCTGAAAGACGTCGACCGCGCCGCGGCGGATCCCGGCCTGGACTGGGACGAGGTCGTGCGGCGCGCCGAGAGCTGGCGCGTCGGCGAGGTCGCGGCGGTCAGCCTGCGCCGAAGCGCGCAGCTCCTGGGCCGACCCGTGCCCGAGGACGTGCTCGACCGGCTCAGCGGCAGCAGGGTGTGGCAGGGCATCATCCGCGGGAGCGAGCGGCTCTCGCCCGCCGGGCGCCCGCCGAACCAGCCGAGCCTGGCGCGGTCGGTGACGCGGGCGACGCGGGGCGGGCTGGCCGCGAGCGTTCGCGCGCTTGCCGGGCGCGTCGCGGGTGACACGCGCGACAGGCTGGGCGGCATGGTCGGGCGGAGGCGCGCGATCGTTGCCGCCGGCGGCGACGAGTCCGACCGGATGGCCTACTTCGAAGCCATCCGGGACGAGCGCAGCGCGGCAGCCGAGGCGTGAACCGCAGCGGGCTGACCCGTCTCGACCTCTCGCTGATGGGACTCCTCACGGTGGCCGGGGGGCTGATCCGCGGATGGCACCTGACGCGGCCGCCCAGCTACTTCGACGAGGGCATCTACGGCCCGGACGCCTGCTGGCTGCTGCATCGCTCGGCATCGCTCTGCGGCCAAGCGCACGAGATCGCCCCCGAGCACCCGCCGCTTGGAAAGTGGCTGATCGCCTCGGGGATCGAGGTGCTCGGGTTCCACAGCAGCGGCTGGCGGATCGCGTCGCTGATCGCCGGCACGCTGATGATCCCGATGCTCTACCTGCTCGGCCGGCGGCTGATCGGGTCGACGGTCGGCGCTGCGGTGGCCTCCGGCCTGCTGGCCATCGACTTCCTGCACTTCCTCCACTCCCGCCTGGCGATGCTCGATATCTTCGTCGCCTTCTTCGTCCTGGCCGCGGTGCTCTGCGCCGTGATCGACCGCGACCACCTGCGCGAGGGCGCGCTGCGCGACGGCAGGCTGGCGCGTCCCTGGCGGCTCGCGGCCGGCGCGTGTGCCGGGGCGGCGATCGCCTGCAAGTGGTCGGGCCTCGGCGCGCTGCTCGCGATCCTGATCCTGACCGTGATCTGGGAGCTGGCCCGTCCGGACGGACGACGGAGCCTGCGATCGCAGGTGGGGCCGATCGTCGGGTCGCTGCTGGTCGCTCCGCTGGCCGTGTACCTGGCCTCGTACATCCACGTCCTGCACGGCACGCTCCTGACGGAGCCATGGAAGGGGGACTTCTGGTTCCGCGCGTTCCTGCGGCGGCAGCACCTGATGCTGACCAGGCAGTCGGGGCTGACCGGCTCGCAGCCGTACGAGTCGCCGCCATGGTCCTGGCCGCTGATCCGCAGGCCCGTCGTCTACTACTTCCGCACGACGCCGGCGGGTGCCTACCGGGAGGTGCTGGGGATGGGCAGCCCGCTCGTGTGGTGGGCCTCGATCCCGGCCGTGGGCTACGGGGTATGGGGCTGGGCGCGCCGCCGCGACCCGTGGTCGGCCGAGGCGGTGATCGTGACCGTGACCGCCTGCCTCTACCTGCCGTGGTTCATCGTCGCGATCAACCGGGAGCAGCTCTACCTGTTCTACATGCTGCCGATCGTGCCCTTCATGTGCCTGGCGCTGGCTGTTGTTGCCGACCGGCTGTGGAGCCGGACGGCCGGACGGGTCGCGGTGGCCGTGTTCGCGTGCGCGGCGCTCGCCCTGTTCGGCGTCTACTACCCGATCCTGGCGGCCCGGCCGATCTCGCCCGCCCAGTGGCGCGAGCGCGTCATCTTCAAGGGCGGCTGCACCAGCAAGCTGCCGGCGCTCTACGACTCCGGACGGCCGCCTCCGGGCTTCTGCTGGATCTAGCCGGTCACCTGGAACACGTCGACGTGCCGGGCGTTGTCGCTGACGTACATCAGCCCGTTCGAGTCGAACTCCACGAAGTTCGCGCCCAGGAAGCCCACGCTCGGAGGCACGTCGGCCGGGGTGACGACCACCTGGCAGGCATTCGTCGTCGGGTTCCAGCGCACGACCCTGACGTTCTTGACGTCACCGATGTAGAGCCACGTCTTCGACGGGTCCCATGTGATGCCCCACGGCTGGGCGAGGCCCTTGCCACCGCAGACCGGCTTGGCCGTCGTCGCCGAGTTCGTCGCCAGGTTCCAGACGCTGATCCGGCTGGTGCCGGTCTCGGCGACGTAGACGGTGTTCCCGTCCGGTGACACCGCCACGCCGCGCGGCGCGGTCATCTGGTTCACCCCGGTACCGCAGGTGCCGAGGTTCTCGAGCAGCGTGCCCGCGGGGGCGGTCGCGATGCTGCTCGCGGTGAGCAGCTTTGCCTCGTCGAACACCTGCAGCCGGCACCCGGCCACGTCCGTCGCGTAGACCTTCCCGTTCTCGACGTGGACGCCCTGCACGCCGCCCTTGAACATGCCGGGCGACGGGCCCTGCGAGCCGTAGCGATGCACGAAGCTGCCGTCGGGATTGAACGCGATCACGGCGTTGTTGTTGTCGCCCACCCATACCCGGCCGTCGTCGCCGAACGTGAGGGCCCTCGGGTAGCCGAAGCCGTCCGACGCCGGGCTGGCAGGCTGCCGCGAGCCCCACTGCAGCAGCCAGGCCGGGCAGCTGCCCGATGACGTGCACGTCGACGTCGTGTCGAACTTCTGCACGCGCTGCTCGAAGGTGTCGACCACGAACAGCGAGTTGTCGGTCGGATTGATGGCGATGCCGTTCTGCTGGTTGAAACCGCCGCGCGGCGGTGGCTGCGGCCCGATCGCCCACGCGGCGCGGGTCGCGCCCGCGCACGTGGACTGCGCCATCGGAGCGGTCGTGACCGTGCAGCTGGGCTTTGCGGAGATGTCGCCGGGGGTGTACTTCTCGACGCCGTAGCCGTACGGCGAGCCCGTGCACCAGGCGTCGCACCCCCACGTCTCGCCGACGTACACGTTGCCCTGGCCGTCAACGGCGGGGAACCTGATCGAGTCGAGCGGCTGCGGACCGTTGCCGTTGCTGCCGTCCATGTTTCGCCACTCGTTGACGAACGTGCCGACGATGCTGGAGGCGCCGGTGCCGGCGGCCACCTTGGCCGGGTCGAAGGAGAACTCGTACACGCGGTTCCAGTACGCGCCGACCGTGTAGATCAGGTGATTGGTCTGATCGATGTCCAGCCCGCGGACATCGTTCTCGTCGCTCTGCGGCCCGATCGAGCCGATGATCTTCTTCGTGGAGGGGTCGAACACGAAGATCCTGCGCGAGCTGTACTCGGCCACGTAGATGTAGCCCTGCGCGTCCTCGGCCACGCCTCGGGGGATCGGCGTGCCCACACCCGACCCTGTCCAGTCGAGCTGGCCGTGGAAGCCGCCCTGGTGGTCGAAGATGTAGACGTTGCGGCAGCGCGGATCGGAGACGTAGATGTAGTGGGTGTCGAAGACCGTGTCGACGACGATGTGCGTCGGGATCTGCTCGGCGCCGCCGCCGCAGCCCTGCGCATAGCTCGCCCCGGGATGCTTGGCGTCGGTGCCGGTGGCCTCGCCGGGATTGGCCTTGCCGATCGTCTGCAGCCACTTGCCCGAGTGGCTGAACTCGACGAAGCGCGAGCTGCCCTGGTCGGCCACCCACAGCGCCGCATTGCCGTTCGCGTCGGTGTCGGTGGGATCGGCCTCGATGTCGTAGGGCGCCGTGATGCCGCCCGCCACGCCGCCCAGCGCGTGCTGGGAGACGAGGCCGATCAGGTTGCCCCTCGTGTCGTAGCGCCAGACCCGGTAGTTCCAGTAATCCCCGACCAGGATCGTGTTGTCCGTCGGATCCCAGTCCATGCCGTAGGCGTAGAGCCCGGCAGGCCCACTGAACCCGATCGCCTTCTGGAACGTGACGCGGCCGGAGCCGGTCGAATCGGCGCCCGGATAGCTGGCCTGCACGGTGTAGTTCGCTGTGCCGGTGGCCGCCTTGACGCCGATCTTGTAGGTGCCGCTCAGGGTGGCGGAGAAGGAGATGGTCTTCGGCTTGGAGGAGTTCGTCACCGCGGCCACCTGGGTGTTGGCGGGGTCGGTGAGGAACAGCGTCAGGTTCGCCGCGGTGGTGTCCCAGTCGAGCGTGATCGAGATCGTCCCCGGCGCGACGACGCTGATGGTGTGCGTCCGGTACTTCGTCCCCGTGGCGGAGACCGTGCCGTTGAAGGCGGTGTTGATCGTCGCGGTCAGCGCGCTCGGCGCCGAGGCGAGCGCGCCGACGGCGACCAGCATCACCGCCGCGAGCGCACGGAGGGCGCGCACACGACCACGTCGATTCGGGGTAGGCGTTGGCACTGCGGAGGGGCCCCCACTCGGTTCGGAGTCTCGGTTGGTGGACGGCCGTGCCGCCGCCCGCTGCACCGAGTGTACGGGCGTTCCCCGAACCGCGCCAGACGCAACCGGTCGCGGAACCCAGGCGCGGCGGCGTGGTGTGTCTACGCGGCGCGGCGACGGCCGCGCCGCGCGAGGGTGCGCTCGTACACGCCCTCCACCTGCTCGGCGACCTCCGCCCAGGTCGGCCAGTTCAGCTCGCCGTGCGCGGCCACCGCGCCAGGCCACGGCAGGGCCTCGATCGCCCGGCGCAGCGCCTCCACGTCGCCCGGCGGCACGCGCGTCAGCCGGTCGTCGGGCACCGCCCCGTCGACCTCGTGCACCGCTGGGATGTCGCTGGCGATCACCGGCATGCCGTACCAGAGCATCTCGAGCAGGGCCAGCGGCAGCCCCTCCTGCCGAGACGGCATGACGTACGCCCCTGCGTTGGTGCGGAGTTCGTCGAGGGCGTCGCCCGACTGGAAGCCGAGGAAAGCGATCCGCGGATCGTCGCCCGCGAGCCGCCGCAGCTGCTCGGCGTGCTCGTCGGAGTAGCTCGCCCCGCCGACCACCGCCAGGCGGTACGGCGTGGAGCTCTCGCGCACCGCGCGGATCAACACATCGCACCCCTTCTCGGGTACGAGCCGGGCGAGGAAGAGCAGGTAGTTCCCCGCCTCCAGCCCGTGCTCCGCGAGCGCCGGCCCCGGCGGCTGCACGTGCAGCGGGTCGTTGCCGTTCGGGATGTACTCCGCGGTGCAGCCGTACGCCAGCTGCAGGTGCTGGCGGATGTACCTGGCCACGGTGATCACCCGGTCGGAGCGCCGGCAGGCGCTGGCCTCGCCCGCGCGCAGCATCCGCCGCGCGAACGGCGACCACTTGTCCTTGTTGTAGTCCTGATCGTGAACCGTGGCGATCACCGCCGCGTGGCCCGTCAGCTTCGCGAACGGGATGGCGAGGCTCGGGCCGACGCCGTGGAAGTGCACGACGTCGTAGCCGCGCAGCCCGGACTCCAGGGAGCAGAGCGTGGAGTGCGTGATCGCCTCCAGGTGCTTGCTGGGCACGCAGGGCCGGCGCACCAGAGAGACGCCCCGGAAGGGCCTGACCGGCTCGCCGTAGCGGCTGCGGGTGAACACGGTCACCTCGTGCCCACGCTCCGCGAGCCTGTCCGCGAGCAGGCCGACGTGGCGCTCGATCCCGCCGAAGCGCGTCACGTTCGTCTTCTGACCGACCATCGCGATCTTCACTAAGCCGCCCTTCGCATTTCGGCCGCGAGCCGGTAGGCCGCCGCAACCGCACGGTAGTGCGGACCGGCGTCGTAGTGCGCCTCGACCCGCGCACGCCCGGCCCGTCCCATGCGCTCGGCCAGCTCCGGATCCTCCTGCAGGCGCAGCATCGCGGCGCCGAGCGCCGCCGTGTCGCCGTGGGGCACGAGCAGGCCCTCCTCGCCGTCGCGGACGAGCTCGGGGATGCCGCCGACGCGGCTGCCGATCACCGGCTTGCCCCACGCCATCGCCTCGATCACCGCCAGCGGGCAGTTGTCATGGCAGATCGAGGGCATCACCACAGCCGACGCCGCCTGCACGGCGGCCGACAGCTCCTCGCCGCTGCGGAAGCCGAGCAGCTCGACGTCCGCCCCGGACTCGGCGATCATCCGCTCCAGGGTCGGCCGCAGCGGGCCGTCGCCGACCATCTTCACCCGTGCGCCCGATGCGGCCGCCGCCCGCACCAGCACCTCCACGCCCTTCTCGCGCGACAGCCGCCCGACGTAGAGCGCGTGATCACCGGCCCGGTGGAGCGGGTGGTAGTCGTCCGCCACGACGCAGTTGGGCACGACCACGATCCGCTCCGCGGGGTAGCCCCCCGTGATCAGCCTGTCGCGGGCGAACGCCGACGGGGTGATGAACACGTCGACGCCGTCGCGGTAGAGGCCGAGGCGCCGGTGCGCCCATGTCTCTCCGGCGACCAGCAGGCTGCCGGAGAGCGAGCCGCGGTTGCAGCGATGGCGCACCGCCGGCCCGAAACCATTGCTGACGCAGCGCTCGCAGATCTCGCCATGCGACAGCAGGCTGTAGACCGGGCACACCAGCTTGAAGTCGTGCACGGTCATCACGACCGGCACCCCGCGCCGGCGCAGCGGCGCGAGCAGCGAGGGGGACAGCTGGTGGTAGATGTTGTGGACGTGGGCGAGGTCGGGCGTGCGGTCGGCCAGCAGGCGCCCCATCTTGCTGCGCGCCTCGCGCGAATAGACCATGCGCCCCGCCATGCCGATGCGGCCCGACAGGCCCTGCGGCGGCTGCTCGAAGCTCACCTCCGACACGAAGTAGCGGTCGGTCGGGCAGGGCAGGTTCCTCGCATCCCGCATCGCGAAGTAATCGACCTCGGTGCCCCGCTGCTTGAGCAGGCCCGCGAGCCTGAACATGTAGTGCTCCGCTCCGCCGCGCGGGTAGTGAAACTTGTTCACCATCAGCACGCGGGCCGGCACCGCCGCCGTCTCAGCGCTCACTGCTCGTCTGGCCAGGCAAGCTCGACGCGTCCCGCCGCGTGGCCGACCGCCGCCACGGACCAGAAGGTGCCGGATACGGCCACCTGCGTCATCAGGTTGGAGTCAAAGCTCATCAGGATGTACGCCGAGGCTGCCACCAGCGAGCCGAGCGACAGCGCGGCCAGCACCTGGTCACCCGCGTCACGGGCGCGCCGGTACGACCGCCGGCAGGCGGCCCACATGCCGAACAGCAACCAGCAGAAGAACACGAACCCGGGCACGCCAAGCTCGACGATCGCCCGCACGAAGTCGCTGTGCGAGTGCGCACCCTGCTGCACGTTGACGCCCACCGCGCGCGTGCCCGCCGTGTCCTCGACGATCGCCTTGAACCCGTTGCCGAGCACGGGGTCATGCTCCACGCGCGGCAGGTTCTGCCGCCACAGGTCGAGGCGCGCTCGCAGCGAGTTCCCCGGCCCGTAGCGGGTTCGGCCCGAGTTGAGGTCGCTGAACCGGTGAACGGTGCTCGGCACCGCGGCGGCGACGAGGATCAGCAGGATCGGGCCAAGGACGAGCATCCAGCGGTACCGGATCACCGCCAGCACGAACAGGCCGAAGAGGAATCCCACCCAGCCGGTGCGTGTGTAGGAGGCGACCAGCGCGCCCAGGACGAACGGCGTTGCGAGCAGCACCGCCCAGCGCAGGCGGAGCTTCGAGCAGAGCGCGAGCGGGATCAGGAAGGCAGCCATGAACCCCATGAAGATGCCGAACGGATCGGGCTGCAGAAACGTGCCGGCCGAGCGGCCGATCTCGCCGATCACCGTCGAGCCGCCGTGCGCGAACTGCCACAGCGCCAGCGCGGTGGGCACGATCAGCGACGCGATCAGCGCGATCGCCATCCGCTTCAACCCCTCGCGGTCGCGCACCACCGTCCAGGCGGCCATGTAGAGCACTGCCACGGAGATCAGGCGCAGGGTCTCGGTGGTGGCTCCGGCCGCCGACGGCGCGACGGCGATGCTCAGCGCCGCCATGCAGGCCAGCCCGATGTAGGGGACGGTGCTTGGCGCCTGCCGTACGAGGTGGCGGTTCTCGAGCAGGTACGCGCCGCCCACCGCGATGAAGACCACGGCCAGCAGCGATGCCGGGTTGATCGAGTGGCTGCCCGCATTCGCAAGCGACCGGTCCGCCCACAGGTCCATGCTCGGCCGCACGACGAGGATCGCGTACACACCCCACGCGGGGCGGATGGCGAACAGGATGACGAACGGGATCACCCCGGCGGTGGCCAGGAACTCGGTGCCGCTGCCGAGCACGATCGCGGCCAGGAGTGCGGCGGCCGACACGGCCGCGGCTGCAATCCAGGTCAGATCGCCGCCGGCCCGCGGGCCGGCCATGGGCGGCCGGAGCGATCGCAGGTCTGCGGGTGCGACGTAGACGCCCACGCTACTCCAGGTAGCCGAGGGCACGGAGCGACTCCTCGAGCGTCGCCTCCTCCTCGGCGGTCAGCGCGGCATCGCCCGCGTCGTCGCGGTCACGCGCGGTCGCCTCTCCGGTGCGAACGGCGGCGGCGTTCTCGAGCGCGTCCTCCATCACCGACCCGTCGGCATCCGCCGGCACCGGCCGCCCGAGCAGCGCGAGCAGCGTCGGCGCCACATCGAGGATGCTGCGCGTGCCGAGGTCGACGCCCTGTCGGATCCCGCGTCCCGCGGCGGCGAAGATGCCCTCCATCGCGTGGACGCCGGAGTACTCGTCGAGGATCTGGCCGGGCACCGGCTCGAACAGCTCGTCAAGCCCGGATGCGCCCTTGTAGGCGGGCTGGAACAGCACGACGACGTCGGGCGCCTCCTCCAGGTGATCCCCGGCGAACACGTCTTCACGCCGGCGCGCCCACTGCACCACCGGCTCGCCGGTGGCGGGATCGCGCAGTTCCTGCATGGCCGAGATGATGCGATCGCGAACGCGCTCGTAGTCCGCGCCCGGCTCGACCGCACCCTGCTCCTGCCGGCCGCGCAGGTTCACGACGATCCCCTCGGCCGGCGGGTAGAGCGGGATGCGGTAGGCCTGGCTCCGGGCCCAGTCGACGCGGCTGGCTCCGGTCGCCTGAGCGGCGATGCGGTCGCGTGCCCCGCCGGGCAGGCGGCCCAGGAGGCGCCGAAGCGCGCGGCGCAGCGCAGGGGCTCGGCGCAGAGCCCGGGTGATGCTCTCGCCGCCGACGGCGCTGCCGGACGCATTCAGTAACCCGGCGTCCGCCAGCAGGCGGTCCGTGCGCACGAACGTCCTTGGGTGCGGCCCGAACCCATGGTCGGAGACGACCACCACCGTTCCGTCAGCTCCCAGCAGCTCGCTCGCCTCGCCGACCAGGCCGTCGATCGACCGGTACATGCCGAGCAGCGCATCGCGCAGCGGGTGGCCCGGCTGGTCGACGTACTTCCAGAGCCGGTGCTGCGCGAAGTCGGTGCTCTGGAAGACGACCACGACCACCTCGTGCTCGTCCTCGCGCAGCCAGCGCAGGACGATCTCACGCTGGCGGTCGACCAGCGCCTGGCAGCGATCGGCGAGCTCGCGGTCGGAGAGCTTGCCGATGCGGTCGGCGAAGTCGAGCAGGGGCGGAAGCTCGTCCGCGAGCTCCGGCGGCTGCGTGTGGTTTCGGCTGTAGTCCGGCAGCGGGAAGCCGGCCACCATGCGGCCGTCGATCGGCCAGGCGGGATAGGTCATCGGCACCGAAAGCACCGCGGCCGGTCCGTCGATCTGATCCCAGAACGCTGCGCCCGACCAGCGGCTGGACGTGACGAAGTCGCGTCCCTCCTCGAAGGAGGCCGAGTGGCCGGCGCCCCACAGCCGGCTGTAGCGCTCGATGCCGAGCGTGCGGAAGTCGTACATGCCGTGCCGGCCGGGATTCCAGCCGGTCATCATCGACGGCCAGGCGGCCGCCGTGATCGGCGGCACCGTCGATGTAAGGGTGGCGGAGACGCCGCCGGCGCGAACCGCCTCGATGTTCGGGAGGTTGGCGTCGGGAAGCCCGATGACGGAGTCCGTTCCGCCGTCGAGCCCGACCACGAGCAGCCGGGTCATGAGCCGGCCGGGACCTCGATCGCCTGATGAAGGCGCTCGGCCACATCCGACCGGCGGGCGGCGGCTGCCGGGACGGAGCTGGCCTCCTCGGCACGGTCGTAGCAGATGTGCAGCGGCCGCTTGGCGACGCGCTGGATCAGCGTCACGGCCGATCCGAGCGGGTTCCACGTCGTCCGGCTGGGCCGCACGGTGAGCAGCACGAGGTCGGAGGATGCGAGCAGCGGCAGCGTCTCGGAGTCCTCGAGCACGGCCGGGGCGTCGATCACAATCACGCCGGCCTGGTCGCGGAGGTCGCGGATGATCCGCTCGACGCGCGGCGCCGAGAACAGGGTCTCCGGCAGGGCGGTGCTGCTGCCCTCGGGGAGCCAGGCGAGGTTCGACTCGAGCGGCACCAGGGGCAACGTGCTGACGCTGCCGTCGAGGAGGCCGGACAGGCCGGTCTCGGCGCGCACCTTGCGGGCACGGAGGTCGGCGCTGACGAGGACGGTCGGGGTGCCCACGCTTGCGAACGTCCGCGCCAGTGCGAGCGCAAGGCCGCTCGATCCCTCGGCACGTGTGGCGCGCGTCACGGCGATCACGGCGAGGCGGGTGCCCATGCCCGCCAGCTCCAGCTCGGAGCGGAGCAGCTGCACCGAGGAGGCGTCGGCGTCGGAGTCGACGTCGACCACGGGGACGCCCGACACCTCGATGTCGTCCGGACGGCTAACGCGCTTGTCGAAGCGGCCGAGCAGGAGCGCGATCAGCGCGCCGAGGGCGGCGCCGGCCAGAAAGCCTCCGATCAGCAGGATGATCGGTGGCGGGCCGCCCGGGGTCACCTTGTGGGCGGTGCCGGTTGGGTTGGATTCAAATCCCGTATTGAACGTCGACGCGAGAGTGCCCTGCTGCTGCAGGATGAGCGCCGCGTCCTCCCTGAGCGTCTTCAGTGCAGCACCCGGAGGATGGTTCGGGATCTGATTCTGAAGCGCATTCTCCGCCTGCGCGAGCTGAGCGAGCTCCTGCTTGACACGAGCGTTGATGAGTGCGGTTGAGTACTTCCGGAGGACGTCGATTGTGGCGCCGTGGTTCGAGGACCCCTGATAGTCGAGCCTGATGGTCGAGTTGGTCAGCGGCGTCACCGTGAGGTGCGAAAGGATGTCCGCCGAGGAGGGGTGACCCCCTAGGAGTCCGGAGGCCTTCTGGGCCGCAGCCTCATTGTAAAAGCCGTCGGTCAGCCAGTCCGACGGGAATTTCGGAAGCGTGGATGCGACGACGATGCCCTGACCGTACGGGTTCGGCTGGATGCCGACATCGTTGAGGGTGAGGACGGTGGTTGCCACGTAGGACGAGCTTCGCGTCGCGGTGACGGCGAATGCCAGCAGCGCCACGACCACCCCACCCACCAACACCAGCCACCACCGCTTCGCGATCATGCGCAGCGATCGCCGGAACGTCATCTCAGGCTTCACGACTCACCCACACTCCTGTGCCATCTGGAGGACAATGACGCCCGACCTGCCCGACGGGCGCCCTTATGCCAGTGTACTTTCGGGACCCGGTATGACAAGCCCTGCGTCCAATGTGTGACTTCCCGCCCACTCATCCACGCCCCGCCAAGCGGCTCCCGGGAGCCAACTTGACGCCTACCCGAACGGGGGGTACGGTCGATGAAGCGAGGCAGTGGGAAGGAGAGGGCACTGGCTGTGAATGATCAGAGGCGGGACGATCGCCGAACAGCCGTCGACGGGGAGGACGAAGCGTACACCTCCCCCGAGCCGGAGGGCGACGTCGGCCAGATCGTGGAGGCGCTCGGGCGCACAGGGGTGATCAACCCCACAGATCGGCATACCCGCCGGACGCTGGTGCGCCGTGCGCTGATCGTCGCCGACGTCTGGGCGCTCGGCTTCACCTTCCTCGCCGTCCACCTGATCCTGGGTACCTCCCGCAACGGATTCACCTCCGGCAAGGAGCTGATCCTGTTCCTCGTGTCGGTGCCCTGCTGGCTCGCGCTGGCCGGCCTGTACGGCCTCTACGAGGGTGACCGGCTGCGCGCGGACACGACCACGCTTGACGATTTCTGGCCCCTCTTCCACGCCATCACCGTCGGTGTGTGGGTGACCTTCGTCGCCATCCGGCTGACCGACGCCGTGCGCGCCAGCGAGCGGCGCCTGATCCTCTTCTGGTTCCTCGCGCTCATCATCCTGCCGCTCGGCCGCGCCATCATCCGCGTGTTCATCCGCAGCCGCGTCGCGTTCCTGCAGCGCACGCTGATCGTCGGCGCCGGGCTGGTGGGGCAGGAGATCGCGCGCAAGATCCTCCGCAACCCCGGCTACGGCCTCGAGCTGGCGGGCTTCGTGGACAACGACCCGCTGCCCATGCACCACGAGCTGGCGGACGTCCCGGTGCTGGGCGCGACCGACGAGCTGCCGCGCATCGTCCGCGAGTACGGCATCGAGCACGTGATGCTGGCCTTTACCGGCGACGGCCACGACGCCGGCCTGGACATCGTGCGCGCGTGCAACGACCTCGACGTGGAGCTCGACATCGTGCCGCGGCTGTTCGAGGTGGTGGGCAGCAAGGCGCAGTTCCACTCGCTGCAGGGCACGCCGCTGCTCGGCCTGACGCCGCCCGTGCTCTCCGCCAGCCACCGCATCGCCAAGCGCTCGGTCGATCTGATCGGCGCCACCCTCGGCCTGATCGTGCTCGCGCCGCTGTTCCTCGTGGTGGCGATCGCGATCAAGCTGGAACGAAACAGCAAGGGGCCGGTGCTGTTCAAGCAGACCCGCATCGGCCGCGGCCAGCAGCCGTTCACCATCCTCAAGTTCCGCACCATGGTCGCGGACGCGGAGGAGCGCAAGGGCGAGGTGGCCCACATGAACGTGCACATCGGCACCGACTCGCGCATGTTCAAGATCCCCGACGACCCGCGAGTGACATCCGTCGGCCGCGTGCTGCGCAAGTACTCGATCGACGAGCTGCCGCAGCTGTTCAACGTCGTCCGCGGGCAGATGAGCCTGGTCGGGCCGCGTCCGCTGATCCCGCACGAGCATCAGTACGTCAACGACTGGGGGCTGCGGCGGCTCGACCTGACGCCCGGCCTGACGGGCCTGTGGCAGGTGTTCGGGCGCAGCGAGATCCCGTTCTCGGAGATGCTGGTGCTCGACTACCTGTACGTCACCAACTGGACGCTTTGGGGCGACATCAAGCTGGTGGCACGGACGATTCCCGCCCTGATGGGCAAGACGCGTGGCGCGTCGTAGAGACCCGAGATGGTTGATCCCACGACCCCGCACGTCTGATCGCCTCACTGTCGGTAGTTGCCGACCGTCAGGGTGCTGCGACCGATAGGCGTCCCCTCCCGATCTGCGTGATCGCAGATCGGTCGTGACCGTTGCAAGGCCTGCGGCCTTGCAACTGCGGCGTCCTCGGTCGGGCCGATATTCCCGATATCGGCCCTCCCTCGATCCTTGCGCTGCTTGCCTACCG
>DATAHR010000268.1:0-21466 GCA_036263035.1 Gaiellales bacterium | reverse complement strand
TTGCGCTGCTTGCCTACCGGTCGCTCAGACCGCACGGCGCCGTGGCACCAATCATCTAGCAGGGCGCTGTCGTGGCGTCGACCAGCGTCCGTGCCGACCGGTCGCCGACGGCGTCCGTCGCCCGCACGGAGAAGGTGTAGGTGGTGCCGCAGACAAGGTTGTCGAGCGTGACACCGGGGGTTGCGGTCTGGGTCAGCAGCGCACCGCCGGCGATGTAGACCAGATAGCCGGAGACCGTGCCGCCCCCGCTCTGCCACGAGAGCGTGACGCTGGTCTGGGTCGCGGCGGTGACCTGCAGGTCCATGACCGGCTCGGGGCAGGGCAGCGTCGAGACGCCGAACGGCTGGCGGGCGGAGCGGTTGCCCGCCATGTCGACGGCTCGCAGCGAGACGGTGTGCCTCGTCCCGCAGGGCTCCGGCACGGTCACGGACCGATCCGATCCCTCGTACGCCCGCAGGCCGTCCACCCACAGCTGATACGCCCCGACGCCGATGTCGTCGTGCGACGCGGGCCAGGCGAACGAGAGGCCGTCGAGCGCGGGCGTGGCAGTCGCCTGCACCGCCGCCGGCGGCACGGGATCGGTCGTCTCGACCAGCCGCACAGCGTCCGCGGCGACGGACGCGCCGTTGCCGCTGTGTGAGCCGATCAGCACCCGCGGGGCCCGTCCCGCCGTCATCGCCCAGCTGCCGAGATAGCGCCACTCGGCGCAGTGGGATTGGGACACGCTCCGCCGGACGGTGCCGGCCGCAGTCTCGATGCGGACGGCGACGCCCGATGCCGGCTGTGCGGCGCACGGCCAGCGCACGAACACGTCGTAGGTGTCGTCGTGGGGCAGGCGCACGGTGTAGGAGACGGGATCCGCCCGGTGGGATGCGGTGCTGAGATAGGAGCCGCCGTAGGAGGAGCTGCCGGTGGAGGTCGTCCATGCGGCGCTGTGGGCGACGCCGGCGTCGCCGTCATCGACGGTGCCGCTCCAGGTCTGTGCGGACACGAGGCGCAGGTAGGCCATGTACCGCGGCCAGTCCCAGGTGCTGCCGGGATCCGTGTGATGGTCGGCGCCGCCGAACTCGCCGCGATGGAACGGGTCCGGCACCTCGCTGTGGCCGATCACGTGCTGGCGGTCGGGGGGGATCAGGTAGCGGGCCGTGATCGTCCCGGCCAGCCGGGCGCTGCTGCGGTACTGGATGTCGGGGAAGTGCGTGTGGTTGGTGTAGCCGGCGTGCTCGATGCCCACGGACTGGACGTTCACGTCCCAGTTGCCCGCATGCCAGGCGATGTCCCGCTCCGGCACCATCTGGGCGATCGCGCCGGTGGACGAGACCACGAAGTGCGCGGATGCCTGCGCCGCCGGGTTCTTGAACCACTGATACGTGGATGCGAACCCGCCCTCGGCGACGTGGATGACGATCTTCTGGATGTCGCCCAGTCCCCGGTCGCTGGCCGTGTAGTTGGCGGCCGAGGCCGGCTCCCACAGGGCGCTCCGGTAATCCGGGGAGACGGCGAACGCATGGAAGAGGGTGCTGCGGCCGCCGTGCAGCCAGAGCTGACGCGGAGGCGCGCTGCGCCCCGCGGCCGGTAGGGCGCCGCTCTGCGAGCCGGATGCCCCCGCGGGCACGGCGGCGAGCAGGAGCGAAAGGCCCGCGGCAAGCGCGGCCAGTCGCCGTGGTGTTGCAGGCCCCATCACCCTCACCGTATCGGCGCGGTTCGAGGGCGCCATGAACGCGGTGTAAGCATTCGCACGGTGGGGGTCAACCTGGGGTCAGGCCGGAGGCCTGACCCCACGCATATCCCGGTACTGCTCGTGGAACGCGTGCACGTACCGGTCGGCGTAGGGCAGCACCCCGCCGGCCGCGAACGCCGACGAGCCCACTCCCTGCTGCGCGCGCTCGCAGACCTCCCAGTCCTCCAGCGCCAGCTGGTGGCGGAACTCCACCACCTCGGACGGGTCGAACCCCTCCGCCGACACGGTCTCCGGTCGAAACAGGTAGTCGCACACCACCCGCGTTCGGTCGGCGGCCTGCGGGAACAGCTGGAACGTCGACACGTTGTCCGAGTGGTAGTTGATGATCAGGTTCGGCAGCAGCGTCACGCCGTAGAACGTGTTGACGTCCTCGTCGGTCAGCCCCGGCAGCGTCGGCAGCGCGCTGCGCCCGGTCTGGCTGAACGAGGTCAGACCTTCCGCCAGCCGGTTGCCGCTGCCGCCCTCGCCGGGCTCCTCCTCCACCTCGCCGAACCGGTAGAGCGGCACGACCGGCACGAGCGACGGATGCACGGTCGGACAGTGCAGGCACTCGTTGTAGTTCTCCACGATGATCTTCCAGTTCGCCGCCACGTCGTATTCGCGGCGAGCGCCCACGACCAGCTCGCCCAGCCGGTAGCGAGCCCACTGGCCGGGATCGTCGCTGCCCCATCGCGAGAACTGCTCCCGCAGCGGCGGCGCCGCCCCGGACAGGTCGAGCCAGACAAAGCCATCCCACAGCTCGAGCGCGACGGGCACCAGCCCGAACTGGTCGCGCGGGAGCTGCTCATCCTGCGCCACGTTGGGTGTGGCGAGCAGGGAGCCGTCGAGCCCGTAGGACCACGCGTGGTAGGGGCATCTGATCGCACGCGCCAGCCGGCCCCCGCCCTCGCACAGCCGCGACCCGCGATGGCGGCAGACGTTGAAGAAGGCACGAAGGCCGCCCTGCTCGTCGCGCAGCAGGATGACGCTCTCGCCGGCCACGTCGACGACGGTGAAGTCCCGCGGCTCGGCCAGCGCGTCCCCCCGGGCCGCGCAGAACCAGGTCGCGTGGAAGATCCGCTCCCGCTCCAGCTGGAACACCTCGGCCGAGGCGTACTCGGATCCGAGCAGGGTCGGCTGGGGGCGCCACCGGGTGCGTGGCTCCCGGTGGGCGCCCATGTCCAGTCGATGTGACGACGCCATCCGACGCTATGCGCCCGCCACGAACGTCGAGTACCCGTTCTGCCAGAGCGCCGAGCCCTGCTGCGTCAGGGCCATCTCCTGGAGCGCATTCCCACCCATGTCGTCGGGGTTGACGACGGCGGTCGACAGCGTCTCGGGGATGATCCCCTTCGTGATCAGGACGTCGGGCTGGATCTCGTTGAGCGGCGGCTGATACCCGTTGAACTCGGAGAAGTTCTTGTAGGCGATGCCGTTGTCGAGGATGAAATTGAGGAACAGGTGCGCCAGAACGGGCTTCTTTGTCGTGGAGCAGACGCACCAGCAGTCGTTTCCGATCGGCCCTTTGCCGGTGGGGGCGTGCCAGTACCGCAGCGCCTGCTTGTCCTCCTTCGTCGGCGCGTAGAACAGGAACCCCGTGACGGCGTCGCCCGACCAACCCTGGTTCAGCCAGTCCTTGCCCTCAGGAATGCGGGTGTACTGCAGGTCGCCCACCTTGACGTTGCAGATCCCGTAGAGCTGCTGGAGCTCGTTCACGGACTTGTCGATCACCTTCGGATCCTCGGTGTTCACGTCGTAGTTGCCGTCGCGGAGCATCGCCAGCACGATGGACTCGCGCACCTCGGAGAGGATCGCCGTCTTGCCCTTGTAGGCCTGCGCCTGCCAGAAGATGTCCCATGGGTTGGACATCGATGAGATGTCCTCCTTGACGTGGTCGGCGCGCCAGTAGATGCCGGTCGTGTACACGGTGTACGGGACGCTGTAGCGGGACTCCTGGTCATAGAACGGGCTCACGAACTGCGGCCACACGTTCGCCTTCAGGTTCGGGATGTAGTCGGTGTTCAGCGGCTTGATCAGCTTCGCCGCCACCACCCGCTGCATCAGATCGGGCGTCATCTCCGTGACGTCAGGCGAGATCGTCCCGGACGCCAGCTTGGTCACACCGCTCGTGATGTCGTCGAACGGCGTCACCTTCACCGACACGTTGTACTTCTTGCCGAACTCCTTGAGCACGGCCGGGTCGATGTAGTCGGGATAGTTGTAGATGACGAAGTCCCCGCCGGTCTCCGGCTGCAGGCCCGATGCGATCGGATCCTCCCAGCGGGGCAGCGTGTTGGGGACGTCGGGGCGAGCCAGCGGCAGCCCGAGCGGGCCGAGCTTCTGGCCATTGGTGCCGGTCGCGCCGGTGCCGGCCGACGTGCTGTTGCTGCACGCCGCCAGCAGGCCGCCGGCGCCGGTCAGCGCGAACGCCGCTCCGCCGGATCGAAGCAGGAAATCCCGGCGCGTCGCGCCGAACCGCCGTTCCTTCGGGTGCATGAGCCCTCCGTTCGGGGACTACCGTCTGGCTGACTGACTGACCAGTCAGTCCGATCAAGGCGGAAACTCTACAGACCCGCCCGGTCGAGTCAAGGTTCAGAGCGACCGGGCACCGGCCAGCGCCTCCACCCGGCCGCGCAGCCGCTCGTCCGCGATCGAGCCGGGCAGGCGGTCGAACGAGCCGTCCGGCCCCTCCCACCGCAGCTCCTCGGCCAGGCGCATGGGCGGCGGCTCGGTGCGGAGCGTCGCCAGCTGCTTGAACAGCAGCGCCAGCTCGGCCCGGCGGCCCAGCACCTCCGGCGGGAAGTCCTCGAGCGCCCCGTGCCGCCGGATCAGCCCACGCGCGCCGACGGCGCCGATGCCCGGGATTCCCGGATAGCCGTCGGCCGAGTCGCCGACCAGCGCGAGGTAGTCGGGGATGCGGGCGGGCGCCACGCCGAACTTCTCGAGCACGCCGGCCTCGTCGCGCACGGCGGACGTGCGGCGGTCGACCTGCACGACCCGCTCGCCGGAGACGCACTGGGCGAGATCCTTGTCCGGTGTCCATATGCACACCTTGTGCACGCGCTGCTCACCCGCGGCGACATGTGCGGCGCCGGCCAGCGCGTCGTCGGCCTCCAGCTCGACCATCGGCCAGACCGCCACGCCCATGGCTGCAAGCGAGACCTCGAGGGGCTCGAACTGCGCCTTCAGCATCGGGTCGACGCCGGCGCCGGTCTTGTACCCCGGCCACAGGTCGTTGCGGAACGACTCGATGACATGGTCGGTCGCGACGCCGACGTGCGTGGCGCCGTCCTCGAGCATGGACAGCACGGTGCGAAGCACGCCCCGCACCGCGGCGAACTCGGGATCGGTCTGGCGGCCGCGACGGGCGCCGTAGAAATGGCGGAACAGCTCGTAGGTGCCGTCGACGAGGTGGACGACGACCGGTTCGTCGTGTGAGGACATGGCGGCGATTCTCGCACGGCGGCGCACCGGCCCCAATTGTTTGCATTCTGTTTCCGTCACTCGAACGGGTGACAAACGGCTGGAAGCGCGGGCCGATATCGGAGGCCGGGTCTACATGCGGGCCGCACCGCCCGCTGTAGCGCATCGATCTTCGTGACCACCGGGTCGCTGTAACGAGGGGAGAGGGCTTTCATGCGCCGTCATCTGCTGATCATCTGCACCGTCGCCGCCACGCTGCTGGGAGGGTCCGCCGCCCAGGCCAGCGTGCTCGGCCAGCTGTACGCACCGCTTCACATCCATCCAGCCAGCGCACCGGCTGCGTCGTTCGTCGACAGCCACTTCTCGACGATCACCGTGCAGCCGTCGATGCTCCGCAAGGGCTATCGCGTCGCCCACACCGGCATCTACACCAAGGGCACCCGGTCGCTTGACGCCGGCTTCCCGGAGAGCTGGTACCTGCACTCGGCGAGCGGTGCCCGCGTGAAGGACTCCGCCAACGGCTACTTCGTCATGAACCCGAAGAGCTCCGGCTGGCGGCAGCACGTCCTGGACGCCTGCAAGCCGACGCCCGGGTTCTGCTTCGTCGACGCGATGGGCGCCGACGGCTTCCACCGCACCACCCCGGAGCCGAACGTGAGCGAGGCGTGGTGGGTCAAGGCCACCACCGGCGAGGCAAACTTTCTCGAGAACGGTTCCGACCGCTTCCACATCGTGGCGAACAACCTGACGACCTCCTCGTACCCGAGGTTCCGGGTGGCCTACGAGATGTTCGGCCGCACCTCCGCCACGCGCTCGCTCTGGGTGCTTCGGCACACGACCTGCTTCTGCTTCGCCAAGTTCAGCACGCAGCAGGGAGCGATGTACGGCTACTCGCTGTTCCTGGCCGGCGCCGGGCGGCGCGACCGGATCAGCGTCGGATCCGACTCGCAGGCCGGCAAGTGGTGGGACTTCTTCAACACCGCGTCGCAGCTGGGGGCTCCCGCGGGCCGCTACACGAACCACGACGGGGTGCTGGTGCGCCCGTACACGCACGGCGTGGTGATGGTGAACACGACCTCCGCAGCCCGCCAGCTGACCGTGCGCCGGTCGGGCTACAGCCTGGCCGCGCACAGCGGGCGGATCGTCATCGGCTGACGCGCCGGCTCAGTCGCCCGCCGCGCTCTCGCTGCCGAGCCGCGACATCGTCGTCCCGATACGGCTGGCCAGCCCCGGAACGGCAAGCACGATCAGCAGTCCGATCGCCGCCCACCCGGCGACCAGCCACGGGAAGCGGTCGTAGGGCCACGGGACGCCGCTGGCGTTGCGCCAGAACACGTAGACGAGGAACACGATCGCAAGCGGCGGGACCACCATCGTCCACCCACGCTCGGCGCGGTCGACCTCGAACAGCTTGATGGCGCCGACGTTCGTGACGACGTACGCGACGATCATGCTCAGCACACCGATGGTGCCCGGATAGAAGAAGGCGCTGACGACGTCCACGCCGTGGATCCGCTGCCCGATGATCCAGGTCAGGGCGATCACCATCACGACGGCGAGCGCCGCGGCCGGGGCGCCGGTGCGAGGCGACGACTCGCCCAGCTGCCGCGGTCCCAGGCCGTCGCGGCCCATCGCGTAGAGGATCCGGGATGCGCCGACCGCGGCCCCGAGTGCGCTTGCGAACCCGCTGACGGCGGCGCCCAGGTTGATCAGGTTCGCCATCCACGTCCCGATGTAGCTGGTGGCCAGATCGCCCAGGGGCGAGGAGGAGCTTGCGAACTCGGCAACGCCCTTCGCGCCGGTGCCGAAGCCCCAGCTCTGCGCCATGAAACAGAGCGTGTAGAAGATGCCGGCGGCGATCACTGCGTTTCGGATCGCGCGCGGCACCTCCCGGCGCGGGTTCTCGGTCTCCTCGCCCAGCGCGGCGGCACCCTCGAACCCGCCGAACGACAGGAACGCGAGCACGATGCCGAGGCCGAGCGCCGAGCGCGTGACGCCGCTCGGGAGCGAGAACACGTCGCTCGAGTATCCGGCGCCGGGCGGATGTGTTCCCACGCCGGCCAGCTTCAGGAAGATGACGACCATCAGGATCACGATCAGCGTGATGGAGATGCCCTCGATCGAGAGCAGCACGCGGGTGACGACCTTCACGTCGCCGTAGGCGAGCGCCCAGATGATGCCGGCCGCGATCAGCGCGACCCAGATCCATTCGGTGCCGCTCCAGATCCCGGCCCCATTCAGGAACGCCGGGAAGAACAGGCCGACCTCGCATGTGGAGGCGACCGTGAACGCGAGGTAGGTGCCGAGCAGCGCCCAGCCCGAGAAGAAGCCGGCCCGCGGGCCGAGCGTCGCGCCGCTGAACGCGTAGACCGACCCCGCATGCGCGTAGTACCCGGAAAGGCGGACGAACGCGTACGACACGAGGAACACGCCGATGGTGGCGATGATCATCGCCAGCGGCACGGCCCGGCCGACGTTCGCGGCCACCCCCACGCCGTTCAGGGCCATGGCCGCGGTGGGCGCCATGATCCCGATCGACAGCGCGATCGTCTCCCAGAACCGGAGCTCCCGGCGAAGACCGGGCGCCGGGGCGTGTGCAGCTGTCTCGGTTGCCATCACTCCCTCTCTTTCACGATGTCCTCGGGGAAGAACGCCCCGACCACCCAGTTCGGCGCATCGACCAGCTCGTGGATTCGCAGGTCACACGCAACCGAGCACAACGCATACGCCTCCTGCCGCTCGATGCCGTAGCGGCTGCCGAGGTGCTCGATCATCGCGCGCACGGCACGCCTGCTCGCCTCCATCAGATCCGGTGCCACGCCCGTGCATACGTGGTACGCGCTCGTCTCGGTTTCGGCGAGGGCGCCCGCCGGCATCGAGTACTGCGGCGCATCGATCCGGAGGTCGGTGCGCACGCTGAGGCGAACGGCGATGTCCATCGCGGTCTCGACGGCGGTGCCGCACACCTCGGCATCGCCCATGGCGGCGTGCGTGTCGCCTACCGAGAACATCGCCCCCTCCACGCCGACCGGGAGGAACAGGGTCGTCCCGGCCCGCAGGTGCTTGATGTCGAGGTTGCCTCCCCAGTCGGAGGGCGGCAGGATCGCGTGTGGCCCGGGCTCGCGCGGGGCGACGCCGATCGTGCCCGGGAAGGGGCGGTAGGGAAGCGTGATGCCCTCACCAAAGACGACCCTGCCGGACTCGGCGTCGACCTGCGAGATGCGCAGCCACGGGTCGGGGAACTCGTCGGCCAGCAGGCCGAAGCCCGGGATCAGCGCCGTCCAGCCCCAGCCGCGCGGGGCGAACTCGAGGATCTCGACCTGCAGCGTGTCCCCCGGCCTGGCGCCACGCACCTCGACCGGGCCGGACACGGGGTTCACGTGGTCGAAATCGAGGTTGAGGATGGCACTCGCATCCGAATCGGCGGTGATCTGCTCGTCTCCGGCGTCGCGGACGTGAAGGAGGACGTCCTCGCCCGACGCGACCGAGAGCGCTGGTTCGATCGCGTTGTCCCAGACGTAGCTGTAGGCGTCGGAACGCACCTCGTGCAACGAGTGCTGGTGCATGGATCCTCCTGGTGGGCCGGTGCGGTGCGCGTATTCCACCACACGCGGTCGTGGGAAGACCGCCGAGATGGGGCGTACCATCCGGGGGTCGTGTGGGTGGGCAAAGGATGAGGCAGGTTCCGTGAACAGTCGGCGCGCCGTCTGCGCCCTGGCGCTCGTCCTCGTCGGCGCGGGAGCGGCGGCCGCGCCGGCGACGGCCGGAACCCCGGTCGTGCCGTTCGACGCGCCGACGCGACCGGTGTCCTCGGCGGACGGCTTCCAGGCGGCCGTCGCCGCCATGCGGACCACCGGGGGCACGATCGTCCTTCAGCCGCATCGCTACACCCGGACGCTGCACGTGGGGCCGCGCACCGGGCCGATGCTGACCATCGTCGGCGAGGCGGGCGCGCGGGTGCAGTCGATCCTGCTCGACCACGCCGACAACGTGACGGTGCGGCACACCACCGTCTACCCGATGACGGCGGACGGTGGCCTGCACTCCGAGTACTCCACGCACATCGTCATCCGCGACGACACGTTCACCGCACAGTCGACACCGTATGTGGTGCAGGTCGACCTGGATCACTCGAATCGGGTCACGGTACGAGACAGCGACTTCTCGCACTGCGGCGACAACTCGCCGGAGTGGTCCCTGTGCCTCAAACCGCACTGGGCGAAGAACGTCACCGTACGGCTCAACAAGTTCCACGATTGCAGGGGCTGCGACTTCATCCACGGCCGCGCCGGCGCGAATCTCCGGATCCTGAGGAACCGCTTCGCACGGGCGCTGGTATGCCACCACACGTGGATCAAGTGCGGCCACCAGGACGCGATCGAGCTGTTCGCCGCCGACGGCCTGCTGGTCAGCCGCAATGCATTCGGCGTGACGCAGCTGGGCGGGGCGCAGCTGTACCTGGCCAACGCGACGAACCATGTGCTCGTGAAGAACAACAAGTTCAACCGCACCGACCCGCTGGCACCCGGCGTCATCTCGCGCGTGGGCATCCTTGTCGGCACCAAGGTCTCGACCGTTTTCCCGCACGACGTGACGATCGAGAACAACACTGTGCTCTCGGGCAAGATCCGCCCGGATCACGCCGCGGACTCGATCGTCCTCAGCCCGCGGTACGGGTGGGCGCGCGTGCGGTACCGGCCCGTGATCGCGAACAACATCTTCGCAAAGCAGCTCGCCCCCAACCGCGTCTGCGGCCTGGCCCGGATCTCGACCCACAACATCGTGGAGCAGGGCACCGCGTGCGACACGACCGATGTGGTGGGGGACGCCCTGCTCACCAGCCACGGCAAGCCGACGGCCTCATCGGCGCTCGTCATCGACCAGGCCGACCCCGACTATGCACCCGTGCGCGACCTGCTCGGCCATCGCCGGGTGGGCCCGCCCGACATCGGGTGCTACGAGTTCGTGCCCTAGCGCCTAGATGGTTGATTCCACGGCGCCGTGCGGTCTGAGCGATCGGTAGGCAAGTAGCGCAAGGATCGAGGGAGGGCCGATATCGGGAATATCGGCCCGACCGAGGACGCAGCGATGCGCCGAGGTGCAAGGCGGTACGCCTTGCACCGGTCATGAGCGATCTGCGATCACGCAGATCGCGAATGCGGTCGCAGCCCCCACGCGGCTGGCAACCACCCGCAGTCAGGCGATCAGACGTGCGGCGTCGTGGAATCAACCATCTACTACCGCAGCGACTGCCAGAGCCCGATCAGGTTGCCCTCGGTGTCCTCGAAGTAGGCCGAGACGCCCATCCCTCCCACGTCGTGGGTCTCCCCCACCTGTGAGCCGCCGTGGTCGGCGACGGTACGGAGCGCGGAGGCCATGTCGTCGACCTCGATGGTGATGATCGGATGCTGGTAGGGGCCCTGCCGCCCCATGATGCCGCCGTTGATGTGACCCGGCTCCGCGGGAGCGCCGGTGTCCGTCGCCGGCCCTGTGCTGACGAGCGTGTACCCCATGTCCGGCATCGAGTTCAGCTGCCAGCCGAACGCGCCGCTGTAGAACGCCGACGCCCGGTCGCGGTCGTCGACCGGGATCTCGAAGTGCACAACCTTGCCGCTCATGTGTCCCTCCGTGGTCGTCGCGGCCGATCGTATCCAAGCCGCGGCGCGCCGGATGGGTTCACCACCACACCTCCTCGCGCGCCAGATCCGTGCCGCCCGTCTCGTCGAGCGCGGCCAGCTGCTCCATGTCCTCGGGGCTCAGCTCGAAGTCGAAGATGCGGCCGTTCTCCTCGATGCGCTCACGGTGCGTGGACTTCGGGATCACCGGCAGCCCGAGCTGGATGCACCACCGCAGCAGCACCTGCGCCGGAGTCCGCCCAACTCGCTCGGCGATCCGGGCCACCACCGGGTGCGACAGGTGCCGCCCCGTGCCCAGGGGGCTGTACGCCTCCGGCACGATCCCGTGACGCCGGCACGCGTCGACCAGCGCGGAGCGGTTGCTGAACGGGTTGAACTGGATCTGGTTCACCACCGGTGTGACCTCGGCGACCGCGGACAGCTCGTCGAGCTCCGCAGCGGAGAAGTTCGACACGCCGATCGACCGC
The DNA here is from genome assembly GCA_036263035.1 of Gaiellales bacterium. Classification (GTDB taxonomy): domain Bacteria; phylum Actinomycetota; class Thermoleophilia; order Gaiellales; family JAICJC01; genus JAICYJ01. The sequence continues at coordinate 10,220 of DATAHR010000268.1, read as the reverse complement.
GTCAGCCCGCGCTCGCGTGCCCGCTCCATCCCCTTCCAGGCCCACGTCGGGCCGCCCTGGGGCCAGTGGATTATGTAGAGGTCGACCGCATCGACCCGCAGCCTGCGAAGGCTGTCCTCGAGCTCAGTAACCGGGTCGGACTTCGCGGGGTAGAACTTGGTTGTCAGGTAGACGTCCTCACGCGGGATCCCGCTTCGCCGCAGCCCCTCGCCGACGCTCTCCTCGTTGCCGTACGCCTGGGCCGTGTCGATGTGGCGGTAGCCGAGCTCGAGCGCCCAGCGCACCGCGTCCACGCACGCCTGCTCGTTCGGCACCTGCCACACGCCCAGCCCGAGCATCGGCAGCAGCCCGCCGTCGGCGAGCTCGACAGCCGGCTGGCCGATGGTCTGATCGGTGGTCATCGTGGTCGTCCTTCCATCAGTGGGCAAAGGCGGCACATGCCCGTCAGATCGCATCCGCAACCGCGTCTCGAAGCTGGTCGCGCACCGCCTGCAGGTCGCGCTTGAGACCGCGCATGCCCGCGCGCTGGACGCCGGCGGCCTGCAGTCGGTAGATCTGGCGGCGCCGCTCGTCCAGCTCGGCGAGCAGCGAGTCGATGGTGGACTGGTGCTGGGTGCGGGAGCTCGTGGTCAGTTCCATCAGGCAGCCTCCTGCAGAACGGGGGTTTCGGATGAGGTCGTGGCGGGCGCCGGCGCGGCCGGCCGGACGAGCAGCGCCGAGACGGCGATGCCGAGCAGCAGCAGTCCGATCAGCGCGTAGAGCCCGTTCTGGAAGCCGTGGTCGAGCGTGACCGCGGCACCGGGACGTCCCGGCGTGGCGGATGTGGCCGCAACGGCGCTGACCGCCGCCAGCCCGATCGCCCCGCCGATCTGGCGGCTGGTGTTGATCAGTCCGGATGCGATGCCGGCGTCGGCGCGCTGCACACCCGCCAGGCCGGCGATCGTCACGGGGACGAAGGTGAGACCGAGGCCGGCGCCGCCGACCACGAACCCGGGGAACAGATCCCAGAAGTAGTGGGCATCGACGGGCAGCCGCGACAGGTAGGCAACGGACACCGCCGACAGCGACAGGCCGGCCGTCAGGGTGGCCCGCACGCCGAACCGGGCGATCGGGAACTGCGCCAGGTTCGACACGATCGTGACCGTGAACGCGAAGCCGGTGAAGGCGACGCCGGTCTCGACGGCGCTGTACCCGAGCACGTCCTGCAGGTACAGGGTCAGCAGGAAGAACTCCGAGAACACCACCGAGGCGATGATCGCCATCGCCAGGTTGGCGGCGGCGAGCGTCGGCAGCCGGAACAGCCGCAGCGGCAACAGCGGCCACGGGGAGGTGTGCTCGATCCATGCGAACCAGCCGATCAGGCCGACCGAAAGGGCGAGCAGCGCGAGGGTCGAGCCGGCCGTCCAGCCGTCGGTGGTCGCCCGCGTGAGCGCGTAGACGAACAGCATCAGACCGGCCGTGACTGTCGCCGCTCCGGCGACGTCGAAGTGGCGGTGGCCGAGGTTCGGGCGGCTCTCCGCGAGCAGCACCGGCGTGAGCAGCGCGGCGGCGACGCCGACCGGCACGTTGACGAAGAAGATCCACGGCCAGCTCAGGTAGCTGGAGAGGACGCCGCCCAGCAGCACTCCGACGGCGGCCCCGCTGCCGGCTGCGGCTGCGTAGATGCCAAGCGCGAGATTCCGCTCGCGGCCCTCGGTGAAGGTGGTCATCAGCAGCGAAAGCGCCGCCGGTGCGAGCAGCGCCCCGCCGAGCCCCTGCAGGGCCCGGAACGCGACCAGCGAGCCGGCCGACCAGGCGAGGCCGCAGAGCAGCGACGTGATCGAGAACAGCGCGAGCCCGGCGAGGAACATCCGCCGCCGGCCGAACAGGTCGGCCAGCCTGCCCCCGAGCAGCAGGGCGCCGCCGAACACGATGGCGTAGGCGGAGATGACCCACTGCAGCGCGGACTCGCTGAAGCCGAGGTCGGACTTGATCGAAGGCAGCGCGACGTTGACCACGGCCACGTCGAGGACGACCATGAACTGTGCCGTCACGATCAGCGCCAGCGCCGTCCATCGTGAGCGTAAATTAGTGACTAGACCCATTATCATCCTCCACAACCGTTGAAGACGTCAACAGTATACACAGTCCACTATTTTTTCGCTACACTTTGGGTGTGAACCAGATCGTCACCACCCCGTCAGTCCAGCGCCTGCCGGAGGAGCTCGTCTCCTCGGCGATCTTTCTGCTGAAGCGGCTGGGGATGGCCGCCAAGAGCGAGACGATGGAGGCGTACGAGGGAACGGGGCTGCACCCCTACCACCACGCCATCCTCGCCCTGCTCGAGGAGGGCACCACCGAGACGCAGGGGGCGATCGGGGAGGCGCTCGGCTACGACAAGGGCCAGCTGGTGGGGATGCTGGACGAGCTGGAGGAGGCCGGGTTGATCGAGCGCAGGCGCGACCCGGCCGACCGCCGTCGCCATGTGGTGCGGATGACGGCGGAGGGCCGAAACGCGCTCGCCCGGCTGCGCCGCCTGTCGGCGCGCATCGAGAACGAGTTCCTGGCCCCCCTGAACGACGCTGAGCGCGCCCAGCTGCACGCCCTCCTGCTTCGCCTGGCCGGCCACCATGTGCCCAGCTGCGCGGGCGCGGCCGACGGCGTCCGGTAGACATCACCCCTCGGGCAACTGCGCGTCATGCAGCCGCGCCAACCTGCCGATAGGTCCCGGGCGACCGCATCCGGCCGCGACGTCGACATCGAGGAGCTGAACACCATGACGCCTTCACCCGACGCCCCGGTGTGCCCGGCCTGCCAGGCTCCGCTTGCCCTGAGCGCGAACGGGCTGACTGCTTTCTGGTCCTGTCCGAACGGACACGGCGCCGCCTGCACCGTCACGGCGGCCTACAGCCATATCGAAGGCGATGAGATCCGGACGCTGTGGCACGCGTCGGAGAACGCGCCCGCCGGAAGCCGGGCCTGCCCGATGTGCGGCGGCACGATGGTGGAGGTGCCGGCGGGCCCGGACACCGCCCCGGCCCCGATCGACGTCTGCCGTGCGGACGAGCTGTTCTGGCTCGACGCCGGCGAGCTGGACACGCTTCCCGAGACCGTGCCGGCCGCTCCGCCGACGCCGGAGGAGGAGCGCAACCTGGCGGCGATCCGCCAGACCTTCGACGAGGGACTGGATCAGGCGATGCGGGAGCGCGAGGGGCACTTCGACCGGTTCATCGACCGCCTGACCGGCCGGCATCCCGCCTTCGCCCCGGTGATCCGGCAGGGCCTCGACGATACGGGCGCCGGTGATCGGGTGGCTTGAGCGGTCCCGGCCGGCGGCCTGATCACGGGCCGAAGGTCAGCCACCGCTCGATCTCGCCGGCCGCGCCGTCGGCCAGCCGGTGCACCTGCTCGGTCGTCAGGAGCTGCACCGGATGAGGAACGGTGACGATCCGCAGCTGCGGCATGCCGAGCACCGCGGTCTGCTCGATCGCCTCGTCCAGAAACGGCTCGGTGCCGACCACCGCGGTCGGTATGCCGCGCCGTTCCAGGCGCACCGCGTCGTGCACACTGCACGACACACACGACCCTCAATCGGCAAGCCCCTCGACGGCCAGATCGCCGTGGATGGCGATCTCCTCGATCACCTCGGTCGACGCGGGACGTGAGAATGCCTCCTTGGCAATCCGGAACGTTTGTGCGCCGCGGCTGCGCAGCAGCACCTCGAGGCGGTCGAGGAACTCATCCCCGCGGGCCTTGGTGATGTCCAGCAATGCAACGCGGCGGCCGTCGAGTGTGGTCGGGCGGCCGGCGAGCACGTGCACCTCGCGCACGCGGTCGTCGAACGGGCTCACGTAGTCCATCTGATCTCCCTGGTGATGGCGGCGGTGCCCATACCGTCGCATGGGCCGAACACGGCGGAGTAGCGGCCGGCCTCGCCGCCCGCGACAAGGAGCAGGATCCGTGCGGGGTCGGTCCACTTGTGCACGGGCTCGTCGTCAGCGGCAGCATGAACGTGCTCGGTGGTCTCACCGCGGCGCAGCGAGGAGGCCGGGCGGCAGGCGGCATCGAAGATGGCACGGCGCACACGCCCCTTCGACCACCCGTGCGCGGCGAAGGTGTCGGCATGCTCGGGGCAGAGCACGATCAGGGTTTCGTCGTCCATCGGCCACCAGTACGGGCTCCAGGTCGCACCGGCCGCCTGGGCGAGCACGTCGGCGAGCTCCTCGGGGCCGCGCGACCGGTGGTCGGAGACCGACAGCGGTGCATCGGCGGCGAGCACCGTCACGGCCGACTGCTCGGGCGCCATGCCGCGCTCGACGTGGAACGGCTCCCAGGGGCTGCGCTCCTCCGCCTCGGCCAGGCAGAGCCCGAGCTTGAGCGGGCTGCCGAGCGTCGATCGGTCGAGCCGGCCCGGCTGGGCGCCGCCGGTGAGCGAGAGAACGAGCCGCAGAGCGCGACCGATCGTGAGGTTCGGGCGGCTGCCCGGGCCGAGCGCCCCCATCCCCGAGTTGAGGCCGAGCCGTTCGCGAGCAGGGCCGTTCACGATCACCACGACGCCCGCAGGCTGCGTCGTGACGCCGATGCCGTGGGCGTTGAAGGACGGCTCCAGCACAGCCTCCACGGCTGCCAGCACCGCCGGGAAGTAGTCGGGACGGCAGCCGGCCAGCACCGCGCAGGCGGCGACCCGCCGCACGGTCGCCTCGCCGTGGGCGGGCGGCACCGTGCCGAGCGAGCGGTCGGGGTCGCGCCCGTCGAGCATTGCATCCACCCGCTCGGGTGTCGGCGGGACGACCGGCAGGCCGTCGGTGAACCCGCGGTCGAACATGTCCTCGGGCTCATCCAACCCTCCGGTCTGGGGAGGCTCCACCGCGCGCGATCCGCAGCCGGGCTTCCGCTGGGGGCCGTCGGCGGGAAGGGACACGCCGAGCAGGCGCTCGTAGCCGGTGCGATCCCACCCCACCAGCCGCTCGCGCTCCGCGCCGCCGGGATCCAGCAGCACCGCGGTCGGCACGGCCTCGACGCCGAGCTCGGCAGACGCCATGTACGGCGGCTCCTGGGAGAGCACCGGCGCCCGCAATCCCGCCCGCAGGAGGAGGCGCGCAGCCTCCTGCGGCGGCTCCTCGGCGACGATCACCAGCTCCGGTTCGGCCTGATCCGCCGCCCGGAGGTGCCGCAGCGCGAGCGCTGACGTCGGGCAGTCGGCGTGCGCGAAGACGAGCAGCACCGGGCGCGTCCCCGCCCGGGCGCGGAGCTCATCTGCGCCACCTGCCAACGGAGTCACCGTCAGGGCTGTCGCCGCCATCGGAGCTGCAGCCTAAACGTGGGCGAGCTCGGCCGCGTCCTCGGGCGCGAGCTGCCAGCCTCCGGCCATCGCGTTCGCGAAGACCTGCTCGGGCGTCATCGCACCGGCGATCACCGACGCCACACCGGGCTGTGCCAGCAGGCCGGCGAACGCCAGCTCGAGCAGGGTGCGATGGCGCTCCGCGGCGAACGACTCGAGCGCCTCGATGCGGTCGAACATCGGCGGCTCCACCTCGTCCCAGCGATCGGCCATCCGGGTGCCGGACGGCGGCGGCTGGTCGCGGTGGAACTTGCCGGAGAGCAGGCCGCTCGCCAGCGGGAAGTACGGGATGAACCCGATCCCCAGCTCGGCCGCGACCGGCAGGACATCCCGCTCCGCCGAGCGGTCGAGCAGGTTGTACTCGTTCTGCACGGCGGCGAGCCGCGGGTCGCCCGCGGCGGCTGCCTCCCGCAGCTGGTCGGCGTCCACGTTGGACACCCCGTATGCCCGGATGGTGCCCTCGTCGGCCAGCTCGGCCAGCGTCCCGAGCGTCTCCTCGAGCGGTGTGATGCCGTCGGGGCGGTGGTAGTAGTAAAGGTCGATCCGGTCGGCGCGAAGGCGCTCCAGCGAGGCGCGCACGGCCCGCCGCACGTACTCGGGGGCGCCGCGCGCCTCGGTTCCGTCGCCCATGTCCATCCCGAACTTCGTGGCGAGCACGACCCGGTCACGGCGGTCGCCGAGCAGCTCACCGATCAGCCGCTCGGACTCACCGCCGCCGCCGTAGACGTCGGCGGTGTCGAGCAGCGTGATACCCACGTCCAGCGCGGCGTCGATCACGCGGCGCGTGCCCTCGCGATCCAGGCGCCTGCCGAAGTTGTTGCAGCCGAGCCCCACGCAGGACACCATCAGGCCCGAGCGGCCAAGCTGGTTCTGTCGGATCTGATCGGTCACGAGGCTCCTGACGGTCGGCGGCCGGACTGCGGGGCGGGTACCCCCGGGCCTCCGGTGCCACACCCGGGCGGCCCTCAGAACGCGAGGTAGGTGAGCAGCGCCGGCGGAAGCGCCCCGCCGCTCGACCAGGTGGACTGGTCGTCCCACAGGATCGGGCCGATCACCCCGTACGGCGACCTGTACTCGACGCCCTCCCCCGCCCCCGGCCGGGCGCCCGCGGGCACCAGGTCGACGGCCTCGAACGCGGACGCGCCGCAGCGCCCGCAGGTGGCGCGGATGTGGATCACGCCCGCGAAGTAGTCCCAGGACGTGTCCCAGCGATGTCGCGATGTGATGCAGCGGATGCGGTCGAGCACGGCGTCTCCGGAGATGGGTCGGACAGCGTAGCCCGAGCGGACGACGACGCCCGGTCTCGGACATCACTACGCCATTAGACGACACCCGGATGCCGGATGATGGACCGCGTCGCTACATGGCGCGAGCGAGCATGACGATGCCGGCGAGCAGGACGCCCCAGAGCATGGCAACGATCACCGCAAGCGCGATCAGGCGCAGCCAGGCGCGGGGCCGCCGGCCCGCACGCGTGACGCCGTACGTTGGTTCGTACCGCATGGGCCCCTGTTAGGTGCGGGCGGCGCGAATCCTGCAGGCACACTCTCTGCGCAGAGTGCCTGCCTCGTCGCCGGCTCGCGTGCGTCACACTCCGCCCGTGGGCCACTCGCCGCTGGAAGAACGCCTGGCCGGTTCGGTGCTCGTCGGCGACGGCGGGATGGGCTCGCTGCTCAAGCTGCGCGTGCCGGAGGTGCGGCTTCCCGAGCAGGCGAACCTGATCGCACCCGAGGCGGTGCTGGCGTTGCACATCGAGTTCATCCGCGCCGGCGCCGACGTGATCCAGACCAACACCTACGGCGCCAACCAGGTCAAGTTCGGCCTGCAGAACATCGACCACGACGTGGCCGCCGTCAACGCCGCCGGCGCGAAGATCGCCCGGGAGGCGCGTGAGGTCGCCGGCAGGGACGTCCTGATCGCGGGGTCGATCGGCCCCCTGGGCACGTCGGTGGAGCTGATCGGCGGCGCCACGTCCGGCGGCGCCCAGCTCTACGCCGATCAGGCCGGTGTGCTGGAGGGCAGGGGCGTCGATTTGATCGTCCTGGAGACGTTCACGTCGCTGGACGAGCTGATGACGGCGGTGGCGGCCGTGCGGGCGGCCTGCTCGCTCCCGGTGGTCGCGCAGGTGACCGTGCAGGAGGACGGCCGCACGATGACCGGCGCCGCCCCCGAGCAGCTGGGCGAGGCGCTCGCCGGGAGCGGGGTTACCGCGGTGGGCATCAACTGCAGCCTGGGGCCGCAGTCCGCACTGGCGGGCCTGACCCGGCTCCGCCAGACCACCGCCCTCCCGACGACGGTGCAGCCGAACATCGGCCTGCCGTTCTACCAGGACGGCCGGGTGCTCTATCCGGACGGGTCGGACGCCTACATCGCCGAGTTCGCGGCCGAGGCGCGGGAGCTGGGAGCCTCGCTGATCGGAGGGTGCTGCGGATGCCAGCCGCACCACATCGCGGCGATCCGCGCGGCGGTGGACGCACGGCGGCCTCCCAGGTACTCGCTGGGCGCGCGGGAGACGGCCGCCGCCCGCCCACCGGCCGGCGCCCGCGCCTCCAGCAGGCTGGCAACCAGGCTGCGGGAGGGCACCTGGGTGACCTCCGTCGAGGTCGACCCGCCGAAGGGCGCCAACCTCGAGCGGCTGCTGGATGTGGTCGCGCGGCTGGCGGCCCGCGGCATCGACATCATCGATGTCAACGACAACCCGATGGCCCGGGCTCGGATGAGCTCGCTGGCGGCCTCCGCACTGATCGAGCGCCACGCCGACGTGGAGACGATCCCGCACCTGACCCCGCGCGACGCGACCCCGAGCGGCCTCGAGTCGCAGCTGCTGGGCGCGTATGCGGCCGGGATCAGGAACATCCTGGCCGTCACCGGCGACCACCCGCCACCCGGGGACGGCGGCCTCGCGGATCCGCCCCAGCGGATGGATTCGATCGGGCTGGTCGAGCTGATCGGGTGCCTGAACGAGGGCCGAGACCGCGCAGGGCGCGTGCTGGACGCGCCGACCGACTTCGCCGTGGGGGTGGCGCTGAACCCGACGGCCGACGACCTGCCGTTGGAGCTCGACCGCCTGCGACGCAAGGTCGACGCGGGTGCGACGTTCGCGATGACGCAGGTGCTGTTCGACCTCGGCCCGCTCGAGCGGCTGCTCGAGCAGCTGGGCGGAAGCTGGCCGATCCCGGTGCTCGTCGGCGCCTGGCCGCTGACCAGCCTGGCGCTTGGGCTGCGCCTGCAGAACGAGGTGCCCGGGATAACCGTCCCCGACGCGATCCTGGGACGGCTGGCGGATGCCGGCGCCGGAGCCCCCGAGGTGGGAGTTGCCGTCGCCCGCGACGTGCTGGCCGGAGCCCGGTCGCTCGCGTCAGGCGTCTACCTGGTGGCGCCGTTCGGACAGCCGGAGCGCGTGCTGGACGTGCTCGCCTAGCGTTCGGAGCGCGCGCCCGCTCCAGCGGGCTGCGACGCCTCGATCAGGAGCTGGGCGATCCTCGCCGCATCGGCGTCGTCGAGCTCCGGGTAGAGCGGCAGCGACAGACACCTGCTCGCAAGGTCGTCCGTGACCTCGAGCGTGCCCGGCGTGCGCGACGGCTGCTCATCCATCACCGGCTGGCGGTGGCACGGGATCGGATAGTGGACACCGGTGGCGATGCCGGCCTCGGACAGCGCCGCGCGTGCCGCGTCGCGGTCGTCGTGGAGCACGACGAACAGGTGGCGGCCGTGCTCTGCTGATGCGGCGACGCGCTGCACCGGGAGCCCGGCCGGCGCGAGCGCCTCCTCGTAGATCGCGGACAGCGCCTGGCGCCGCTTCACCCACTCGGCCAGGTGCGGCAGCTTGGCTCGCAGGACGGCCGCCTGGATCTCCGAGACGCGGGCGTTCGTGCCGAGGTGGATGTGCTCGTACTTGCCGCCTGCCCGTCCGTGGTCGCGGAGCTCCCGGATGCGCTGCGCGAGCTCCTCGTCGTTCGTCGTCACGGCGCCGGCGTCGCCGTGCGCGCCGAGCGTCTTGCCGGGATAGAAGCTGTAGCAGGCGGCGGCCGCGGCGTGCCCGACCGGGCCGCCGTCGTAGCGGGCGCCATGGGCCTGGGCGGCGTCCTCGATGATCGGGATGCCGGGAGCGGCGCTCCCGATCGCAGCCATGTCGACCGGGTTGCCGTACAGGTGCACCGCGAGGATGGCCCGCGTCTTCGCGCCCACGGCCTGGCCGACCGCCTCCGGGGACATCGTCCACGTGTGCGGGTCGACGTCGACGAACACCGGCGTGGCACCGCAGCGCAGGATCGCGCCGACGGTCGCGAAGAACGTGTGCGAGACGGTGATCACCTCGTCGCCGGCGCCCACGCCGAGCGCCTGCAGCGTCAGCTCGAGCGCGGACGTCCCGCTCGAGAGGGCGACGCAGCGGGACGCCTCACAGGCCGCGGCGTACTCCTCCTCGAACGCCTTGGTCTCCGGGCCGCCGATGAAGTACTGCCGCTCCTCGACGCGGTTGAAGGCCGCCTGGACGTCGTCCGACAGGGTGGCGTACTGCGCCTTCAGGTCGACAAGTGGGATGCGGGTCTCGGTCATTGCGTCAGTGCGGGTCGGGAGCTTCCGGGCAGATCCACCCGCGCGCCGCCGGCCTGGTGCGATGCCGTCGCCGCCTCGAGCACGCTGACCACCTCGATCGCCTCCTGCGCGCCCGCGACCGGCCGCGCACCCGTGCGGATGCACTCCGCGAAGTGGCTGCACTGCGCGACCAGCGGCTCAGTGCCGGCCAGGCGCGGCATGTGCACGTCGCCGAGACGATGGATCAGCCGGAACTCGGCGAACGAGTTGAAGTCGGCGAACGAGCGGTCGACCCGCTGACGGTCGATGCCCGCATCGTGGACGAGCACCGTGTCTGCGACGTCGTCGTACACGACCATCTTCT
>DATAHR010000267.1:0-3748 GCA_036263035.1 Gaiellales bacterium | reverse complement strand
TCGAGCACAAGGCGCTGTACGGCGTCAAGGGCGAGCTCGACGACGAGCGCCCGGGGATCGGCGTCGCCGAGATCGTCCGGCCCGGCGAGCACGTGACCGTGGTGGCGACCCAGCTCATGCGCCATCGTGCCGTCGAGGCGGCCGAGCAGCTGGCGGGCGAGGGCATCTCGTGCGAGGTGATCGACCCGCGCACCGTCGCGCCGCTGGACACCGCCACCCTCCTGGAGAGCGTCGGCCGCACCGGGCGGCTCGTCTGCGTGCAGGAGGCGCCGGCGGCGGGCAGCTGGGGCCAGTCCGTGATCACCGCGGTCGCGCTGGACGGCTTCGAGCTGCTCGAGGCCCAGCCGGCGCTCGTGGCCGCCGACCCGATCCCCGTCCCGTACGCCCGCACGCTCGAGGACGCGACGCTGCCCTCGGTCGAGCGGATCGCCGGAGCGGTGCGATCGATGGCCGCCGCGTGACCGACTCGCTCACCATCGAGTCGCTCGAGGTGATCCCGATCCGGGCACCGCTCGGGCGGGAGTACCACGGCAGCACCTACCACATGACGCACCGTGCGACCGTGCTCGTCCGCCTTCACACGGCGGAGGGCGTCGTCGGCGAGGCCTACGCGGGCGATGAGGATGCCACGCTCGGTCAGCTGGTCGAGGTGATCCGTGCCGAGATCGCGCCGCGGCTGGCCGGCGCGGACGCGATGGCGGTCGAGCGCTGCTGGGAGGCGGCGTACCCCGTGACGTTCGATATCCTGCGCGACCGGCGGATCGGCCTGGTCGCGCTGGCCGCCGTCGACCTGGCGGTATGGGATGCGGTCGGCAAGGCGCTCGACCAGCCGCTCTGGCGGCTGTGGGGCGGCTACCGCGACACGGTCGAGCTGGTCGCGATCGGCGGGTACTACGACGCACCTGAGCCGATCGCCGACGAGATCGCCGGCTACCGGGAGATGGGCCTGGCCGGCTGCAAGTTCAAGGTCGGCGGGGCCTCGCCGGCGCAGGACGCGCAGCGGGTGCTGGCGGCGGTGGAGGCCGGCGGCGATGGCTTCGTCCTGATGATCGACGCCAACCAGGGGTACGAGGTTGCCGAGGCGATCGAGCTCTGCCGCCTGCTGGAGGGCGCCGGCATCCGCTGGTTCGAGGAGCCGGTGCGGTGGCACAACGACCGTCGCGGTCTGCGCGACGTGCGGGCGATCGGTGGGATCCCGACCTGCGCGGGCCAGACGGAGCTGAGCGTGAGCGGCTGTCGTGACCTGATGGAAGCGGGGGCGATCGACGTCTGCAACTTCGACTCCTCGTGGTCGGGGGGACCCACCGCCTGGCGACGCTGCGCCGCGGTGGCGCATGCCTACGACATCGCCATGGGCCACCACGAGGAGCCGCAGGTGGCGCTGCACCTGATCGCCAGCCAGCCGCACGGCACGTACGCGGAGTGCTTCCACCCCGACCGCGATCCGTTCTGGTGGAATCTGATCGCAAACCGCCCGGCCGCGAGGGACGGGCTGGTGCGGCTTCCCGCCGGCCCGGGCCTGGGGTGGGAGCTCGACCGGGACTACATCGAATTCCACCGGGCCGACCGGTGAGAAAGGACCCGCATGGCTGAGGTGCTGATGACGGACGTCGAGAAGGTCTACGCCGACGGCACGCGCGCCGTCACCGGCCTCAACCTGCGAATCGACGACGGCCATCTGCTCGTGATCGTCGGCCCCTCGGGCTGCGGCAAGACCACGGCGCTGCGCATGGTCGCCGGCCTCGAGGAGATCTCGAGCGGCACGATCCACATCGGCGGCCGCGAGGTGAACCGCCTTGACCCGGGCGAGCGCGACGTCGCCATGGTGTTTCAGAACTACGCGCTCTACCCGCACATGACGGTCTACGCCAACATCGCGTTCCCGCTCCGCCTGGCCCGGGTGCCGAAGGCCGAGCGCGACCGCAAGGTGCGGGCGACGGCCAAGGTGCTGGGCCTGGAGGGCCACCTGCAGCGCAAGCCGCCGCAGCTCTCGGGCGGCCAGCGCCAGCGGGTGGCCATGGGCCGCGCGATCGTGCGCGAGCCGAGCGTCTTCCTGATGGACGAGCCGCTCTCCAACCTCGACGCCAAGCTGCGGGTGCAGATGCGGGCCGAGATCTCGACGATCCAGCGGCAGTTCGGCGTGACGACGCTCTACGTCACGCATGACCAGGTCGAGGCGATGACCATCGGCGACCGCGTGGCGGTCATGCGCAAGAGCCGTCTCCAGCAGGTCGCGGATCCCCAGACCATCTACAACGCCCCGGCCAACCTGTTCGTGGCGAGCTTCATCGGCTCCCCGCCCATGAACCTGTTCCAGGCAACGGTGGAGCGATCCGCGGACGGCTTCGAGCTGGCCGTCGGTGAGCGGCGGATCCGGGTCGACGATCACGAGGCCGCGAAGTACACGGGGCTCGCGGCGCGCGCGGGCGGCACCGTCGTCGCCGGGGTGCGCCCGGAGCGGCTGGGTGCCGGAGGAGCCGACGAGACCCGGCGGCTGGGCGGCTCGGTGCTGCTGTACGAGGGTCTCGGCTCCGACTCGCTGGCCTACGTCGACATCGAGGGGGCTGCGGCCCTGAGCGATGCCCAGTCGGCCCTCGCAAACGACGTCGAGGACGCGGCCGAGGCGGAGGATCTGGGACTCGAGAACCCCAAGGAGGCAACGGTCGTCGCGCGGCTCGACCCCCGGTTCACGGTCGGCGTGGGTGACCGGATCGAGCTCGACATCGCGCCCGGCGCCCTCTACTTCTTCGACGCCGAGACCGGCGAGGCCCTCGACTAGAACGAGGCGCGCGGGTGACGGAAAAGTGCCGGGCACTTTTCCGTCACCCCACCGATCGTGACGGTTCCGTGACCGGTCGTCACGATCCTGTGATCACGCTCTGGGTGGTGCCGCGGAACCGCGGACGATCAGCTCCGGCGGCGTCGCCACCATGACGTGGCCGGGTTGGGCGCCGTTGATCATCGCCAGGATCATGTCCACCGACCGGCTGCCAAGCTCCGCCAGCGGCATCCGTACCGTGGTCAGCGGCGGGTTCAGGTAAGCGGCCTGGGGGATGTCGTGGAGGCCGACCACGGAGATGTCCTCCGGCACCGATAGGCCCTGGCTGCGCACGGCGGCCATGGCGCCCACGGCCGCCACCGCGTTGGCGGCGACGAGGGCCGTCGGCCGCGGCGTCAGGTGCAGCAGGGCGGCGGCGGCCGTTGCGCCGCCCACCTCGTTGAATGACGACTCGGCGATGTAGCCGTCCGGGATGTCGAGGCCGGCCTCGGCCATCGCGTTGATGTAGCCGCGCCGGCGCCGCTGGGCCGTGTCCACGTTCTGCGGGCCGGCGATGTGGGCGATCCAGCGGTGGCCGATCGAGATCAGGTACCGGGTGCCCATGGCGACGCCCGCCTGGTCGTCGACGACAACGCTTGCCCCCTCGGCCCGGCCCCGGCGGTTGATCAGCATGGCCGGCGGCGAGCCCGGGGCGTTCAGCGTCGGCACGCTGTCGGCGGTGGCAACGCCGTAGAGGATGCCGTCCACACGGTCCTCGAGGATCTCGGCGCGCCGCTGAACGCTGCCCCCCGTGATCAGCAGCACGTATCCGGCGGCCGCCGCCCGCTGCTCCGCTCCATAGGCGATCTCGGCGTAGATGACGTTGCGAAGATCGGGAATGATCAGCCCCAGCGCCATCGTCCGCGCCGTCTTCAGCGCACGAGCCGCGGGGTTGCGGCGGTAGCCGAGCCGCTGCACCGCGTCCATCAC
>DATAHR010000266.1:0-12859 GCA_036263035.1 Gaiellales bacterium | reverse complement strand
CGCGCGGAAGAGCCGATCGAGTGGCAGGAGGCGGCCCACCAGAGCGACTTCCCGCTGTACCTCACGGCCGAGGAGCTGCGCGACCTTAGCGAGCGCCTCGTAGCCGAGCTCGAGCCCTACCTGGAGCGCACCTCGGACCCGGCCCAGCGGCCCGCCGGCTCTCGCATGGTCACCGTGATCCAGCTGGCCTTCCCGACCGAGGCGCCGGATGCGAACTGACGCCGCCGGGATGCCGGCCCGGCGGCGCCTGCTTCCGGAGCTGCTGCACCGCAACATCGCATTCCGTCACTTCTGGACAGGCCAGACCCTCTCGCTGTTCGGGGACCAGATCACGCTGATCGCGCTGCCGCTGGTTGCGGTGCTCGAGCTGAATGCAGGCCCTGCCGAGATGGGCTATCTCACAGCCGCGAACCTGATCCCGAACCTGCTCTTCTCCGTGCACGCCGGCGCGTGGATCGACCGCCGCGCCGGGCGGCGGCGGGTCATGATCGCCTCGGACATCGGCCGGGGAGCACTGCTGGCGACGATCCCCGCCGCGGCGTGGCTGGGAGTGCTCTCGATGGCACAGCTCTACGTCATCGCCTTCGCCGTGGGCTCCCTGACGGTGCTGTTCTGGGTGTCCTACAGCGCCATCTTCGCCGCCCTGCTGGAACGCGACGACTACATGACCGGATCGTCCCTGCTGAACGGCAGCCGCGCGGTCTCCTCCATGGCCGGGACAAGCATCGGCGGCCTGCTGGTGCAGGCGCTCACAGCCCCGGTGGCGCTGCTGGCGGACTCCGTGTCGTTCCTGTTCTCGGCCTGGTTCCTGCGGGCGAGCAACGCCACCGAGCCGCCGCCCGACCCGGAGGTCGAGGGCGGCGTCACGGCCGGCATCCGCTGGCTGGCCCGAAACGCGATCATGCGGCCCTACCTGGCCGCGACGGCGACGATCAACCTGTTCAACTTCATGTTCTTCGCGCTCGTGATCCTCTATGCGACGCGCGACCTGCACGTATCGCCGGCTGCCCTGGGCCTGGTGCTCGGCGCCGCCGCCGTGGGCAGCATCATCGGCTCGGTCGTGACCGGGGCGATCGAACGCCGGATCGGCGTCGGCCCGGCCTTCGCGCTCGGCTGCATCCTGTTCCCGGCGCCGCTCGTGCTGGTGCCGCTCGCGGGCGGCCCGCACGCGCAGGTGCTGGCCATGCTGTTCGTGGCCGAGTTCGGGTCGGGACTGGGCGTGATGATCCTCGACATCACCGCGGGAGCGATCACGGCCGCGCTGGTCCCGGAGGGCCTGCGGTCGCGGGTGTCCGGGGCCTTCATGGTGGTCAACTACGGGGTGCGGCCGATCGGGTCGATCGCCGGCGGCGCGCTGGGGGCATGGCTCGGTGTGCGGCCGGCCCTCTGGATCGCCACCGTCGGGGCCACCCTGGGCGTGCTCTGGCTGCTGCCCTCACCGGTGATGCGCCTCCGCGAGCTCCCCGAACCGGGCGACGCTACGCAGAATCGGGTATGACACCTCCCTCTGAGGAGTCGCCCGGCGGCGGGCACGCCGCCCGATCACCCCTGTAGCCACGGACGGGGGATGCCGTGGCAGCGACACCACCAGGGGGAATTCCATGCGTTTTCGAGCGCGACGCTGCAGCGTCGGCCTGCTCGCGGCCGCAGCCGTGCTCGCCACGGCGGTGCCCGCGCAAGCCGCGCCGCTCTTCACCGCAAGCCAGGTGCTGGCACCCACATCCGGCGACGTCAACCAGGGCCTGTCGATGCAGATGTACGGCGGCCGGATACCGGACCTCGCCACGGCGCAGCGGATCGCGCTGTCGCACACCACCGTCTCGCTCGGGCCTGCCCAGCTCAACGGCTTCGGCCCCGCGATGAAACGGGCCAATCCGAACCTCCGCATCTTCCTCTACATGAATGGCATGTACGCCGGCTCCTCACAGGGATCGGTGTTCCCGAGCAGCTGGTACATGCACGCGAAGGACGGCACGCGGATCCAGTCGGCCGGCTACGGCAACTACCTGATGGATCCGCGGGCGACGACGCAGTACACCTCCGGCGGGGTGACCTACACGGGCTGGGCCGACTGGGTGGCACACAGGTGCAAGGCGCAGCTGGTCGCCGCAGGCCCCGGCGCGGCCGATGGCTGCTTCGTTGACATGCTCGGCTCGGCGCCGCTCAGCCCCGCCTACAACCGCAGCGGCGAGGTGCCGGCGGAGGACTCCTCGGGCACGCCCTTCACGGCGACCGCCTGGTACCAGCAGATCACCGGCCCGATCGCCGACCGCGTGGAGCGGTCGACCGGCGCCCCGGTGCTGGCCAACGGCATCGGTTCGGGCCGGCGCTACTTCGGCACGGCGATGGGTCCCAGCCGGCTCCTGCTCGACTACGCAACCGCGGGTGACGCGGAGATCTGGCTGCGCTCGCCCGGTCAGCTGCTCACGTCGTTCCCGACCGATGCGGTGTGGCGGTCGGAGGTGCAGCTGCTGAGCGACTCGAGCGCGCTCGACCGCGAGGTGAACGCGACCGTGAAGACCTGGACGGCGGGCACCGCCGCGCAGATCGAGCAGTGGCGGCGGTTCAGCCTGGGGTCACTCCTGATCGGCAACCAGGGCCACGCGACGTACGAGTTCTCGGCCTCGCAGACCCAGGTCGCCTGGTCGGACGACTCCCCGCTCTACCACCTGCCGATCGGCACTCCCACGGAGAGCTATCCGGCGGCGGCGAGCTACCTGCACGGCGGCGTCTACACCCGCACGTTCACCAACGGCAAGGTGCTCGTCAACACGGGAACGGCGCCGGTGGCGGTCACGCTGGGGGGCACTTACTTCACCCCTGACCACCAGCCTGTGACCCAGGTGACCGTGCAGCCGCACGACGCGGTCATCCTCACGCTGAGCTGATCAGGACGGTCGGCCGGACGTCGCGTCTTCGGCGTCCGGCGCGGCCGCCTGTATCAGGGCCGCGAACCGGTCGGCCCCCACGTTGCCGCCCGAGAGGATGACACCGACCCGACGGCCGGGAAGCCGGACGCGTCCGGCCAGGAGCGCGGCGAGGGCACTCGCGCCGCTCGGCTCCAGCACCACCTTCATCCGGTCAAACGCGAAACGCAGGGCCGCGACGATGTCGTCGTCGGAGACGAGCTCGACACCGTCGACCAGCCGGCGGTTGACCTCGAAGGTGAGCCGGCCGGGCGTCTCCGCCTGCTGACCGTCTGCGATGGTGCGCGGCACGTCGATGCGCACACGCTCTCCCGCAGCGAGCGACCGGTAGGTGTCGTCGCCGGCCTCCGGCTCCACGCCGATCAGCGTGATGCCGGGCACGAGCGCCCGTGCGGCCGTCGCACATCCCGCCATCAGGCCTCCCCCGCCCACGGGCACGAGCAGGGCGTCGAGCGCCGGCTGCTCCTCGAGCAGCTCGAGCGCAGCGGTGCCCTGGCCGGCCATGATCAGGGGATGCTCGTAGGGCGGCACCAGCGCGAGCCCCTCGCGCTCGGCCAGCTCGGCGCCGAGCGCCTCGCGATCCTCGGCGTAGCGGTCGTAGGTGACGACGCGGGCGCCGTAGCCGCGCGTGGCCTCGAGCTTCGCGGCGGGCGCGTCGGCGGGCATCAGGATCGTGGCGGGGACGCCTGAGAGGCCGGCGGCGATTGCCACCGCCTGGGCGTGGTTGCCGGAGGAGTAGGCGGCGACGCCGCGCGATCGCTGCTCGGACGGGAGCCGGGAGATCATCGAGTAGGCGCCGCGTAACTTGAACGCGCCGCCGCGCTGGAAGCACTCGGCCTTGCAGAACACCGTCGCGCCCGTCGCCGCGTCCAGCGTACGGGAGGTGAGCACGGGCGTTCGGTGCGCGACGCCGTCCAGCACGGCCGCGGCGGCCCGCACGTCGTCCAGCGAGATCATGGGAAGAACCCTAGAGCGGGGCGCGGACTAGAAGTCGAACGGCATGATGCCGTCGCTGTCGAGCGCGGCGCGGAAGCGGTCGGCCGCCTCGTTCATGTTCTCGCGCGTGACGCGGTCGAGCTCCTGGATCATGCGGTCGGTGGCGTCGTTCAGGACGTCGTCGAACCGCTCGACCTCGTGCGCCTCGTAGGTGTCGCTGTGGCGCCACTCGCAGTCGGGGCAGCGGAGGGCGAGCTGCCAGCGCATCTCCTCGACCTCGTCCCACTCGGTGGGATGGACGCGCTCGCCGCCGCAGTCGCCGCACACCTCGATGCGGCGGACGCACAGGCCGGCGCCCTCCTCGA
This sequence comes from Gaiellales bacterium, assembly GCA_036263035.1. Taxonomy (GTDB): domain Bacteria; phylum Actinomycetota; class Thermoleophilia; order Gaiellales; family JAICJC01; genus JAICYJ01. Next base: position 8,631 of record DATAHR010000266.1, on the reverse strand, counting down.
TCTCGTGCACGTCCGAGATCACGGGCTCGCCGCCGCCGCTCGCCTGGTAGTAGACGATCTCGACGGTCTTGCCGCTCGGAAGCACGATGCGCTTGATGTGGAACTCGCCCATACGCCCGGAAATATCGGGCGCAGCCCGCCACTTCTTGAGGGGCAAAAGCGACTACCTATCTATATCACGTTGTAACTTGTGCAGATAGGTCAGCGGCCACCGAAATCGGCGGTCACGTAGTACGCCGTGTGGCCCGACCACATGCCTCGCACGACGCCGATCCCGACCGCCCTGTAGTGCCGGTTGAGCAGGTTCGCGTTGTGGTCGGGACTGGCCCGCCAGGCGCGCATGACGTGGCGGGGCGTCCAGAGGCCGACGGCAAGGTTCTCCCCCGCCCAGGCACCGGTGAACCCGTAGGCCCGCAGTCGGGTCAGCCAGTCGGTGCCGGAGGACGAGCTGTGGCTGAGCATGTGGTGGTTCGCCATGTTGATGCTGTGGGCGGTCGCCGCCCGCTGCAGGCGCCGGCCGATGATGAGCCGGTGCAGCCCATGCTCGTGGCGGTAATGATTGATGCGGTACAGCAGTTCGTGCCGGTAGGCCGAGGCCGAGAAGGCCCGGGCCGTGGACGGCAGCGCGGCCAGCAGAACTCCGGCCAGCAGACATGCGATCAGCTTCGCCTTCAGTGGTCTCTCCCTCCCTCTGGGGCGGTGCGTCGCTCGCGATGCTAGAGCACGATGCCCTGCAAAAAGCCCGTACTTACAAGGTTTTTACGCTATGCGAACGGAGGCGAGGCAGATGATTGATTCCACGACGCCTAGCGTTCGCAGCCCCCACACGTTTGGCAACTGCCCGCAGTCAGGCGGTCAGACGTGCGGAGTCGTGGAATCGATCATCTAGCGAGCCGCGGCCATCGCCGGGGTCTCGAGCAGCACCTCGTCGAGGGCGGCGTCGAACACGTCGAGCGACTCGTCGATCTGCTCGTCGGTCACGACCAGGCTGACCAGCACGCGCAGGCAGTTGCCGTGGATCCCGGCTTTCAGGATCAGCAGCCCGCGCCGCATCGCCGCCTCCGCGACGGCGGTCGCAACCTCCGGGGCGGGCGCCTTGCTGTGCGGGTCGCGGACGAACTCGAGCGCGAGCATCGGGCCGAGCCCGCGCACGTCGCCGATGCGCGGATGCCGCGCCTGGGCAGCCTCGAACCGCGCCCGCATCCGCTCGCCGATGGCAGACCCGCGGGCGAGCAGGTCGCGCCGCTCGATCTCATCGAGCACGGCGATGCCTGCAACACAGCCCAGCGGCGAGCCGACGTAGGTGCCGCCGATGGTCGAGTCGCCGGCCGCGTCGACGATCTCCGCGCGGCCGAGCACCCCGGAGATCGGGACGCCGGCGGCGATCGACTTGGCGACCGTGATCAGATCCGGCTCGACGCCGAAGTGCTCGATGGCGAACAGCCTGCCGGTGCGGCCCATGCCGGACTGCACCTCGTCTGCGATCAGCACGATGCCGTGCTCGTCGGCGATCTCACGGAGGCCGCGCACCCATTCAGCGGGCGGCACGACGAACCCGCCCTCACCCTGAACCGGCTCGAAGATGATCGCGGCGACGTTCTCGGCCGCGACGTGTGTGACGAACATCTCGCGCAGCACGTCGAGCGCCGCGGCGGCGGGATCGCTCGCCTCGTCGCGATACGGGTAGGGGTACGGCGCCCGGTAGACCTCCGGCACGAACGGGCCGAGGCCGGCCTTGTACGGGTGCTGCTTCGACGTCAGCGACATCGCCATGTGCGTCCGCCCGTGGAAGGCGCGGTCGAAGCAGATGACGGCGGATCGCCCGGTCGCCAGCTTGGCGATCTTGACGGCGTTCTCGACGGCCTCCGCGCCGGAGTTGAAGAAGGCGGCCTTGGTCGGGCCCGAGATCGGCACGCGCGCCAGCAGCCGCTCGGCCAGCTCGACGTACGACTCGTAGGGCACCATCGTGAAGTCGGTGTGGAGGAAGCGGTCGACCTGGGCGTGCAGCGCCGCGGATACGGCCTCGTTGGTGTGGCCGACGTTGAGGCAGCCGATCCCGCCGGTCCAGTCGAGGAAGGTGTTGCCGTCGACGTCGGTGACGGCCACGCCGTGGGCGTGGTCGATCACGATCGGCAGGTAGATGGACTTGGCATCCGCGATGACGCGCTCCTTGCGCGCGAGAATGTCCCGTGACTTGGGCCCGGGCACCTCCGTGCGCAGGTCGATCGTGCTCCCCATAGGTCCTCCCTTTCAGGCCGGCGCGAACGCACCGGCGCAAACTTTTAGAGGATACCAGTACGGCGCAGCGCGGCGAAGCTCTCCTACAATCCGCGCCGATGGTGCTGTCCGACCACTCCATCCGGGAGGAGATCGCCGCCGGACGGCTGGTGATCGACCCGTTCGACGACGCGCTGGTGCAGCCGTGCAGCGTCGACGTCCGCGTCGGTGACAGCTTCCGCGTGTTCCGCAACGCCCGCTACCCCTACATCGACGTCAAGCGGGAGATGGAGGACCTGACCGAGCTCGTGCGGGTGGGGCCGGACGAGGCCTTCATCCTGCACCCCGGGGAGTTCGTGCTTGGCGTCGTCGCCGAGCGCGTTGCTCTGCCTGACGACCTGGTCGCGACGCTTGACGGCAAGAGCTCCCTGGGCCGGCTGGGGCTCGTCGTCCACCAGACGGCCGGGGTGATCGACGCCGGTTTCGACGGACACATCACGCTCGAGCTGGCCAACGTGGCGAACCTGCCGATCACCGTCTATCCCGGCATGCGGATCGCGCAGCTGAGCTTCATGACACTGACCACGCCCGCAGATCAGCCGTACGGCTCGGGCTCGCTGGGCAGCAAGTACCAGGGCCAGGCGGAGCCGACGCCCAGCCGGTACTACCTCAACTTCACGGAGCGGCCATGAGGGTTCTGGTCTCGGGCGGAAGCGGCTACGTCGGCACGGAGGTGGTCGCGTCGCTGGTGTCGGCGGGCCACGAGGTGCGGGCGATCACGCACCACGAGCAGGTGCAGACGCCGGCGGGCGTCGAGCAGGTGACGGGCGACGTGGCCGACGGCGTGTCCTACAGCGCCGCCGCGGAGGGCTGCGACGCCATCGTCCATCTGGTCGCGATCCTGGACGGCACGGACGAGCAGTTCGAGGCGATCAACGCGGGCGGCGCACGGAACGCGGTGGCCGCGGCAAAGGCGAACGGCATCGGCCGCGTCGTCCACATGAGCGCGCTCGGTGTGAGCGAGCAGCACGCCCCGCTGACCCGGTACTGGCGCACGAAGTACGAGGGCAAGACGGCGGTCACGGAGAGCGGACTGGACTGGACGGTGATGGAACCGAGCTTCGTGTTCGGGCGAAACGGCGGAGCCCTGAAGGCGTTCGAGAGCCTGATCAAGCTGCCGGTCGCGCCCGTGATCGGCGATGGCCGCTACCGGCACCAGCCGGTCTGGGTGGGCGACGTCGCGACGGCGTTCGTGCGGGCGCTGGAACGGCCGGAAACCTCCGGCCAGGTGATCCCGCTGGGCGGCCCGCAGGCGTTCACGTTCGACGAGCTGCTGGACGAGCTGGCCCGCGTGACGGGACGGGCTCCCCGGCGGAAGATCCACGCACCGGCAGGGCTGGTCAAGGCGCAGACGCCCGTGCTCAGCCACCTGCCGCCGCCGCTGAAGGTGACGAAGGAGCAGATCATCATGCTGCTCGAAGGGACGGAGTGCGACATCGGTCCGATGCGCACGCTGCTCGGGATCGAGCCCGCCTCGATCGCCGAGGCGTACACGCGCTGACGGATTCTTGGCGGCGTCGAGTGCCGTTGCTACACTCGCTCCACCACGGAAAGGAGGTGGTCCGACTTGTTGGATGGTTCAAGACGGGCGAGTGGAGGTGCTCGCGGGTAGAGGCGAGTCCCTGAACCTACGGGGAATCGCTGCAGCCGGCGTTGGGACAGCCGCCGCCACCCACAAGGTGAGCTGGCACGCAATCGCCGCTACCTAATCCACGCGAAACGCCGTCCTGAGGGCGCGCCGGGGTATCCCGGCGCGCCCTCGGTAGTTAAGGGGTCAGCCCCGAGACCTGACGCCTACATCCCCCAGCGGTCCGGCCCGACCAGCTGCAGCTCGGCTGCCGCCGCGCCCAGGGCCGACACGGCGCCATCGCCGCGCTGCTCCACCCGCACCGACACCGTCCGCGCCAGGGCGTCCTGCACCCAGGCACGCTCGCCGGCCTCCGCGACGAGCTCGGTCTCGGCCTCCTCGCCCTCGCCGCGGCGGTCGCCCACGGTGTAGCGGAAACCGGGCTCGACCCCGTGGCGCTTCATGTAGTGCAGCATCTCCTCGGCCTCGTTCTCGAGCCGAAGCACGATCACGGTGCTGCCGGTGGGGACGGCCGGGAGCGGCTCACCCGGCTCGCGCGGGTAGTCGCCGATCGGGTGGCCGTGCGGACAGGTCTTGATGTCGCCGATCATCTCGAGCATCTTGGCCTCGAGCCGCGGGGAGATCGAATGCTCCATGGCGTGGGCCTCCTCGTGGACGTCATCCCACGGGATCCCCATCACCTTGACCAGGTAGGCCTCGACCAGGCGGTGGCGCGCCACGATCCGCTCCGCGACCTCACGGCCGCGGTCGGTGAAGTTGATCAGCTTCTGCTCGTCACGGACGACCAGGCCGTCGTCGGCCATCCGCTTGAGCATCTCGCTGGCCGATGGCTGCGACACCTGCAGGGCGCGGGCGAGGTTGGCCTGCGTCCGCTCGATCCCGGACTCGTAGAGCCAGTAGATGCTCTCGAGATACTCCTGGGTGGCCTCGGACAGCGACTCCATGCGACGCAATCCTAGCCGGAGCACCTACACCTCGACGAAAACCTCGCCGTCACGAACGACAACGGGATAGACGTCGACGCCCTCTGTCGCCGGTAGTGACAACACGGCTCCACTGCGGAGGTCGAACATGGCGCCGTGCCGCGGGCACTCGATGCAGAAGCCGTCGCGGTCGCCCTCGCAGAGCGGCCCGTCGTCGTGGCTGCAGCGGTCCTCGATGGCGTAATAGCGGCCGTCGATCAGGTACACGCCGACGAACAGCGAGCCGGCCTGGATGATCGTGACGCCTCCCTCGGGGATCTCCCCCTCGGCGGCTACGCGGACTTCCACTCGATCCCGCTGGACGGGTCGGACCACTCGTCGGGGAGCGGGTCGCCCGTGAGCTCGCTGAGCGCCACCTTGAGCACGCCCACCGAGAGCATCGCGCACTTCAGGCGGATCGGAGTGAGCGGGATGTCCAGCTCCTCGAGCACGTCCTCCTTGCCGATCCCGGCCAGGTCCTCGACGCGCTTGCCCTTGACGACGTCGGAGAGCATCGACGCCGCGGCCTGGCTGATGGCGCAGCCGCGGCCGTTGTAGCGGATGTCCGTGACGACGCCGCCCTCGACCTCGAGCTCCACCGCGAGCTCATCGCCGCAAAGCGGGTTCACGCCCTCCGCCGACGCCGTCGGGTGGTCGAGATGCCCGTGATTTCGCGGGTTCTTGTAGTGGTCGAGGATGTTTTCCCGGTAGAAGTCGTCCATCACATGGAAGTGTACCGGGCGGTCCTGGGCGCCCCGTTAGGCCCCTACGTTCCGAACGTCTGCTTCACCGTGTCGATGCCCTCTGCGAGCGCATCGATGTCGTCCGGGCCGTTGTAGAGGTAGACGCTTGCCCGGGTGGTGGCGGTCAGGTTGAACCGCCGCATCAGCGGCTGCGTGCAGTGGTGGCCCGCCCGCACGGCGATTCCCTGCGAGTCGAGCACCTGGGCGACGTCGTGCGGGTGGATGTCGCCGACGTTGAAGCTGAGGATGCCCGCACGGTCGGGCGGCTTCGGGCCGTACTGGGTGACCCCGTCGATGCCATCGAGCACGTCGTAGCCGTAGGCGACCAGGGCGTGCTCGTGCGCCTCGATCGCCTCGAGGCCGATGCCCTGCAGGTACTCCGCTGCGGCGCCGAGGGCGATCGACTCGGCGATGGCGGGGGTGCCCGCCTCGAACTTCCATGGCAGGTCGTTCCACGTCGTCCGCTCGAGCTGGACGGTGCGGATCATCTCGCCGCCCGTAAGGAAGGGCGGCATGGCCTCGAGCAGCTGTTCACGGCCCCACAGCACGCCGGCGCCGGGCCCGCACATCTTGTGGCCTGAGAGGGCGTAGAAGTCGCAGCCGAGCGCCTGCACGTCGACGGGGCGGTGGGGCGCCGCCTGTGCACCGTCGACGACCAGGACGGCGCCGCGGTCGTGTGCCCAGCGCGCGAGCGCGGGGATGTCGTTGATGGTGCCGAGCGAGTTCGAGACATGCGCGGCGGTGACCAGTTTCACGTTCTCGAGGTCGCTCAGTCGGTCGAGCGACTCGGGATCGAGCCGGCCATCGTCGGTCATCCGCAGGTAGTGCAGCGTCGCGCCGGTCTGCTGCGCGAGGAACTGCCACGGCACCATGTTCGAGTGGTGCTCCATCTCGGTGGCGACGATGGCGTCGCCCTCCTTCACGAAGGCGCGGCCGTAGGCGTACGCGACGAGGTTCAGGCCCTCGGTCGCCTCGCGGACGAAGATCACCTCGCTGCGGCTGTTCGCGTTGAGGAAGCCGGCCATGATGTCGCGCGCGCCCTCGTAGCGCTCGGTCGCCACGGCGCCGAGGTGGTAGACGCCGCGGTGGACGTTGGCATAGGAGGTCTCGTAGACGTCGACGAGCGTCTCGATCACCTGCCGCGGCTTCTGGCTGGACGCGGCGGAGTCGAGGAAGACGAGGCGCTTGCCGTGCACCGGGCGCTGGAGGATCGGGAAGTCGGCCCGGATCGCCTCCAGATCAAGCGGCGTGGTGAACTCCTTCACGGCCATGCCAGGCAGTGTAGATGCGGCTTCCGCAGCCACGGACCCGCCAGGCGGGCAACGATCCGGCAACGACCTGTCGAGAACCTGTTCCGGTCGGAGGCCTTCGGCCTCCTCCCTGCTTTGAGACCACCGGCCCCGGCCCGGCCCAACCATCCGGGTGCTCGTCCCGAAACCGCATCGGACGCGTCACACAGCCCGCGCGCGTGCTTTGAGACCGAGGGCCCGGGTCAGCCGACGCGCTGGGGCACCTCGGTGGCGGCGATCGCCATCGCCAGCACCAGCGCCGGGGCTGCCATCCGCGGCTGGTCGGGATGCTCGATCAGCCCCCGGCGGCATGCCTCCAGCAGCGGCGCGATCCGCTCGAGCGCCGCCCCGGCCGGGCCCGGGTCCGGGTCGCGGCAGGTCATCTGCGAGAGCCACAGCATGTCCAGCGCCCGCTCCGGGTTCCCCGCGAACACCGACCCGAGCACGAGCATCAGGTTCGCGTGCAGACGCGCGAGCTTCGCGTCCATCACGACCTGCTGCGGCGCGCGAGGCGCCGCCGGCTTCATCAACGGCTCGCCCGCCAGCATGCGGGCGGATCCCTCACCGATCACGTGGCGGCGGGTGTCCGCATCCACGCCCAGGCAGGCAAGCATGCGCAGGATCAGGAACAGGCCGACAGCGGTGCGGCCATAGGGCGGGTCGGAGCCGAACACCACCCGCTCGGCCGGGACGCGGGCGAACAGCGCCATGGTGTCGAGCATGTTCATCCAGGACGTGTCGAACACCGCCGCAGGGTGGCCGCGCAGGCCGTCCGCCAACGTCCCCTGGTCGGCGACGCCGACGTGGGCCATGATCAGCGGCGCGCCCGGGTGGCGCTGGGCCAGCTCCACCAGCTCGCGGCCGAAGTCGTCGGGCAGGCCGCGCCCGGCATGGATCAGGATCGGGACGCCGGCCTGCTCGGCCAGCGCGAAGATCGGCTCGCACAGCCCGGTCAGGCCGAATGCCTGCGCACGGGGATGTAGCTTGATGCCCCGCGCACCGCGGGCCAGGCACCGCTCCGCCTCCTCGACCGGGCCATCCTGCGGGTCGAGCCGGCACAGCGGGATCAGCCTGCCCCCGCTGGCCGCGGCCCACTCGAGCACCCGGTCGTTCGGCACCCGGTAGGCAGGGTGCCGCTCGGGGTCGTGCAGCGGGAAGGTCACCGCCTGCGCCGCGTCGGCCGCGTCCAGCATCGCAATCAGACCCTCCGGGTCGAGCGACATGCCGTCCTCATCCAGCCCGAGGTGCGTGTGGACGTCGATCACCGTCGCGCCGCCGGGACGCAGGTGGGCAAGCTCGTCCCCGAGCGAGGCGAGAGCCTCCGCGAGCGGGCCGTCCTGCGAGGCCGGCTCGCTCAGCGCGACGCGCCCGAGCCCATGCGCGCCTCCAGCTCGGCGGCGAGCGTCTCTCGAACCTCGTCGGAGTGGATCCGGTCGAGGACCGGCTGGAAGAACCCGCGGACGATCAGCTGCTCCGCCTCCGCCCTGCTCAGGCCGCGGCTCATCAGGTAGAAGAGTTGCAGCTTGTCGATCTGGCCGATCGTCGCGCCGTGCGTGCAGCGCACGTCGTTGGCCTCGATCTCGAGGCCCGGGATCGAGTCGGCGCGCGCGTCGTGCGAGAGCAGCAGGTTGCGGTTCTCCTGGTAGGCGTCCGTCTTCTGCGCGCCCTTGTCGACCCGGATGACCCCGCGCCAGACGGCGCGCGAGCGATCGGCGAGAACGCCCTTGAAGGCGAGGTCGGAGGTCGTGTTCGGAGCGGCGTGCTCCTGGGTC
>DATAHR010000265.1:0-10662 GCA_036263035.1 Gaiellales bacterium | reverse complement strand
CGCTCCTCGCCAATATTGCCGATATTGGCTCGTCCCGCCGCCCGCTCGGAATCTGCGTTGATCGCAGATTCCTCCCGACCGTCGCAAGCCTCCGGCTTGCAACTCTGCTGGCGCGCCGCTCGCCGGATCGACCGCCGACACCCTGGAGCGACTGCCCTGCGGACGCCCGTTAACGGCCACTGAACGCCACCTGAATACGTGCCCGGTAGCATGTCGCACATGCGTGTCCTGATCACCGGCGGCGCCGGCTTCATCGGCTCGCACCTCGCCGATGCCCTGCTCGCCCGGGGCCACGAGGTGCGGGCGCTCGACAACCTCGACCCGCAGGTGCACCCGGGCAGCCAGCGTCCGGCGTACCTCGACGAGCGGGTCGAGCTGCTCGTCGGCGATGTCCGCGACCACCGCGCGGTCGCCGATGCGCTGGAGGGCGTCGACCACGTCGTCCACTTCGCCGCCGCGGTCGGCGTCGGCCAGTCGATGTACGAGATCGAGCGGTACACCTCGATCAACGCGATCGGCGGTGCGGTCGTGCTCGAGGAGATCGTCAAGCGCCGCGATCAGCTTCGCCGGGTGCTGGTGGCGTCGTCCATGTCGATCTACGGCGAGGGGCGCTACCGGTGCGAGCAGCACGGGCTGCTCGCGCCGCAGGTGCGAAGCGACGAGCAGCTGGACGCGCGCGACTGGGAGCTCCACTGCCCGGAGTGCGGGCGGGTGCTCGAGCCGCTGCCGACCGGCGAGGACAAGCCGGTGCAGCCGATGTCGATCTACGCGGTCAACAAGCGCGATCACGAGGAGATGTTCCTGGCGATCGGCCGCGCGCACCGGCTGCCCACGGTGGCGATGCGCTTCTTCAACGTGTACGGCGACCGCCAGGCGCTGTCGAATCCCTACACCGGCGTGGCCGCGATCTTCGGCGGCAGGCTGCTGAACGACAAGCGGCCGCTGGTGTTCGAGGACGGCCTGCAGAGCCGCGACTTCGTGCACGTCTCGGACATCGCCGCCGGCTGCGTGGCGGCCCTCGAGACCGGCGGCGCCGACGATCGCGCCGTCAACCTCGGCACGGGAGTGCCGCGCTCGGTGCTCGACGTCGCAACGGAGCTGGCGCGCGGGCTCGGCAAGGAGCATCTGCAGCCGGAGATCGTCAACAAGTTCCGCGCCGGCGACATCCGCCACTGCGTCGCCGACATCTCGCTGGCGCGCGAGACGCTCGGCTTCGAGCCGAAGGTGGCGTTCGCGGACGGAATGCAGGAGCTGCTCGGCTGGGTGGCGACGCAGCAGGCGACCGATTCGGTCGACGCGGCGGCCGGTCAGCTCGAGGCCGCCGGCCTCACCAGGTGAGCGCCGCTCCCGACATCACCATCTCGCTGGTCAACACCAACAACCGCGAGCTGATGCTGGATTGCCTGCGGTCGCTCGAGGGGGCCGCGAGGGAGACGGGCCTGCAGACGATCGTCGTGGACAACGCATCCACCGACGGCAGCGCCGAGGCCGTCCGCGAGGCGTTCCCGCAGGTCGAGATCGTGGAGCGCGACCGGCGCTACGGGTTCGGCGCCAACCACAACCAGGCGATCGCCCGGGCGAAGGGCCGGTTCGTCCTCATCCTGAACGAGGACACCGTGCTCCACGAGGGCATGCTCGACCGCATGCGCCGGTTCATGGATCAGCATCCTGAGGTGGGGGCATGCGGGCCGAAGATCCTGAACCCGGACGGCACCCAGCAGCCGTCGGCGTTCCGGTTTCCCACGCCGGCGCGCGTGGCGCTGACCACCCTGACGCTGCAGCGGCGGGGGTGGATCCAGTCGCAGCCGGATCACATCGTGCGCGTCGACTGGGTCTGCGGGGCGGCCATCCTCGCCCGGCTCCCGGCGCTGCGTGCGGTGGGCGGGTTCGACGAGCGGCTGTTCATCTACTCGGAGGATCCGGACCTCTGCCTGCGGATGCGTGAGGCCGGCTACGCGACGGCGTACTTTCCGTATGCGTCGCTGGTGCACTTCGAGAACGCCACGACGAGCGGCGTTCCCGAGCGGCGGATCGCGCAGATGGAGCGCAGCCGGGCGATGTACGCCCGCAAGCACCACGGCGCCGCGGGGGAGTACGCGGTGCGCGGGCTGACGGCCGCCACGTTCGCCGCACGGGCGGCTGCCGCCAAGGCGTTGCTCACCGTGCCCGGGGGAGAGCGGCTGAAGCGGGTGGATGAGGATGCTCCCCGGCGGTTCGCGGCCCACGCGCGGGCGGCGCTGCGGCCCGGCGGGATGCCGGGGATCGAGGAGGCGGCCGAGGACTTCAACGCGGCCCGGGCTGCCCGGGCCGGGTAGGCCCCGGATACACGTCGAGCCGCCTGATTGCTTCAGACGGCTCGACTGTCCGTGGAGTGCGCCGGTTTCCCCCGCAGGAGGTTCAGATCTCTCAGGCGGCCGGCGCACGGTCATCGTCGGCTGTTTTGCGAATCGGATTAAGCCGATTTCTTCTTCAGGTATCCGGGCTAGACCACTTCGGCCACGACGAGCAGGGTTTCGAGCGTCGGATCCGAGCAGTACGCGACCCGGGTGCCGGCTGCGGCCTCGCGCCTCAGCGCGCCGAGGATGTCGTCAGTGATCACCTCGCCGGGCGCGATCGCGGGGATGCCCGGCGGGTAGGGGGCAGCCGTCTCGGCTGCGATGCGCCCGACGGCCCGCTCCGCGGGGATGCGCTCGCGGGGAGCGAAGAAGGCATCGCGCGGGCTGAGCGCGGTGATCGCCTGCAGCGACCACACGCTCGAGGCGGCGATCGGCCGTGGCGCCGAGCGGCGGGCGGCCACCGACCGCTCGATCGAGCTCACGAGCCTGTCAACGGTGGTCGCGGTGTCGGCGATGGTCACGATCGGGACGAGCGTGTCGCGGTCGGCCATCTCCAGCCGGACTCCGTCGGCGAGCAGGTCGGCCTCGACCTGGAATCCGTCGGCGCCGGTGCCGGCCAGGCCGAGCACGAGCTTGGTGGGATCGGACGCCTCGGAGACGTGCAGGCCGTCGATCCGGCGAAGCCGGTCGCGGGCGCCCGCCACGAGCTCGATCGTCCGCTCGAGCAGCTCCGGCCCGCGATCCTCCATCAGCTGCCGGGCGCGGTCGCTCGACGCGAGGATGGCCGCCGAGGGGCTGGTCGTGTGCAGCAGCTCGAACGCTTCGTCGACACGGGCCAGGTCGAGCAGGCGGCCGCAGGCGACCACGATCGAGCCCTGCGTGAACGCCGTCAGGTTCTTGTGGGTCGAGGTGACCATGGCGTCGGCCCCGCGTGCGATCGCATGGGGCGGGAGCGCGGGGTGGAAGCCGAGGTGGGCGCCCCACGCCTGGTCGACGATCAGCGGCACGCCCGCGTCGTGGGCCAGGGCGGCGATCGCATCGAGGTCGGACAGCATCCCCACGTAGCTCGGTTCGACCAGGAAGACCGCGCGAATGCCAGGCTCCTCGGCGAGCGCGCGACGGACGGCGTCGGCCGGCACGCCCGTGGCGAGGCCGCTTTCGGCATCGACGCTCGGCGATACCCACACCGGGTCGAGGCCGGCCAGCACAAGGCCGCCGAACAGGGACTTGTGCAGGGTGCGGGCGACGAGCACGCGGTCTCCCGGGCGTGCGGCGGCGAGGGCGAGGGCCTGGTTGCCGTGTGTCGAGCCGGCGACGGAGAAGCGGCAGAGGTCGCCGCCCCACAGCCGCGCGGCCAGGCGCTCGGCGCGGCCGAGCACGTCGCCGCCCATGCGGGAGTCATCGGCGCCGGAGACGAGCGGGAGGTCGTGGAGGAGGAGCGGGGTTGCGAGCTCGGAGGAGCGCTTGTGGCCGGGGACGGTGAAGGTGGTGCCGGGATCGGCGAGGAACCGGTCGACCGCATCGGCGAGTGGAGCTTCGGACGGCATGAGCGCGACAGCGTATCGGGGAGGCCGGCAGCACGCCCCCGCAACGACCCTTCACGAAACCGCGACGCGGCCGTCACGCCCGCCCGGAACGACGTGGTCTCCGGCCTGGACGGTCAGCCGGTCGGCCGCAGCCGCTGCTCCGGCGATCCCGTGTCCGGCGCCTGCGTCGCCAGGTCCGCGATCCGCCGTCGATCCTGATCCGCGATCTGCAGGATCTCGCACCCCACCCGCTGATGCAGCTCGTCCATCGCCGAGGTCTGCAGCACCCGGGCCTGCAGGCGCAGCGACCGCCCCCCAAGCCGCGCGAGCATCGCCACCCTGTCACCGACGTGGAACGTCAGGTCGCTGACGAACGCCACGCCCGATGCCGACAGGTCGGCCAGCCGCACCTCGATCTCCTCGTCCTGTGCGATCGCCCGAGCGCCCAGGACGTGCACAGTTGCCGCCTCCTCGAGCCGTGCCCGCGGCGTCACCCGCACGGTGTGCCGGCGCTGCACGTCGAGCACCCGCAGATGCACACGCGACATCCAGTCGGCCTGCTCCCGAAGCTCCGCCACCGTCATCGAGATGTCGTGGCCGCCACCCGCCGGGTCATCCGTACGCACCAGCAGGTCGAGACCGTCGCGCACCCGCAGCCGCGGCGCCTCGGCGACCAGGAACGGCCCGCGCTCCGGGAGGATCCGAAGCGGCACGACGCCGCCGTCGCTCGAGAACGCCTCGACCGCGTCGGTCGGTTGCTGAGCAAGGATGCTCAGCGCCAGCTGGGTGAGATCCTTCCTGCTCACGGGCACCTGCGCCCGTTATCGACCGGCGTCGTTCCCGGTGTAACCGGGATCAGTCGTGCAGCGTGAACACCTCGATGCGGTCGTTGTACTCGTCGGCAACGTAGAGGCTGCCGGCGTAGATCTCCAGATGTGTGGGGTGGTTGAACTGGCCGTGCGCCGTGCCCGTGGCACCGCCCGTGGCGCCCAGCTTCTGCAGCAGGGTGCCATCGGCGGCGTACTCGACCAGCCGGTTCGACGCCGTGTCTGCGACCCAGACCGTGCCGGAGGCCGAGACGGCGATGCCCTGGGGATTGTGCAGGCTGCCGAAGCTGCCGACCTGCTTGCCGGTCGCGGGATCCAGCTCGACGACCCGGTTGCCGCTCGTGTCGGCGACGTAGACGATGCCGCCTGCGACGGTGACGTCGTGCGGAGCGTGCAGGCCGCCGGCCGTCCACATCACCTTCAGGCCGGAGGCGTCCAGCCGTTCCACCCGGTTGTTGAACGTATCGGCGATGACTACGTCCTGGCCGATCGACGCGATGCCGAACGGCCAGTGCAGCGACATGTCGTCGCTTCCCATGTGGCCGAAGACCCGGCCCGTCGGGGTGCCGTTGCGCGTGAACTGGGTGATGCGGTTGTTCTTGGTGTCCGCCACCCAGACCGTGTTCGTAACCTGGTTGATGGTGACGTCCCGCGGCCAGTTGAACCCCGTCAGGTCCGACTTCTCCCATCCGCGGGCGCCCCAGAGCAGCTCGAAGTTCCCGGTCGAGGTGTCGAAGCGCTCGATCCGCTGGTTGACCGTGTCGGCGACGAATGTCTCGCTGTCGACCGCCATGCCCGAGGGCTCGTTGAACCCGCCCGGTAGCGGGTGGTCGGTTCCCCACCGGTGGACGACGGTCCCGTCCTGGTCGAAGCTGCTGATGTGGTTTCCCCACAGATCGGCGCCGTAGACGCGGGGCGCCAGCCCGCCGCCCACGGCCACACGCCGGAGCTGGGTGAACTGGCCGGGCCCGTCGCCGGGTGAGCCGAACGCGTGCTTGAACACGCCGCGGTTCGTGAACTCCTGGATCCGCTCGTTGTTCGAGTCGGCGACGTACACGTTGTTGGCCGCGTCCACGGCCACGCCGTATGGCCGGGCGAACTGACCCGGTGCCGACCCCTTCACGCCCCAGGTGCGCTTCCACCCGCCCTTCGGGCCGAGCTTCACCATGCGGTCGTTCGCGTAGTCGGCGACGTAGATGTAGCCGGCCGCGCTGGTGTCCGCGTCGCGGGGAGCGTTGAGCTGGCCGACGCCCCGGCCCAGCGGGAACACGATGTCGCGGATCATCGTCCCCGACGGCCTCCACTCCGTGATCGCGTTGCGGTCGTCCTCGACGGTGAGGATGACCGAGCCGCCGTGGCCGTCGGGCCCGGCTCCGATGCCGATCACGGAGCCGAAGCGGTGCGGCCAGACATCCAGCACCGCGCCCGTCCTGGCGTCCAGCACCTGCACCCGGTTGAATCCGGTGTCCGCGACGTAGAGCCTTCCGTTCAGGTAGGCGAGGTCACGCGGGTTGTCGAAGCTGCCCGGCTGCTTGGGCCCGCGCACGCCGACCCTCCACTTCTGCGTGCCGTCCTTGAGGTACGCGGCGATCTGGTCGTTGCCCGTGTCGGCGATGTAGACGACACCGCTGTGCGCGTCGACACCGGAGGGGTACATCTCGGCGTGGGCCGGCCCGCCGATGGTCTGGGCGTAGGTCGGCGCCGGCGGAGGCGCCGCGGCGGCAGGCGCGGGTGCGGAGGCCGCCGTGGCGAGAAGGACCGCCACCAGCGGCGCGGTGCAGCGACTCCGCAACAACCTGCGCAATGTGCCTCCCTATCTCTCGATTGCGGGGCCGTGCCTGCCCCGCCAACCCGACGACTGTACGTGCGCCTGCCCGGAAAGTCCACCACGCCGGCCGCCGCCGCCCGGCCGCCTACAGGTCGTTCAGTCGTTCAGCTTGAACACCTCGATCCGGTCGTTCCACGAATCGGTGACGTAGAGCGCCCCGGAGAAGATCTCGAGGTGCGTCG
Organism: Gaiellales bacterium; assembly: GCA_036263035.1. Lineage (GTDB taxonomy): Bacteria > Actinomycetota > Thermoleophilia > Gaiellales > JAICJC01 > JAICYJ01. Next base: position 3,963 of record DATAHR010000265.1, on the reverse strand, counting down.
GATGGGAGAACTTGCCGTGCGTCGAGCCCAGCCCGCCGAACGTCTGCAGCACCGCGCCCGCCGCCGAGAGCTCGACCAGCCGGTTCTGCCCGGCCTCGGCCACCCAGATCGCGCCGGCCGGGGTGACGGCGATGCCCTCCGGATCGGGGATGCCACCTATCGTCTTCAGCACCGCACCGGTGGACGCGCTCAGCTCCACCACACGGTTGTTGATCGAGTCGGCGACGTAGACGGTGGCGCCCTGGACGGCCACGTCCTTCGGGAAGCTGAACCCGGTCTGCGTCCAGGCGGGCGTCAGCCGCGAGGTGTCCCACAGCTGGACGCGGCCGTTCCAGGTATCGGCCACCACCACGTTTCCGCCACTCGACGCGACCGCCCACGGCCAGTGCAGGTCGCCCACAGCGCTTCCGAGCACGCCGAAGGCCTTGCCCGTGGCCGTGCCGTTTCGGGTGAACTGCGTGACCCGGTTGTTCTTCGTGTCGGCCACCCAGACGGTGCCCGAGCTCTGGTTGATAGCGATGTCGCGCGGCCAGTTGAAGCCGGACAGGTCCTTCGCGCCCCAGCCGCGGTCGCCCCACGTCAGGTTGAAGGCGCCGGTCGCGGTGGTGAACCGCTCCATCCGTTGGTTCACGGTGTCCGCCACGAAGGTGCTCGTGTCGACCGCGATTCCGGACGGCTCGTTGAAGCCGCCAACAGGCGCCTGACCACCGCCGTAGCGCAAGGAGAACGCTCCCGCCTGCGTGAACCGGTCGACATGGTCATCCCACAGGTCCGCTCCGTACACCATCGGCGCGGTGCCGGCGCCCACGGCGACGCGGCGCAGCTGCTCGAAGTGCCCGTTGGCGGTGCCCGTCGACCCGTAGCTCTGCAGGTAGCCGCCGGTGCTCGTGAACTTCTGGATCCGCTCGTTGTCCGAATCTGCAACGTAGATCCGGTTGGAGGCGTCGACCGCCACGCCGTAGGGACGCAGGAACTGGCCGGTTGCCGAGCCGTGCGAGCCCCAGGCCGTCAGCCAACCGCCGGTGGGGCTGAGCTTGACCACCCGATCGTTGGCGTAGTCGGCGACGTAGATGTTCCCGGCCGAGTCGGTCGCGGCGTCCCGCGGTGCGTTGAAGGTGCCGGGGCCGGTTCCCAGCGGCAGCTGGATCTTGCGGATCAGGACACCGCCGGTGGTGAACTCGAACACCGAGTTCTGCTGATCGTCGGTCACCAGCACGACCGGGGTGCCGTCCGGCTGGTTGCCCCTGCTGATGCCGATCGCGGAGGTGAAGCGCGTGCCCCAGGCGGTCACCCACGAGCCGTTTGACGCGTTGAGCACGTCCACGCGGTTGAACCCGGTGTCCGCGACGTACAGCTTGCCGGCGATGTACGCGATGTCTCGCGGGTTGCTGAATCGCCCGGGAGCCTTGGTGCCCCGCACGCCGACCCGCCACAACCGCGATCCACTCGGGCCGAAGGCGACCACCTGGTCGTTGCCCGTGTCCGCGATGTATGCGTTGCCTGAAGCGTCAACATCCAGGCCGGACGGATACATCATCGCGTGGCTGGGATGCCCGATCGTTCTCAGGTAGGTCGGTGCGATGCCTGCGGCGCCTGCCTGCGCCGAGGTCGCGACAACGGCGAGCAGTGCGATCACCGCGATCCGAAACGTCGTGCCCACGTTGTGCCTCCAGGGAGCCGTTCAGCCCGGGACCATGCCCGCCCCGGATCGCAGGACTTTACGTGTTCATCACAACCGTGTCCACTCGAACGTCCTGTTGGTGACGCCCCTCACCCCGGGGGAGCGGCCACCGCAGTGCGTTTCTACGCGGGTGCGGCGCCGTCGGCCACCTCGCCGGCAACCGGGTCGCTGCGGCGCTCGCCGACGTTGAGCGGGTGGTGGCACGCGGCCACATGCTCGACCCCGCCGCCCGACCCGTGCGGGACGAGCGGCGGCTCCTCGCGGCTGCAGATCTCGGTGGCATACCGGCAGCGCGGGTGGAAGCGGCAGCCCGAGGGCGGGTTGACCGGGCTTGGCACGTCGCCCTGCAGGACGATCCGCTCACGACGCTCGGCCAGCTCGGGGTCGGGAATCGGGATCGCCGAGAGCAGCGCCTCGGTGTAGGGATGCACCGGCCGCCGGTAGAGCTCCTCGGCCGGGGAGATCTCGACGATCTTCCCCAGGTACATGACCGCGATCCGGTCGGACACGTGGCGCACGACGGACAGGTCGTGCGCGATGAACACGTACGTCAGCCGGAACTCGTCCTGCAGGTCGTCCAGCAGGTTGACCACCTGCGCCTGGATCGACACGTCGAGGGCCGAGACGGGCTCGTCCGCGACGATCAGCCGCGGGTTGAGCGCGAGCGCGCGTGCCACGCCGATGCGCTGGCGCTGACCGCCGGAGAACTCGTGGGGGTACCGGTTGACGTGTTCCGGGTTGAGGCCGACCACCTCGAGCAGCTCCTGTACGCGGCGCTTGATCTGCCCCTTGTCGCCCATCTTGTGGATCCGCAGCGGGTCGCCGATCACCTGCCCGACCCGCTTGCGCGGGTTGAGCGAGGCGTACGGATCCTGGAACACCATCTGCATCTCGCGCCGCACCGGGCGCAGCTGCGAGCGGTCGAGCGAGGAGATGTCCCGGCCGTCGAACTCGACCGTCCCGCTCGTCAGCGGGTAGAGCCGCAGCACGCAGCGCCCCAGCGTCGACTTGCCGCACCCGCTCTCGCCGACCAGCCCCAGCGTCTCGCCGGCACGCACGCCGAAGCTGACGCCGTCGACGGCGTGCACCGCCGCAACCTGCCGCTGCACCAGCGTCCCCTTCTTGATCGGGAAGTGCTTCACAAGGTCGCGCACCTGCAGCAGCTCGTGCGGCGCCTCGACCGTCATGCGGGCTCCGAGAGCGCGGGATCGATCGCGGCGGCGCGGCGCGCCTCCTTCTCCTCGACGGTCAGCCAGCACCGGTCGAGGTGCTCGGCGCCCGCCCGCGGCTCGAGCGACGGGTGCCGGTCGCAGGCCTCGAAGCGGTTGGCGCACCGGGGGGCGAACCTGCAGCCGGCCGGCGGGTTGACCATCGAGGGCGGCTGGCCCTGGATGGCGACGAGCCGGCGCGGCTTTGGCCGGTCGAGCCTCGGGATGGAGCCGAGCAGGCCCCAGGTGTAGGGATGCTGCGGGTTCGCGAACAGCTCGCGCTTGCTCCCGCGCTCGACGATCTCACCGGCGTACATCACGTTGATCGTGTCGGCGATCTCGGCGACCACGCCCATGTCGTGCGTGATCAGCACGACCGCCGACCCGAAGTCGGCCTTCAGGCGCTTCAGCAGCTCCAGGATCTGCGCCTGGATGGTCACGTCCAGCGCCGTCGTCGGCTCGTCGGCAATCAGCAGGTCGGGATTGCACGACAGCGCCATCGCGATCATCACGCGCTGTCGCATGCCGCCCGAGAACTGGTGTGGGTAGTCGTCGATCCGCAGCTGCGGTTGGGGGATGCCGACGGCCGCAAGCAGGTCGATGGCCCGGCGCCGCGCGTTCGCGCTCCCGACGCTCTCATGCGCGCTCAGCTGCTCCTGGATCTGCCAGCCGACCGTGTAGACCGGGTTCAGCGACGTCATCGGGTCCTGGAAGATCATCGCGATCTCGGCCCCGCGCACCTCCTGCATCTGCTCCTTGGTCAGCGTCATCAGGTCGCGGCCCTTGTAGAGCACCTGCCCCTCGTAGCGGGCGTTGGGATCGTTGATCAGCCGCATCACGGTCATCATGCTGACGCTCTTTCCCGAGCCGGACTCGCCCACGATGCCGAGCACCTCCCCCGGCATGACCGTGAACGACACGCCGTCCACCGCCTGCACCAGCCCATCCTCGGTGCGGAAGCTGACGCTGAGGTCGCGCACCTCGAGCAGCGGCTCGCTCATGTCGGCCGCACCCGTGGATCGAGCCATGCGTAGGCGATGTCGACCGCGGTGTTGCAGAGCACGATGAAGAAGG
>DATAHR010000264.1:0-59774 GCA_036263035.1 Gaiellales bacterium | reverse complement strand
ACCCGGACGTCGCCCAGCTCGAGCGGGAGCTGTTCGAGCTCCTGAACGAGACCGGCATCGGCCCGATGGGCCTGGGCGGCGACACCACCGTCCTCTCCGTGCACGTGGAGCAGGCGCACACGCACATCACGTTGAATCCCGTGGCCGTGAACTACCAATGCTGGGCCGCGCGCCGCGCCAGCGCCCACATCCACGCCGACGGCACCGTCGACTACGACCGGGAGGCGTGATGGCCCATCACGAGATCACCTTCCCCACCGACGAGTCCACCGTCCGCGAGCTGCGCGCCGGCGACACCGTCACCATCCAGGGCCACATCATCGGCATCCGCGATGCCACCCAGATCCGCATCTTCGATCGCGGCCAGGAGCCGCCCATGTCGCTCGAGGGGGCCGCGCTCCTGCACACCGCCCCCAACGTCCGCAAGCTCGGCGACGGCCGCTACGAGCCGATGTGCATCGGCACCACCACCAGCGCACGCATGAGCCGCTTCACCGAGGGCCTCGTCCGCGACCACCACGCGCGCGCGATCATCGGCAAGGGCGGCCTGCTGCCGGAGGCGCTCGAGCCGCTGCGCGCGCACGGCGGCGTCTATCTCGCCATCGTCGGCGGCGCGGCGGCCCTGGAGACGACGCAGATCGAGGAGATCGAGCAGGTCGAGTGGGAGGACCTGATGCCGGAGTGCCTCTGGAAGTTCCGGGTGCGGGACTTCGGGCCGCTGATCGTCGGCATGGATACCCACGGCGAGTCGCTGTACGAGAACGTCCAGGTCGAGGCGCGCAGGCGGCTCGAGGAAACCATCTACTCGAGGTTGTAGGCCATGGTCGAAGAGTTCCTGGGAGTCCCGCTGCGCCCCTCGAAGCCGCGTGAGCGCGGCCTCACCCACGTGATCGACAAGGGCATGACGCTGGCCGATGTGAACGGGCTGTTCGAGACCGCGGGCGAGTACGTCGACATCGTCAAGCTCGGCTGGGGCACGTCGTACGTCACGCAGAACCTCTCCGAGAAGGTGAAGCTGTACCGCTCGTTCGACACGCCCGTGATGTGCGGCGGGACGCTGCTCGAAGCCGCCGTCGCCCGCGGCAAGGTGGACGAGTTCAAGCGCTGGACGAAGGGCTACGGCTTCACGCACGTCGAGGTCAGCGACGGCACGCTGCGGATGGAGCGCGAGAGCAAGCAGGAGCTGATCGGCGCGCTCGCGGAGGACTTCGTCGTGCTGTCGGAGGTGGGCTCGAAGGATCAGGACGCGATCTACGCGCCCTACCAGTGGGTCGCCTGGATCCGCGAGGAGCTCGAGGCCGGCGCGTGGAAGGTGATCACCGAGGCGCGCGAGACCGGAACGGCCGGCATCTTCCGCGGCACCGGCGAGGTGCGAAGCGGCCTGATCGACGAGATCGTGCACGAGATCCCGCTCGACCAGCTGCTGTTCGAGGCCCCGCAGAAGGAGCAGCAGGCCTGGTTCATCCGCCACCTCGGGCCCGAGGTCAACCTCGGCAACATCCCGCCCGACGAGGTGATCCCGCTGGAGACGCTGCGCCTCGGCCTGCGCTCGGACACGATGCCCGACCTCCTGCTTCGCGACATCCCGACGGCGACGTGAGCACGATCCTCCCGATCAGCCCGGCCGAGGCCGAGCGGCTCGCGAACGAGCTCGAGGACAAGCGGGCGGAGGACGTCCTGCGGGTTGCCGTCGAGCTGTTCCATCCGCGGCTGGTGCTGACCTGCTCCTGGCAGAAGCAGAGCTCCGTGCTGGTGCACATGCTCTCGGAGATCGAGCCCGACGTGCGCGTGGTCGAGTTCGACACCGGCCTGCTGTTCCGCGAGACCTACGAGACGCGGCGCAAGCTGATCGAGCGCTACCCGGTCCGGTTCGACCGGATCGAGCCCGAGCTGTCGGTGGAGGAGCAGGCCGCCGTGCACGGGGATCGGCTGTGGGAGCGGGATCCGGACGCGTGCTGCGGGATGCGCAAGGTCGCACCGCTGCGCCAGGCGCTCGAGGGTATGGACGCCTGGATCACGGGAATTCGCAGGGAGCAGTCGACAACTCGCGAAAACGCCCGCAAAATCGAAATAGATGAGCGCCGCGGCGTGGTGAAGGTGCAGCCGCTCGTGGACTGGACGAACCGCGACGTCTGGCGTTATATCTGGAGGCACGGCATCCCCTATAACCCGTTGCACGACCACGGATTCCCGTCGATCGGCTGCGTCCCCTGCACCAGCGCGGTGGAGGAGGGCGGGGACGAGCGGACCGGCCGCTGGAAGGGCACCGGCAAGGTGGAGTGCGGCCTCCACGGAAGCTGAGGCGCTACAAAGCGCCAGACGGTACAACTGCGAAAGGATCTCCACAAGTGCCACAGGAAAACCATGGATTCACACTCTGGTTCACCGGACTGTCCGGTGCCGGCAAGAGCACGATCGCCGAGATCGTCGGCCCCGAGCTCGAGCGGCGCGGCATCCTCGTCGACCATCTCGACGGCGACGTCGTCCGCACCAACCTCAGCAAGGGCCTCGGGTTCTCCCGGGAGGACCGCGACACCAACATCCTGCGGATCGGCTTCGTCGCGAAGCTGCTGACCCGCCATGGCGCCGGCGTCATCGTCGCCGCGATCTCGCCGTACGCCGAGACGCGCGACGCGGTGCGCGAGATGATCGGCGACCGGTTCGTCGAGGTCTACGTGGCCACGTCGCTGGACGAGTGCGCGCGGCGGGACGTCAAGGGGCTCTACGCCAAGGCGTTCGCCGGCGAGATCAAGGAGTTCACGGGCGTGTCCGATCCGTACGAGCCTCCGACCGACCCCGAGATCGTGGTCGAGACCGAGGGCCGCACGCCGGAGCAGTCGGCGCGGGTCGTGATCGACCGCCTGGAGGAGCTCGGGTTCCTGGCACGCGAGGCCGAGGAGGCCGTCGCCTGATGGCAGAGGCCACGACGACGAAGACCGGTGGAAACCTGATCGCGCCGCACGGCGGGGAGCTGATCGATCGCACGGTGACCGGTGACGAGGCCGCCTCGCTGGCCGAGGAGGCCGCATCGCTCCCCCGCGTGCGGATGAGTGAGAAGCAGACGGCCGACCTGGACATGATCGCCTCCGGCGCGCTGTCGCCGCTGACGGGCTTCATGACCCGGGCCGACTACGACGCGTCGGTCGAGTCGATGCACCTGTCAAACGGCCTGCCCTGGGCGCTTCCCGTGACCCTGTCGGCGCCGGAGGCGCCGGAGGGCGACCGTGTTGCGCTGGAGAGCCCCGAGGGCGAGCTGCTCGGCGTCCTGGACGTCGAGGAGGTGTACTCGGTCGACCGCGAGAACGAGGCGGCCAAGACCTACCGCACCACCGATGAGCAGCACCCCGGCGTGGCGCAGATATATGCCGAGGGCCCGACGCTGGTGGGTGGCCCGGTCACGGTCTTCAAGCGGCCCGACCCGGCGTTCCCGTCGCACCACCTGGATCCGAAGGACACCCGGGCGGTCTTCGCCGAGCGCGGCTGGGCGCGGGTCGTCGGGTTCCAGACGCGAAACCCGGTGCATCGTGCCCACGAGTACATTCAGAAGTGCGCGCTGGAGACGGTGGACGGGCTGCTGCTGCACCCGCTCGTCGGCAAGACGAAGGGCGACGACATCCCGGCGGACGTGCGGATGCGCTGCTACCAGGTGCTGCTCGAGAAGTACTACCCGGCCGACCGCACCCTGCTCAGCGTGTTCCCGGCGGCGATGCGCTACGCCGGCCCCCGCGAGGCGGTCTGGCACGCGATCTGCCGCAAGAACTACGGCTGCTCGCACTTCATCGTCGGGCGAGACCACGCGGGCGTCGGGTCGTACTACGGCACCTACGACGCGCATCACATCTTCGACGAGTTCGAGCCGCACGAGCTCGACATCGAGCCGATGTTCTTCGACCACACGTTCTTCTGCAGGACGTGCGGGAACATGGCCTCGAACAAGACGTGCCCGCACGACGCGGACCACCACGTCTTCCTCTCGGGCACCAAGGTGCGGGAGATGCTCGGCAACGGCGAGGTGCCGCCTGTCGAGTTCTCGCGCCCGGAGGTGGCCCAGGTGCTGATCGAGGCCTACCGCCAGCAGTAGCAGAGCCTCCGCGGGGGGCCGGGAGCACATCCCGACCCCCCGCTTGTGTTCTCTTAAAGGCTGCTCGCACGCCTCCCGCGTTCCCTGTTTCCCAGCAGCTTCGGGTGGGAACATCGCAACCCGGGGTTGCATTCTCCACTAAATCGCTTAGACTAGTTGGACTAGGCGTGAATTGGCTTCCACGGGAGGGGCAGTAGGGCATGGACATCAACGCGGGAATGATCGCAGCCGGGCTCGCCGTCGGCATGCTGGTGGGGCTGACCGGGATGGGAGCCGGGTCGCTGATGACGCCGATCCTGATCTCGGTGTTCGGGATCCCGCCGACGACCGCCGTCGGCAGCGACCTGATCTACGCGGCGATCACGAAGGTGTTCGGCGCGGCTCGCCACCATCAGCTCAAGAACGTGAACCGCGAGCTGGGCCTGTGGATGGGCGCCGGCAGCGTGCCCGCCGCGATCCTCGGCGTGTTCACGCTCTACGAGATCTTCCCGCGCATCGGCATCGACGTCGAGACCGTGCTGCTGGACCTGATCGGCGGCATCCTCGTCCTGGTCGCCCTGGTCGTCGCCGCCCGCACGTTCATCACCATCCCGCGCGTCTGGGACGCCGGCCGGCTGCCCACGGACGGCGAGCTGACCGCCTATCACAAGGTGCTCGCGGTCACGATCGGCGTCGTGTTCGGCTTCATCCTCGGCCTCACGTCCGTCGGCTCGGGCGTGTTCTTCGGCATCGCCCTCGTCACGCTGTTCCCGCTCAGCGCGCGCCGCGTCGTCGGCACCGACCTGTTCCACGCCATGCTGGTGACGATCGCCGCCGGCCTCGCGACGATCGCGTTCGGCGCGCCGAACTACAGCGTGGTCGCCTCGATCCTGATCGGCTCGATCCCGGGCATTCTGATCGGCTCGCACTTCACGCACCGCGCACCAGAGCGCCTGCTCCGCGGCGGCATCGCAGTCGTGCTCGGCGCCTCCGGCCTGAAGACACTCGACGCCGCCCCGATGTGGTACGTGGTCGGCGGGGCCGTGATGGTCGTCATCGGGCTCATGTACGTCGCCCGCGGCCAGCGCGTCGCCGCCGTGGTGCGCTCGCAGCCGGCTGAATGACACGGTGAGGGCTCATGGTGCGCCTACAATCGGCGCGCCGTGAGCCACTACCGAGCCGCGACCGCGCTCCTGCTGGTCATCATCGCCGCCAGCGCCGCGGCGTTCCTGCGCGCCGAGCAGCTCAAGCTCACGCACTCCCCCGTCGCGCACCCGCACGTACGCACCTACTTCTCGCCGGGGTGCCAGGATCAGGGCTGCCACCGGCTCGCGCACATGCACTTCACGCTGCGAGACGCGCAGCATCTGCAGCTGGCCATCGTCCGCGCGGACGGCGGCCTCGTGCGCACCCTCGCCGACCGCCCGTTCCCCAAGGGCCGCGTCCGGGTGACATGGGACGGACGGGACGCGTCCGGCGCCGTCGTCGGCGATGGGAGCTACCGCCTGCGCGTCACGCTCGCCGACGGCCGTCAGGTGACGATCCCCGACCCGATCGTGGTCGATACGAAACCGGTCGAGGTGACGATCGGCACGGTGCACGTCGGCGCGGTGTCCGTCGCGGTGCACTACACCCGGTCGGATCCCGTCTCCCGGGCAGAGCTGCTCGTCTACCAGAACGGCCGGCTCGTCATCCACAAGCACCGCGTGATCCCGCGCATCGCCCACTTCCGCCTGGACGCCGTCGGCCCCGGGCCGGCCACGATCGAGATCATCGCGGTCGACCGCGCGGGGAACCGCACGCCGACGCCGCCGAAGGCGACGGTGACGCTGCCGTGACCGGTACGGCGCTCGGCTCGATCATCTCCGCCGCCGGCCTGGCCGGCCTGCTGGTCTCGGCCGATCGGCGTGTGCGTGCGGCCGCGCTGGCCGCGTGGGCGGCCGGCGGGGCGATTCTCGCAGCCGACCTGCTGCACTCGCCGATCGCCAAGGTCCGGGTCGAGGCGACGGGCCGGCCGGCGCTTGCAGCCGTCGGTGTCGTGGGCGGCCTGATCGCCCTCGGCGTGGGCGCGCTGATCGCGCATCGGTACACCACCCTGACGCTGCTCGCCGTGGTCGCTGCGGCACCGGCCCGCATCCCCCTGCATGCCGGCGGCGAGCAGGCGAACCTGCTGGTGCCGCTCTACGCCATCGTGCTGGCCATGGCCGCCGCCTGCGCCTACGAGATGGTCACCGGCGCGGAGCGGCCGCCGGCGCTGGGGCCCGTCGGGTGGTCGGCGGCCGCGCTGATCGGCTGGAGCGCCGTGTCGCTGCTCTGGACCGCGGACAGCCGCCAGGGCGGCGTCGAGATGCTGTTCTTCTACCTGCCGTTCGGGTTCCTGCTCGCGCGGCTGGCGGGGATCAGGCCCACGCAGCGCCAGCTGCAGGCGATGCTCGGCGTTCAGGTGGCCCTCGGGCTGGTATTCGCGGCCGTGGCGTTCTGGCAGCACCACACCGAGCACCTGTTCTGGAACCACAAGATCATGGTCGGCAACGAGTACGGCTCGTTCTTCCGCGTCAACTCGCTGTTCTACGACGCGAGCATCTACGGGCGGTTCATGGCGGTGACCATCGTGCTCCTGCTCGGGGTGATGGTCTACCGCCGGATCACGGTGCCGCTGCTGGTGCTCGTGGCGGTGCTATTCGCCGGCCAGTACCTCGCGTACTCCCAGTCGAGCCTGCTGGCGCTGGCCGCCGGGGCGGCGGTCCTGGGCGCAACCATCTGGCCGCGGCGGTTGGTTGCCGCCCTGGCGGTGGCCGTCCTCCTGGTCGGCGCCGCGGGGCTGATCGCCTCCAGCCACGGCAGCTCGACCCGGGAGGTCACGAGCGGCCGGTCACGGCTGGCCGAGGATGGGATGCGCGTGATCCGCCATCACCCGCTGAACGGCGCCGGGCTGGGCGGGTTCGCCCGTGCGGCGCTGGCGGGCTCCGCCCACCCAGGGCGGACGAAGACGGCCGCCTCCCACACCACGCCGCTGACGGTGCTCGCGGAGCTGGGGCCGCTCGGCCTCGCGGCGTACCTGGCACTGATCGGGTCGATCGCCTGGGCGGCGCTGCGGGCCGGACCCGACCGCGACCTCCGGCTGGTGCTGGCCGCCGCCCTGGCCGCGGTGCTCACCAGCTCCCTCTTCTACAACGCCTACTTCGAGGACCCGGCCTCGTGGATCCTCACCGCGCTGATCTGCGCCCTCGCGTTTCTTCCGGGCCTGTCCACCACGGGATCGGCGGGGTCACGTGCCCCCGCCGCACCCTGACGCCCTCGGTTCGCAGCAGCTCGGCCTGCTCGCGCTCCCATCCCGGCGCCAGCCGCCCGGCCGCGTTGACCACACGGTGGGCGGGCACGCTCCCGCCGGAGCGGGCGAGCGCCCCGCCCACGGCGCGTGCGCCCTCCGGCCGGCCGAGCCATTCCGCGATGCGGCCGTAGCTGGCCACCGACCCAGCCGGGATGGCGCGGACGAGCGCCGCGACCTCGCGCTCGAACGCCGTCGCCGCCTCGACGACCCGGAACCCGGCGGGGATCTCCATGGCGCGATGGTAGAGAGCGCGATGACGCCTCGCGCCGGGGCGCAACCCTAGACTGCGGCGGATGAGCGACCGCACGCTCGACCGTATCCTGCTCGTCACGCTGTTCGTCCAGACGCTGGAGAAGATCCAGTGGCAGGCGGGCGGGCTGCAGCTGCTGATCACGAACATCACCTGCACCGTGTTCGTCGCGGCCTGGCTGGTCGCGCGAATCCAGCGCCGCGACGACGCTCTGCCCCACGTCTGCGTGACCCTGGCTGGCTTCATGCTGGCCTTCTTCGCGGTCTACCTGGCCGGCTACTTCGACCTCGCGACCAAGCAGGACCTCGCCTTCTGGGCGAAGGGCATCGCCACCTGGCTGGTGCACTTCGCGTTCCTGGTGACGGCGACCGCGCACGTGCTGCGGCGCGGCGCGGGGCTGTTCGACCGCGCGCTCAAGTGGTTCGTGTACGGGATCGCGGCGAACGCGGCGTATGGAGCGCTGCAGCTGGTGCTGGTTGTGGGAGCGGGAATCAACCTCGACCGGCTGGTGGTGGCGCCGCTGACCGCCGGCCAGGGCAAGTTCAACGGGATCAACGTGTACGGGCAGATCGGGGGCTCCCAGAACATCTACCGGATCAACGCGCTGACCGGTGACCCGAACCACCTGGGCGTCATGCTGTGCGTGCCGATCCTGGTGCTGCTGCCCATCTACCTCAGCGACCGGCGTGCAAACCGCCGGCTCGGGCTGCTGCTCGCCTTCCTCTTCATCGTGCAGACGCTCACGCTGTCCCGAAGCGCGGCGCTGGGCGACATCGTCGGGCTCTGCGTGCTTGCCCCGACGATCCTGCCGCGGCTGCCGCGGCTGCGCACGCTGGCCATCGCGGCCGCGGTGCCGCTGGGGCTGTTCGCCGCCCTCTACGCGTCGTCCAGCTTCGTGCGCACGGTGGTCGCGTCCCGCACGAACGTGCAGGGCCACGGCGTGCAGACACACTTCGAGTTCTACTCGCTGGTCGAGCCGGCGCTCATGCCCCACCCGCTGTTCGGCCGGGGCTACAACACCTTCGCCGTCTTCTACCAGTTCCTGACCGGTAAGGCGGACTTCGGCCCGCACAGCTTCTGGGTGGCCACGCTGGTCGAGACCGGCGTCGTCGGGCTCGCGCTCTACCTCGTCTTCCTCGGCTGGACCATCGCCACCGTCCTGCTCATGCGCCACGCGCAGGATCCCTACCGGCGACTGCTCGGCGCCGGGCTGACGGCGGCCGTGATCGGCACCGTGGCGGCGAACTTCTTCTATCTGACCATGGGCTTCGACTACTTCTACGTGGTGCTGCTGCTCGTCGTCACCGGCGCGGGGCTGTTCGCGCCGGTGGGCGCTCGGCAGCGGGCCGCAGGTCTCCAACCGACGACCGCATCGTGAGCAGGCGCCGCACGCTGATCATCGTGGCCGCCGGCCTACTGGCGCTGCTCTGTGCCGGCGCGGCGGTTGCATACGTGCTCGTCACGCGGCCGGCCGGTGACATCCACAACGGCGCCAGCTCCCCGTTCACGAGCACGCCGGAGCCGCCCGCGTCCTCCCAGCCGGCATCCACCGCCCAGCAGGGGCCGGATTACGGGCCGCCGTGGCCGATGTACGGGCTGAACCCGTCCCACAACCGCGACGCCTCAGCCCAGGCCGGCGTCCACCCGCCGTACGTGACGCTGTGGCGCCGATCGGCGCACGGCATCCTCGAGTACCCGCCGTCCTACAGGGACGGCGTGCTGTACGCGGCCTCCGATGGGGGGATCGTCTGGGCCCAGTCGGTGAAGGGCGACATGCTGTGGCTTCGCGACTTCCACAAGGTGCTGAACCAGCCGGCGATCTACAAGGGGCTCGTGTACATCGGCGCGTACGACCGGAAGGTCTACGCGTTGGACGCGAAGACCGGGCACACGGTGTGGAAGACCGGCATCGGCTCGGTGATGGAGTCGCCGCCGACCGTGGCCTTCGGCAAGATCTTCATGGGGGCGCTCGACGGGACGGTGCGGGCGCTGGACGCAAAGACCGGCCGGGTGCTGTGGACGTTCCACGCGTCCGGGGCGGTGAAGAGCTCGATCTCGCTGCAGCAGGGCCGGCTCTACTTCGGCGACTACTCCGGGGCGATGTACTGCATCGGCATCAACGGGCACCTGCGCTGGAAGACGGGTACGAACGGGCTGTCGTCGGGCTTTCGGTCGGGCACCTTCTACTCCACGCCGAACGTCCGCTACGGGCGCGTCTACATCGGGAACACCGACGGCAAGCTGTACTCCTTCGTCGCCTCGACCGGCCGGATCGCCTGGTCCCATTCGATGGACGGCTGGGTCTACGGGAGCCCGGCGGTGTGGAACGGGCTCGTGTTCGAGTCGAGCTACAACGGCCTGTTCCAGGCGCTCGACGCGCGCACGGGGAACGTCAAGTGGACGGCGCACCTGCCCTACAAGACGACATCGTCGCCGACGGTGATCGGCGACTACGTCTACGTCTCGTCACACGGGCGCGGGAAGTACATGGGCAACACGTGGGCCTTCGATCCGCGCACCGGCCGGCGGGTGTGGCACTTCCCCGACGGCTGGTACTCGACGGTGGTCACTGCCGGCCTCAACCGGCTGGTGATCGCGGCGCCGCGGTACCTGTACCTGCTGCGCACGAAGGGCTGAGCGCTGGCCAGGCCGTTCTTCATCGTCGCCTGCGACCGCTCGGGCACGACCATGCTGCGGCTGATCCTCGATCGCAGCGCCGACGTGGCCATCCCGACGGAATCGATGATCGTCGTCGACATGGCCGCCATCCGCGGCCGGTTCGGCGCCCTCGACACCGACGAGCAGTTCGACCGTCTGGCGGCGGCCGTGTGGCGGCATCCGAAGGTGCGGGAGTGGCGACTTGCCAGGCGTCCGCCACGGAGCGAGGGACGGCACGGCGCCGAGGCCTACCGGGCCGCCCTGGAGTCCCCCTATCTCGCCTACGCCGATCAGCACGGGAAGCCGGGGTGGGGTGACAAGACGCCGTACTACGTCGAGCACCTGGCCGAGATTCGGCGCGTGTTCCCGGAAGCGCGGATCGTCAACCTGGTGCGCGACGGCCGGGATGTGGCGCTCTCGCTGCTGCGGGTGCCGTTCGGGCCGGCGAACGTGTGGGCGGCGGCGCACCAGTGGCGCAACGCCGTGCGGGCGGTGGACCGCGACGCCGAGTGGCTCGGAGACGACCTGCTGACGGTGCGCTACGAGGATCTGGTCGCCGACCCTGCTGGAGTGGTGCCGGGGATCTGCCGCTTCCTCGAGATCGCGTACGAGCCGGGGATGCTGGCGGTGGAGGAGACCCCGCAGGACCGGATCGCAGCCGGTCAGGAGGCATGGTTCACGGAGCTCTATGCGGGCATCACCGCCGCGTCGGTGGGCAAGTGGCGGCGGCAGATGCGGCCGTCGGATGTGGCGCTGTTCGAGTCGATCGCCGGCGCCGAGCTCGAGCGGCACGGGTACGAGACGGGGCAGGGAAGCACGCCGCCACGCATCCCCGACGCCGCCTGGCAGGCGCACAACTGGGCGGTGAAAGGCTGGCACTTCACGGTGCTGCACGTGTGGCGCGAGCGGGGCCGGGAGGTGCCGTACCTGATCCGGCGGCGGCTCGGGCGCTAGGTGACCGCACCGACGGGCCCTTGATAACCGGCTCCGCTGGGCGGATCATCCTGCGTCATGACGACGCCGCACACCCGCTGGGCGAGAACGATCGACGGCGCCTCGATCGCGTACCACGACTTTGGCGATGGCGATCTGACGCTCGTAGACATCCGCGGCTGGATATCGCACCTCGAGGTCTACTGGGAGCAGCCTCGGTTTGCCCGCTTCAGCCGCCGGCTCGCCCAGAACATGCGAGTGCTGCAGTTCGACAAGCGCGGCGTGGGTATGTCCGACCGGTTCTCGAGCCCACCGGAACTCGAGGCCCGTACCGACGACGTTCGCGCCGTTATGGACGCGGCGAACGTCGAGCGTGCCGCGCTGCTCGGATGGGGAACCGGCGGCCCGGCGCTCGCCGCGTTCTTCGCAGCAGCCCACCCGGACCGCACCGTTGCGGTCTGCATGGACAGCTGGATCCTCGATCGCAAGGCACCCGGGTACCCCTGGGGACTCGACGAGATCGAGCACGACCGAACGCTGGCGACGCTCGTGGAGACGTGGGGGGACCCGAACCGCATCGATGAGCACGTGCGCTGGGCCTACGGCGATTCTCCGCGAGACGGCCCGGCGGGCGATCCAGAATTTCTGGCCTGGGTTGCCAAGTCGGCGAGGTACTCAGCCACGCCGACGGGCTACGCCGCATTCGATCGAATGTGGTATCAGACCGACGTTCGTGACGTGCTGCCGTTGGTTCGCGTGCCCGTGGGCGTCCTCTACAAAACGGAGGCGGATTTCTGGGGCAGCCGGGCTCAGGCTGAATATGCAGCCGCCCGGATTCCGGGTGCCCAGCTGATTGCCGTGAGGGGGTCAGCTCCGGTGCTATGGGTTGAGGATCCCGAGCCGCTCGTCTCGGCCGTGGAAGCCTTCCTGGTCGCGGCACAGGAGCAGGCGGCACAGCTCGATCGTCAGCTCACAACGGTGCTCTTCACGGACATCGTCCAGTCCACGGACACCGCGTTCCGCGTCGGAGACAGAGCCTGGAAGGACATGCTCGAGCGGCATCATGCCGTCATCCGGTCACTGCTGGCGAGTCACAGAGGGACTGAGGTGAATACGACCGGGGACGGGTTCGTCGCCCGTTTCGACGGGCCGGCGCGGGCCATCCGCTGCGCGCTCGCCATGGTCGACCGGGTTCAGCCGGAGGGGCTGCAGATCCGAGCCGGGCTTCACACCGGCGAAGTCGAGAACATCGACGGCGCGGTGGGTGGTATCGCCTTGAATATCGGTGCTCGCGTAGCCGCCGAGGCGGGTCCCTCCGAGGTGGTCGTCTCACAGACCGTGAAGGACCTGGTGGTCGGGTCTGGTCTCCAGTTCGAGGGACGTGGGCGGCACGCCCTGAAGGGAGTTCCGGGTGAATGGAACCTCTATGCGGCGTTACGGCCGCGAGAGAATGAGCGCGCATGACTCGAGATGAGTTGTCGCCAATCGCATGGACCGAGCAGTTGGCTCACACGCCGATCTTCGCCGGCCTGTCGAAGCGCCAGGTGCGGGCGATAGCGAGACTGGGTGAGATGCGTCGGTACCAGCCACGTCATCCGGTGGTTCAAGCCGGGCGGCCGGGCGACGCGTTCTTCCTCGTTCTGGAGGGCTCGGTGTTCGTTCGACGGCCGGGCCGTCCGCCGGTGCGAATACCCGCCGGTGGATTCTTCGGCGAACTGTCGCTCTTCGATGGGGCGCCGCGCACGGCGACGGTCGAGGTGGCCGATGAGGACGAGGTGTTGGTCATGAAGCTGCCCCGGTCAGCCTTCCTTCGGGCGCTGCACCGGGAACCGCGCATCGCAGTCAGCATGCTCGAGGTGGTGACCACCCGCTTACGGGAGCTGGATCCGACGGCGATCTGACGCGAACTGCGAATCGCTAGGTGAGACGCGAGCCGGCGGCCTTGTCCCAGGTGGCCGGCACGCCGTGCCGCACGTAGCCGGTCAGCGCGATCACCGTCGCCAGCGTCACCAGCAGGTAGTAGTGGAGCACACGCAGGACGCGGAAGCGCCCGCGCACCGCGATCGAGAGCAGCGCCATCGCCAGGCCGACCAGCTGCGCGGCGAGCACGGCCGCGTAGAACCACCCGTGCGTCGCGAGCAGGGCGCTCGTCACCAGCAGGACGATGTGCAGCGGGCCGCTCCAGTAGCGCAGCAGCCGGTGTGAGACGAGCTCCACCCAGTACGTGAGCCCGAGCCGGCGGATCCCGAACATGCGCCCGCGAAAGAGCATCAGCCACGCGTGCTCGAACATCCGCACCTTGCGCCGGAACTCGTCCTCGATGTCGGTGGTCATGCTCTCGGTGCCGCGAGCATCCGGCTCGTAGACCGCGCGGTAGCCGTTCTGCACCATCAGGTAGGGGAACGACATGTCGTGGCCGAACCGCGGGTCGACCTCGCGGTATGCCTCGCGCCGCACGGCGTAGATCGCGCCGTTCGAGCCGGTGATCGAGTGCAGCCGCGACTCCCGCTCGCGCAGCCACATCTCGTAGCGCCAGTAGAGACCCTCCTGGTTGGTGCCGCCGCTCGGGTTGACCAGCCGCACGTAGCCGCAGACCATCCCCACCCGCGGATCTGCGAAGTCCTGCACCAGGCGGCGGACAGCGTCACGGTCCCAGCGGACGTTCGCATCGCCGAAGGCGACGATCTCACCGGTCGTCTCGCGCACCGCCCGGTCCTGGGCGGCCACCTTGCCACCGCGCTCGCAGACGATCAGCCGCACGCCGCGGTCGGCGTAGCGCCGGACGATCTCGTGCGTCCGGTCGGTCGAGGCGTCGGACGTGACGACGATCTCGAGCAGCTCCCGGGGGTAGTCGAGCTCGAGGGCGTTCTCCAGCTTTTCGTCGATCACCTGCTCCTCGTTGTACGCGGGGATGATCAGGCTGACGGTCGGAAGGACGTCTGCCTTGGCGACGGGCCAGGGCCGCAGCCTCGCCCACGCGGCGACGGCCAGCGGATACGCGAGGTGCGTCCAGACGAGGGCAGCAAGCGAGGCCCAGAACAGGATCTGGAGAAGGAGGGTCACCGGCCCGAGTATAGGGTCACGGCCCCGCCGAAGCCGTCGCCGGGCGGCGGTAGGCGGGGAAGAACGGCTCGTCGGGAGCCGCACCGGCGGCGGCAGACAGCCGGTTGTACGCGCCCTGGTCGTGCACCGCGGCGCCCACGAAGTAGGGCCGGCGACCCGGCCCGAACGAGCACTTGAACGCGTGCAGGGCGTCGCCGTCGCGCAGCCCTCCTCCCAGGTTGAGGACGCTCAGTCCGGCGTCGCGGGCGATGCGCATGGCCTCGTAGATGACGAGGTTGGCCGCGGCCGTCCGCCGGCCCTCGTCTGTCGAGGCGGCGAGGAAGTAGTGCATCGCTCCGGCGCCGCGCAGGAACAGCGCAGCGGCGGGCCCGGCGTCGAGCATCAGCAGCGCGTCGCCGAGGCCGTCCAGCGACTCGAAGTAGTCGAGCCCGAAGTGGTAGCTGCGGTCGGCGTCGAGCGCGCGCATCGCGTCGGAGTACATCCGCCAGAAGCGCTCGAGGTCGCGGCTGGGCTCCGCGGTCAGGCCGCTTCGGATCGCCTTCCGCAGCTTGTTGCGGGCCTGGGGCACCATGCGGCGGATCAGCTCCTCATCGTCGGCGCCGACGTCGAGAACCACCATGTCCTGGACGTGGGTCAGCCGGACGTCGTCGCCGGCCTGGTCCTGGTTCGCCCGGACCGGGTGGAACCGCACGAACTCGGAGACGACCCCCCGATCGGCGCAGGCCGCCCGGAACGCGGCGCGCCAGCCGCCGCTGCCCCAGGGGCCGCCGAACCCGTAGGCGGTGGTGATATCGACCCGGCCGTCCGGCAGCGGGCGCACGAGGAAGGGGTAGAGCACGCCGTCGTGGGCAAAGGCGGCCGGCTCGCCGTCCTGGCCGAGCGACGACGCGCGCAGGAAGGCCGGCTCGAAGTACGGATCGCCGTCACCCTCCGCCTCCCACCGCTCCGCGTACTCGTCGAGCGACAGCCAGCTCACGCAGGGGCACCGTCCGGCGGGACGTCCTCCACCCACTCCTCCGTCTCGTTCTCGGCGTCGAAGCCTTGGCGGAAGATGACCACCGGGACGGTGCGCAGGAGCAGCCGCAGGTCGCCGAGGAAGGTGATGTTGCGGACGTATTCCTGATCCAGGGCGATCATCTGCGAGCGTCGCAGGGTGTTGCGCCCGGACACCCCGGGGAGGTGGCTGAGCCCGGGCCGCACGGCCAGGGTCGGCTCGTAGTGGCTGCGGTAGCGGTCGATCAGCTCGGGCGGCTTCGGCCGCGGGCCGACGAGCGACATGTCGCCCTTGATCACGTTCCAGAGCTGGGGCAGCTCGTCGATCGACGTTGCCCGAAGCCACTTGCCGAGCGGGGTGATGCGCGGATCGTTGCGCTCGAACCAGAGGCCCTGCCCCTTGCCGGCGGCGTCGCGGATCATCGTCCGGAACTTGTAGATGGTGAACTCCCTGCCGTCGCGCCCGACCCGCTCCTGGGTGAAGATGATGGGGCGGCCCTGCGTGCGCCACAGGGCCACGGCGACGGCACCCATCACCGGCGCCGTGACGACGGCCATCGCCCCTGCACCGGCGATGTCGAGCGCTCGCTTGCCTCCGCGTTCGTAGAGCCCCATAGCGACCGGGATTCTAGGAACTCGAGCCGCCGAGCAGCTCCCGGTAGAGCTCGATGTGCATCCGAGCCGAGGCCGGCCAGGTGAGGGTGTCGCGGGCGATCAGGGCTCCGCGTCGGGCGGCGGCCAGCGCCCCGGGGTCGTCAAGCAGCTCGCGGACGGCGGCGGCCATCGCCTCGACGTCGCCGGCGGGCACGACCCGTCCGGCGTCGAACCGGCGGATGTTCTCGCCGAGGCCGCCCACGTCATAGGCGACCGCCGGGACGCCGGCGCCAAGGGCGCGCAGGAGGGTGCCGGACTGGTCGAGGCCGGGCTTGTAGGGGAAGATGGCCAGCGTGGCGTCGCCGTAGGCGCGGTCGACCTCGGCCTGCGGCAGGTAGCCGAGGCGCCACTCGGCGAGGTCGCCGGCCTGCCGCTGGTAGCGCTCGACCGGCTCCATGGGATCGCCGGCGACCAGCAGGCGGGCGCCGTCGACCAGGCGCGTCACCTCGATCGCGTCGTCGATGCCCTTGTAGGGGCGGATCAGCCCGAAGCAGAGCAGGGTGCGGCCGTCGTCCGTGCGAGGCGGGTCGCTGCGGATGATCGGATGCGGGATGACCCGCAGCTTGTGCTCGGGGATGCCCTGTGCGGCCAGGGCCTGACGGCCGGACTCGGAGTGGGCGACGATGCGCTGGAAGCGCGCGTAGAGCTCACTCCACATGCGGGACTTGCCGGCGGTGCGGCGCTGGGTGTGGTCGTGGGCGGTGTAGACGAGCGGTGCGCGGCTTCGCAGCAGGTACCGATCGAGCTCGGGGATTGAGAGCCACTGGACGTGGACGACGTCAGCCCGCCGGCGCGCCAGCTGGAGCATGCCGAACGGATGCTCGGCGATCTTGACCGGCACCCGCAGCCGGGAGCGGCCGAAAAGGCGGGCGGAGACGGGGTAGAAGAGCAGGCTGCGGCGGTATCCATCCGGCTCGGGCATGGCGCCGAAGCGAAAGCGGGTGGTGACCAGCTCGACATCCTCGCCCTCGGCGGCGAGCGCGGTGCAGAGGTGATGGTCGTAGTCGGGGCCGCCGAACCCGGGCGGGTTGGCGATGACGATGCGCATCGCGGCAGGCTATCGAGGCGACAGACGCCGGGGAGCCACACCGCTCGGTGCGGTTAACCCCCTGGTCGCCGCCCCGGCAGTCGAGGACGATGTCTGCATGGAAAGCATTACCGACATCCACGATCTGATCATCGTCGGGAGCGGCGCCGCCGTCGTCGAGGCGTCCACCGTTGCCCGGCTGAATGGACTTCACCCGATGGTGGTGCCCATGATCCCGACCCGCGTCGACCTGCTCCACCGTCCGCTGCGCGTGTGGGACGGCGAGCGTGAGCTGCGCGGACGCGCGGTCGTGATCGCCACCGACAACGGCCCTCTTCCGGCCGTCTACCGCGACTGGCTTGCGCACGATCGGTACGGCCGACTGGTCACGGCGGAGAACTCGACGCGTACCAACGTCGAGGGCGTCTTCGCCGCCGGCCGGCAGGCCGCCGCCGAGGCGCTGCAGTGGCTTGGCAGCGCCGAGGTGCCAGAGCCCGTCGCAGCTTGAGCTGCCACGCCGGAGGGCGGGTCATACTCCCTCCCGCCCGTCCTCCGGCAACGGCAGCAACCGTGTCGTGACCACTTCGTGACTGCTCACGGGTGCGGCGTGGCCACGAACCCGTAACAAAGCGTCACAACCGTGCAACGACCGGCCGGCGTCGCCGGAGTCGGGCTCAGAGCCCTTGCCGGGCGGCATCCAGCCAGTCGAGCCAGATGACGGTCACCGCCGTCGTCACCCGCGCAACGGATCGGCCACGAAGCTGTGTCGCAGGCCGGGTCGGGCTCGGAGCCCGTACCGGCAACGAAGGGCGTTACGGGTTCGTGACGCAGGTGTGAATCACCTCGCCGGTGCGCAGGCGAGCCGCTCGGCGACCTGAAGCAGCGACGGCAGCGGCGGCTCGCCCACCCGGAACGTGCGAGCGCCGATTGCCCGCCCGGCCTCGATGTCGGAGTCCGCGTCGCCGATCATCACCGACCGCTCGATCTCGATCCCCGGAAACCGCTCCAGTGCCTGGCGGAACAGCCCCGTCCCCGGCTTGCGACAGTCGCACTCTCCGCGTTCGTGCGGGCACACGAAGATGCCGTCGATCGGCAGGTGCGCCATGCGCGCGTTCACCGCGTCCACATCGGCAGCCGTCATCCGGCCGAGGGCGACGCCGCGCTGGTTCGAGACCACGACCACCCGCCATCCGGCCTCCGCCAGCAGCCGGATCGCCCGCTCGGCACCCGGCAGGAACGTGAAGCCGCCCGGCGAGGTGACGTACTCCCCCTCCGGCGCCTTCACGTTGATCGTCCCGTCCCGGTCGAGGAAGGCCGCCCGCTCGCTCATCCGGCGAACAGCCGCTGCTCGACCAGCTCGCACAACGTGTGCAGGACGAGCATCGTCCCCTCCTGGATCTGCGGCGTGTCATCGGCCGGTATCACGATCAGGTGGTCGCACAGCTCCCCCATCGCCTCGCCGCGCGGCCCCGTCACGCCGACCGTCAGCAGCTCGCACTCCCGCGCCGCGCGCAGCCCCTCGAGCACGTTCGCGGAGGATCCGCTGGTCGACAGCGCGATCGCAGCTCCGCCCGCTCGCCTGAAGGCCCGAACCTGGCGCGCGAACACCTGGTCGAACCCGTAGTCGTTGCCGATCGCCGTCACGGCCGCAGCGTTCTCGGCAAGGGCAACGGCCGGCAGCGGATCGCGCTCCAGCATGTAGCGCCCGGTGAACTCGGCAGCGACGTGCTGCGCGTCGGCCGCGCTCCCCCCGTTGCCGAACAGGACAAGCGTTCCGCCCGCCTCCAACCGGTCTGCGACCGCCCCCGCGCAGCGCTCGAGCGACGACGCCAGCTCCGCCGTTACCAGTGCGGCCGCCATGTCGGCATGCAGCTGCAGCCGGCGCAGCGCGCGATCACCCATCGTCGATGCTCCAGGTCGTCAGCCCGTCAGCCTCGAACGCGAACTCCGTGACGACGCCCCCGAGCCGCGTCAGCGCCTCCGCCACGCGGTGCTTCTTCTGGAACTCGCAGTAGAACAGCATGTAGCCGCCACCCCCTGCGCCCGTCACCTTGCCGCCCAGCGCGCCCGCACGCCTGGCCTCGGCGTACGCCGTGTCGATGAACTCCGTGCTGATCTTGGGCGACATCCGCTTCTTCTGCTTCCACGCCTCATGCAGCAGATCGCCGAACTCCCGCGGCCGGCGGCGCACCAGCGCGTTCTTCATCTCCACCGCCAGCTGCTTCTGCCCCCGCAGCGCCGCCAGGGTGCCCGACTCCCCGCCCTCGTAGCGGGCCGTCTGATCCTCGATCACGCCGTCCGACCGCCGCGTCGCCCCCGTGTAGCAGAGCAGCATGTTGTGCTCGAGCTCGTTGACCACCTCCGCGCTCACCCGAAGCGGGTTGACGATCACGTGATCCGCCCCGAACTCGATGAAGTTGAACCCGCCGAATGTGGCCGCGTACTGATCCTGCATACCGCCCAGCATTCCCATGTCGACCCGCTCGATGTGGTGCGACAGCTGAGCGATCTCGTAGTCCGTCAGCGCCAGGTTGTGGTGGTCCTTGAGCAGGCCGATCAGCGTCACCATCACCGTCGAGCTCGAGCCGAGCCCGGACCCCGGCGGCGCATTCGAGTGCAGGAAGATGTCGTAGCCCGGCGCGCTCGGATCACCCAGCCGCCTGATCGCGGCCTTAACCAGGTCGAGCCGACCGTCGAAGATCGGCGCCTCGTCGACCTGGTAGTTGACCGACAGGCCGAAATCCGCGGATTCGATCCGCACCTGGCGATCCCGCCGGGGGCGCAGCAGCCCGTACGCATAGCGATCGATCGTTGCGTTGAGGACGAGGCCGCCCTCCCGCTCGGGGAACGGAGGGACGTCGGTGCCGCCGCCGGCGAAGCTGATTCGAAGCGGTGCGCGGGCTCGGACGTTCATTGGAAATTGCAACGATCCATCGGCGGACGCGACAGAGCCTATCGGTAGACTTCGGCGCCGTGTCCCAGAACCTCAGCTCGGAATCGACTTCCGAGGTACGAATCTCGGAGTATGCCGAGCGGGTGATCCGCAACTGGTATGTGGTCGTCATCGCCGTGGTCGCGGCGGTGCTGCTCGTCGTCCTCCACACCGTCGGCACCGGGAAGCAGTCACAGGGCCAGGCGACCGTGTTCCTCGGGACGCCGCTGACGCCGGCCGGCGGCCAGACGCTCACCACCACCGCGCTGACGAACCCGACCTCCGCGCAGGCATACCTGCACACCGGCTCGGTGCTCGACAAGGCGGCCCAGGCGGCCGGCATCAAGTCCGGCGCCGCCCTGCGCAAGCATCTCAGCGTCCTCGCGCTGCAGAACAGCACCAGCAAGACGACCGGCGGCTCGCCGAACGTTCAGATCACCGTCCAGGGGCCCTGGAGCCGTCAGGCATCGGTCGCGGCTGTATCTTCGCTGGGCAACTCGCTCATCACGTGGGCGAACCGCTACCAGCAGGCCAAGGTGGACATGCTGTCGTCCCAGGTGGAAACGGATAAGACCTCGATCGCCAACCTGCAGTCGGTGCTGAAGCAGGCCCAGGCGCAGCTGAAGGCGATCAGCAGGTCGAATGCCTCCAGCACCGACAAGGCGACCCTGACCGGATCGCTGCTCGCAACGATCTCCGACGCCGGCTCCCGGATCGACGAGATCTCCTACCAGATGACCCAGAACGAGATCTTCGAGGAGAGCGCCAAGAACGTCGAGTCCGCCGCCTTCGTGCAGGAGCCCTCGGGCGGGCGGGTGAGCGCCTCCAACCGCAAGAGCTCGCTGATCGTGGCCATCTTCGCCGGGCTCATCATCGGCGTCATCCTGGCCCTGCTGTGGGATGCCCTGCGCCGGCGCAGGCGCCGCGGGGAAGCCGCCGCATGAGCACACGGTCGTGTCCGGACTGGCCCGAGCTGCTCGACCGCGCGCCCGACCTGCACTTCAAGCACTACACCGCAGACGAGCTGCAGCTGGCAGCCGACATCGTGATGGCGCTGCCGCCCGACCTGCGCCTGTCCGAGGTGGAGGTCTGCGCGGACACCCAGCGCAACGTGTTCTATGGCGCTCACACCGACCCCCGTCTGGCCGACGCGCTCAGCCGCAGCTACTGGCAGGAGCTGGACAGCTGGACGGGGGAACCGGGATCCCCTTAGGCGCACCATGCGGCACCGAGACGGGGGATACGGCGCGGGCCCCCCGGAACCG
The DNA here is from genome assembly GCA_036263035.1 of Gaiellales bacterium. Lineage (GTDB taxonomy): Bacteria > Actinomycetota > Thermoleophilia > Gaiellales > JAICJC01 > JAICYJ01. Next base: position 38,608 of record DATAHR010000264.1, on the reverse strand, counting down.
ATCTTCTCGGGTGAGAGAGATCGTCCACGATCGCCTGGGGGTTCACAGCGCGATGAGCAACTCCGAGTATCCGCCGGTGCGCGTCGTCGCACCGCGCCTGACACAGGACGAGGACACGCCCGAGGGGGATCCCGTCCAGATCCAGCGCCTGCTGGCCTGGTATTTCCGGGGCGACGATACGGCCCGGCACGGCCGCCACGAAGGCGACCTTAGCGACGCCGCCTGACCCGGGCCTGAATGCCGCCGAGCCGATTCCCTAGGGCGTCGGCGCGGCGGCACCGGCGTCCAGCCGCCTGCGCGACCACGCCATGAACGCGGCCACCAGACGGCCCGGCTCGTGGCCCGCGGGACGCACGGCCGAGAAGTCGCGGGACACCTCGAGGCCCGCCACGTCCGCCGTCGCCAGCGTGCCCAGCCGCAGCTCGCGCTCGACCGCCAGCTCGGAGAGGAAGCTGACGCCGTAGCCGGCCTCGACGGCCGCCTTGGCGGACTCCTGCAGGCCCATCTCCATCGCGACATTGAGGTCGCGCGGACGCACGCCCGCACGCCGCAGCTCCTCGTCGATCACGGTGCGCACTCCGGCGCCCGCCTGCATCACGATCAACGGCTCGCGCACGACCTCGGCCAGCTCGACGGTGCGCCCCGCGAAGCGGTGGCCCCCGGGCACCGCAAGGATCACCCGGTCGCGCAGGAACGGCTCGTACACCAGCGCGCGATGGGGCCGCACGGCGCCGACGACGCCGAGCTCGAGTTCGCGGCGAAGCACCCTGTCGATCACCGTCGACGTCGCCTCGATGCGGAGCGAGACCGTCACCGCGGGGTGCTCGGCCCGGAAGCCACCCAGCAGCAGCGGTAGAACGTGCTCACCCAGGCCGGTGCTCGACCCGACGACGAGTGGGCCGGCCAGCTCCCCGCCCCCCGCCTCGAGGTCGCGCTGGAACTCCTCCGACAGCGCCAGCATGCGCCGCGCGTGCCGCACGACCAGCCGGCCGCGCTCGGTCAGCTCGACGCTGCGTCCCCGCCGGTCGAGCAGGCGACCGCCCGCATCCCGCTCGAGCGCGCGGATCTGCTGGCTGACCGCCGGCTGGCTGATGCGAAGCGCCTCCGCGGCCGCCGAGAACGACCCGCGGTCCGCGACCTCGGTGAGCGTTCGGAGCTGGCGCAGATCCATAAGCGAAGCTTATCCCGCCGCCACGTGCTATCAGCGACGCGTGCGGGGAAGGCCGTCCATGGCCAGGTCGATCAGCCGCTCCGGGTCGCGTCGGAGCCTGTCCGGCGCATCGGCCGGCCGGCGCTCGATCACCAGATCATCCAGCCGCTCCAGCGGGCGCAGGCGCCCCTCCGCGATCAGGCGCTCGTCGACGCCTCCCAGCCGGCCGGCGAACGTGGTGTAGACGGGAGTGCCCAGCACGACCGCCTCACGGTTCATCGTGCCGCCCGCGCTGATCACGAGATCCGCGCCTGCGACGAGGCTCTGGCCGTCGACCGCGTGATCCGGAACCACGAGCGACCCCAGCTGCATGGCGCGGATGCGGTCTGCCTGTCCCGAGGTGCGCGGCAGAACCACCGCCCGAACGTCATCGCGCCCGGCGAGCACCTCGAGCAGACGGTCGAACAGCGGGTTCTCGAACCGGTGGTAGAGGGCCACATCCGCGGGCGGGCGCAACACCAGGCCGATGCGGGAGCCGTCAAGCCCGAGCGCGGCCGGGACGGAAGGATCCGGCTCGAAGTCGGCAAGGTAGTACTCCTCCTTCAGGCCGGGATACGTGACGAGCTTCGGTGGACGCGCGCCGTAGCGCGCTACCCGCTGCGCGGGGATGGCATCCGGCATCAGCACCCGGTTGGCCAGGCGGCAGTTGAGGCCGTGCTGCAGCGCCGCGTACTCGTAGTCGAACATCGTTGTGTTCGGGATGCGAAGCGCCCGGCAGGCCATCGGCAGGTCGGTCGACCCGTGGGCCAGCGCGGCGTCGAACCGGCCGCGCCGGCCGAAGCGGATCATGGCCACCACCCGGTCAGCGGCCGCCTCAGCCTTGCCCAGCCGCGAGCCGCCGCCATGGTGCCCGATCACCGTGTGCTCGATGCCATGCAGCTCGAGCAGCGCGATCGTCTGGGCGAAGGCACGGGCGGTGACGGACACGTCCCAGCCGCGGCCGTGCATGCGCCGGATCAGCGGCGCGAAGATGGGGACATGCGGCGAGTTGGTGAGGTCGATCCAGACGCGCATCGACGACTGAGTATCGACTACGCCGCGGCCAGCGCCGCGCCGCGCACCGCATTGACCACCTCGGCCTGCTGGGCCTCGGTCAGCGTCGGGAAGATCGGCAGCGCGAGGCCCTCGCGGGCCGCGGCCTCGGTCTCCGGCAGCGAGCCCTCCGCGTACCCCAGACCCGCGAAGACGGGCTGCAGGTGCAGCGGCTCGCCGTAGTAGACGACCGCGCCGACGCCCGCCTCCTTGAGCGTCCGCTGCAGCCGCTGCCGGTGAGGGGTCCGCACGACGTACAGGTGGTAGATATGCGTGCGGTCGGGCAGCTCGGCCGGCACGACCACGTGCTCACCGAGGCCGAGCTCACGGTAGCGCGCCGCCGCGCGGCGGCGGGCCTGGTTCCAGCCCTCCACCTCCGGCAGGAAGCGCCGCAGGATGGCGGCCTGCATCTCGTCGAGCCGCGAGTTCACGCCGATGTGCTCGAACGACCGCTTGTCGCGCGAGCCGTGGAACCGGAGCATGCGCAGCCGCTCTGCGATCTCCTCGCTGGCGGCGATTGCCATCCCGCCGTCGCCCATGGCGGGAAGGTTCTTCGTCGGGAAGAACGAGAACGTGGCGACATCGCCGTAGCTGCCGATGTGATGCCCTTCGTAGGTGGCACCGAATGCCTGCGCCGCGTCCTCCACAAGCGCGATGCCGTGGCGGTCGGCCAGCTCCCGGAAGGGGCCGAGGTCGGCCGGCTGGCCGAACAGATGCACCGGCATGACTGCCCGCGTCCGCTCGGTGATCGCGGCCTCGGCTGCCGCGGGATCGAGGCAGAGGGTGACCGGATCGATATCGGCGAACACCGGCGTGGCACCGCGCCGGGCGATCGCCTCGGCGGTTGCGAAGAACGTGTACGCCGTGGTCACGACCTCGTCCCCGGGGCCAATGCCGAGCGCCTGCAGGCCGAGCTCGATGGCGTCGGTGCCGTTGGCTACGGCCACTGCATGGCCGTAGCCGACCGCGGCGGCCACCTCCTCCTCGAGCGCCCGCACGTTCGGGCCGAGGATGAAGCGCCCGGAGTCGATCACCTCACCCACCAGCCGCTTGATGTCGGGCAGCAGCTGCTCGTACTGCCCGCGGATGTCCATCAGGGGTACAGCCACGAGGCGCGAATCCTAGGCCGTGCTCTCCCGCCTTCGTCGCAGTAGCCACCAGCCCACCGCCGCCAGCCCCAGCGCCACCACCAGGTAGTCCAGATAGCCGAGCCGGTGGTGCCACGTGTCCCAGTTCTTCCCGGCCGCGTCGCCGATCCAGACCAGCAGCGCGCACCACGGCAGGCAGCCGAGGAAGGTCAGCACGGAGAAGCGCCCGAGCGGCATCCGCGCCATGCCGGCGGGCAGCGAGATGAACGTGCGGACGAGCGGCACCATCCGCGAGAAGAACACGACCGGGGTGCCGTAGCGGTCGAACCAGCGCTGCGCCTGCTCGACCCGGCGGGCCTGGTGCTCGCTGCGCAGGAACGCGGGATCGACCCCGTAGGCCCCCGCGCCCCACGCGATCCACGAGCCGACCAGATTGCCCAACGCGCCCACCAGCACCGCCTGCCAGAACACCAGGTCGCCCTGCGACACCAGGTACCCGGCGTAGATCATCGTCACCTCGCTCGGGATCGGGATGCACGCGCTCTCGAGCACCATCAGCCAGAACACCGCCCACAGGCCATGCGCGGCGACCTGATCCTGCACCCAGTGTGCGAGCGAGGAGAGCACCGAGAGCTAGACCCGGGCCACGGCGATCAGCGACGGCATCTCGAAGGCGACGGCGTCTGCGCTGGCGTGCCCCTGCAGCCGCCGGGCGACGTCGGCGGCGAACGCCTCGCGAACGGCCGGGGGAGCCGCTGCGTACGCCACCCCGGCCGGCCCGGCAGCCATCACCGCATCGGCGAACCGGCCGGGAGGCACTGGCACCCGGGCGGCGACGCGCTCGATCTCGATCACGACATCAGCGATGCCGGCCGCCTCGAACCGGCCGCGCAGCTCTGCGGGGTCAGCGAGGCGAAACGGCGCGCGCACCATCCGCCCCGCCTCGGCGCCGAGATGCTCGTCCGCCGCCTCGGCAAGCGCGAGGAAGCCGGCGTCCTGCTCGAGCTCCGACCAGCACGCGACTCCGATCCTGCCGCCCGGCGCCAGCACCCGCGCGAACTCCCTCAGCACCGCCGTCGGGTCGTCGGTGAACTGGAGGCCCTGCTGACAGGTGACGACGGTGAACCGCCCGCCCTCGAACGGCAACGCGTCCGCGGATCCCTGCACGTACGCCGAGCCGCCGCCGCGCGCGCGAGCGACCTCGAGCATGCCCTCCGCCAGATCCAGGCCGGTGACCTCGCCTCCCGGCATGACGCGCTCGGCCAGCAGGCGGCTGAGCGCACCCGTCCCGCACGCCACGTCCAGCGCTCGGTCGCCCGGCGCCGCCTCGACCGCGCCCGCCACCGCCTCGGCCAGCGGGCCGAACATGGCGGGGACGAGCAGGCGGTCGTAGTGCTCGGCGAACGAGCCGAAATCCAGCCGGACGCTCACGCGGTCGCCTCGCGCTCCAGCCCCTGCAGCTGCTGCGCCAGCCCCTGCTCCACGGGCCCCTTCGCCACCGCGCTCAGCAGCCGGGGCAGCTCGATGTCGGCGTTGACCGTGACGCGGCTCCCGGATCCCTCCGGCTGGATCAGGAACTCGGTGCGCCCCGCGCGCTTGCCGTCCACCCGCTCCTCGACCAGCCGCCGGGGTGGCTCGAGCACCGTACGGCGCACGCGCATGGGCTCGCTGCGGCCCATCGCCGAAACCACGCACGTGATCTCACCCGACTCGAGCACCCGCGCTCCGGAGACCGACGGCGGCAGCGTGCGGATGTGCCGCTCGGGGTCGGAGATGACGGCCCACACCGCCTCGGGCGGCGCCGGGATCGAGCGGGAGGCGGACGCCTTCACGCCGTGGCAGCGAGCGGGTAGTCCCGCACCGTGCGGTAGAGCGTGTCCCGCTGCGAGGGCCGGAAGCCCGCGTTGCGGATCGTGTGCAGGAAGTCCTCGACGCCGGCGCGGTAGGTGGTGCCCGCCGCGGAGACGACGTTCTCCTCGATCATGATCGAGCCGAGATCGTCCGCGCCGTAGAACAACGCCACCTGCCCGACCTTCATGCCCTGGGTCACCCAGGAGCTCTGGATGTGGTCGACGTTGTCCAGGTAGATGCGGCTGACGGCCTGCATCAGGAGGTAGTCGAAGCTGGTGGGATACCACGTCACCTGCTGGGCCAGCTCGGTGTTGTCAGGCTGGAACGTCCAGCTGATGAAGGCCCGGAACCCGTGCATCTCGTCCTGCAGCTCACGGATGCGGCGGAGATGCTCGATCCGCTCGTCCAGCGTCTCGACGTGACCCCACATCATCGTGGCGGTGGTGCTCATGCCCAGGCGGTGTGCGGCGCGCATGATGCCGAGCCACTCGTCCGACGTCGTCTTCGTCGGCGAGATGATGCGCCGCACCCGGTCGACGAGGATCTCCGCCCCACCCCCGGGCAGCGAGTCCAGTCCCGCGTCGCGGAGCCGTGACAGCGTCTCCGACGGGGTCAGCCGCGCCTTGCGGGCGATGTGCTGCACCTCGCTCGGCGAGAGCGCATGCAGGTGGATCGGGTAGCGGGCCTTGATCTCCCGGAACAGATCCTCGTACCACTCGATGCCGAGCTCCGGGTTGTGGCCGCCCTGCATGAGCAGCGCCGTGCCGCCCAGCGCCAGCGTCTCCTCGATCTTCTTGAAGATGACGGGACGCGGCAGGGTGTAGCCCTCGCGGGTGTCGCCCGGCCGCCGGTAGAACGCGCAGAAGTTGCAGTCCGTGTAGCAGATGTTCGTGTAGTTCAGGTTCCGGTCGACGATGAAGGTGACCCGGTCGGCCGGCGCCTTGCGGCAGCGCAGCTCGTGGGCCGCCTGCCCGATCGCGACCAGCTCCCGCGAGGTGAGGAGCGTGCGTGCGTCCTCGTCGCTGATGCGCTCGCCGGACAGGGCCTTGTCGAGCACCTCGGCCACCGTGGCGGTGCGGACGTCCACCGCCATCAGGCCACCCGCTCCGCGTCGACGAAGCGCAGCTCCGGCACGGCGTCAAGCTCCCCGGCCAGGTGCGCCAGCTCGAAGAACCGCTGCATGCCCTGCCGCTCGCGCGGCCCGAAGTGGTATCGCAGCTTCTCGAAGTACCGGGCCAGGAACCCGGCCGGCCAGCCGTACTCCGCGGATGCGCGGCGGGCGAGCGCCTCGGGCTCGGCCCGCGATACTGCCAGCGAGCGCAGGTGGGCGCGCTCCAGCCGCTCCAGCGCCTCCTCGTTGCCGTCGCGGCAGGCCCAGACGGCGTAGACCATGGGCAGCCCGGTGCGCTCCTGCCAGAGGCGGCCGAGGTCGTAATGCGGCGTCGGATCGTCGAACGCGCTGCGCAGGGCGTCGTCGCCGATCAGCATCTTCGCGTCCGCGGGCTCGGCCAGCGGCACCAGATCCACCTCGCCGAGCAGCACCCGGGTCAGCACCACGGAGGTCGCGCTCTCCGGGGTGACGGCCACCGACCGCACCTGCTCGAGCGGCTTTCGGGTGATCAGCTGGATCGAGTCGACGGCGCCCTCGGTGGAGACGCACAGGCGCGGCAGCAGGCGCAGCCGGTCGGCGTTGCGCGCGTACTCGATCGAGCTGATCGGCGCCACGTCGAGCTCGCCGTCGACGAGCATCCGGTTCAGCTCGGTGGGCACGCCCGTGATCTGCTCCAGCCCGTCTTCCTCGAGCTCGTAGAAGACCGGCGCCATGTTGGCGTAGCTGATCCGGCCGAGGCGAAGGGGAGCGTCAGTCAAAGGTGCGCACCGTGTTGTAGAGCGTGTCGCGCTGCACCGGGATCCGCCCGGCCTCGCGGATCAGCGCCACGAGATCCTGGATCTTCTCCTCCTGCGGCGTGACGGCGCCGGCCGCGTGCGCGATCTGCTCCTCCATCACCGTCCCCTGGATGTCGTTCGCCCCGTAGTGCAGTGCGATCTGCGCGAGGGGCGTCGAGATCATGATCCAGTAGGCCTTGATGTTCGGGATGTTGTCCATCATCAGCCGCGAGACCGCGATCATCTTGAGGTCGTCGTAGCCGGTCGAGAAGCGCCAGCCGCGACGCTGGAAGACCGTGTTCTCGGGATGGAACGGCAGCGGGATGAAGGCGAGGAAGCCACCCGTCTCGTCCTGCAGGTCGCGCAGCCGCAGCCAGTGGTCGACGCGCTCCTCGTACGTCTCGACATGCCCGTAGAGCATCGTGCAGTGCGTCGGCATCCCCAGCTGGTGGGCGGCGCGGTGGGTGGCGATCCAGTTGTCGGGGTGCTCCTTGCCGGGGGCGACCAGCCTGCGCACGCGGTCTGCGAACACCTCGGCGCCGCCGCCCGGCAGCGACCCCAGTCCCGCCTCCTTGAGGTCGGCGAGGATCTGCTCCCGCGGGAGGCCCGACAGCTTGTGCATGTGGTGGATCTCGGATGCCGTGAACAGCTTGAGATGCACGTCCGGCAGCGCCTCGTGCAGGGCGCGGGTGATGTCGATGTAGTAGCGGTAGTCCAGGTGCGGGTTCTCGCCGCCGACCATGTGGATCTCGCTGTAGTGCTCCCGCTCGTACACGTCGACCGCGTGCGCCACCAGCTGGTCGATGTCCCAGGTGTAGGCGGCGGGCTGCTTTCCGGTCACGGCGAACGCGCAGAACTTGCACTTCACCCGGCACACGTTCGTGTGGTTCAGGTAGAGGTTGTTGACGAAGTACACCTCGTCGGTGCCGCCGCGCAGCCGGCGGGCCGTGTCGGCCAGCTCGCCCAGGGCCGTCAGGTCGTCCGACTCGAGCAGCGTGACCCCGTCGTCGAAGTCGAGCCGCTCATTGGCGAGCACCTTCTCGCGGATCTCGGAGAGCGTGTCCAGGCGGGCGGCGATGGCCATGCAGGCGCAGTGTAGTCTGCGCGACGTGCAGCCTGTGCAGATACGGGACGAGCTGGTCAGCGGGCTCGACGCCTACGCCGGCGCGCTGATCGAGACCGGCGCTGCGGGCGCCGTTGCCGTTGCAGTCACCGACCGGGAACACACGATCGCGCTTCGCACGTATGGGCCGGTAGAGGACTCGACGATGTTCCAGATCGGGTCGATCGGCAAGTCGTTCACCGCGATCGTCGCGCTCCAGCTGGTCGAGGAGGGCCTGCTCGACCTGCATGCCGCGGTCACCGACGTTCTGCCGTGGTTCGCGGTGGGCGGTGGTCGCGGCCCCATCACCCTGCATCACCTGCTCACTCACAGCTCGGGCCTGATCCGCGGGGCCGAGGTGGCCACCGGCAGCAACTACGACGTGATCGCGCTCGCCGAGACCGAGACCGGCTTCGATCCGGGTGCCCACTTCTGGTACTCGAACGTGGGCTACCGAGTTGTCGGGATGATGCTCGAACAGACATGCGGGCGCGGCTACCCCGACCTGGTGCGCGAGCGGGTGCTCGACCGCCTCGGACTGGCCGAGTCGGAGCCCTGGATCGTGCCGGAGATCCGACCGCGCATGGCGCAGTGCGTCGTGCCGGCGTTCGACGACCGTCCCTGGCGCCCGGGTGAGCCGCTGATGCCGGGCACCTGGATCGACAGCGCGGAGGCCGACGGCTGCATCTGCTGCAGCGCGGGCGACCTGGCCGCCTACCTCCGCGCGATCATGAACCGCGACGAGCGGCTGCTCTCGCCGGACTCCTGGGAGACGATGCTCACCCCGCACGTCCTGAACGACGACGACGACGAGGAGAAGGGCGATCACTACGGCTATGGGCTCGACATCAGGGGGACGGAGTTCGGCCACAGCGGCGCGATGATCGGCACCGAATCCATGATGTGGAGCAAGGGACAGCTCGGCGCCGTGGCCATGGCCACGGGCATCATCTGGGCGGACGACATCGCCGACGCCGCGTTCGCCCTGGCCGAGGGTGAGACGCCGAAGCCGTTTGCACCGCGGTTCAAGGACCCGATGGTGGACGACGGCAGCGGGCCGCCCGAATGGCGGCAGATCGTCGGGCATTACCGCTCGCACATCGCCTGGCTGACGAACTTCCGCGTGATCGCACGCGACGGAGCGCTGGAGTGGGGATTCGACCACCTCGGCAGCGACCGCCAGCCGCTGGTGCCGCTGGGCGACGGCCGATACCGGGTGGGCAGGGAGTGGTCACCCGAACGGCTGTGGTTCGACTCCCTCGTGGATGGGGCGGCGCAACGGGCCTGCCTCTCCGGCGCGGCGTACCACCGGACATTCCGGCCCTAGACCTCTAGCTGCTGCGGTCGGAGGCGATGCGGACGGCGTCCCGCAGCGCGTCGCGGTCGACCGGCGCCCTCACCCCGTCCAGCTCGGCGGCGGCCCGCGCCGCGAGCGCGAGGGCCCGCTCCCGCGCGTCGGCGACCGCTCCGCTTGCCACCACGCGTGCCAGGGTGGGCAACACGTCCGCCGGAGCCGCGCCGCGGGAGATGACCGCCCGCACCTCGGCATCGCGCTGCGCGGCGAGCAGCAGCGGCAGCGACACGGTCCCGTCGAGCAGATCCGTCCCCAGCGGCTTGCCGGTCGTGTCCGGGTCGCCGTCGCAGTCGAGCACGTCGTCGGCGATCTGGAACGCGAGTCCGAGCGCCTCGGCGAACCGGCCGAGCGCAGCGCCGTCGTGCTCGCCCAGCCCGGATAGGCGCGCTCCCAGGCGCGCCGCAGCCGAGAACAGGCTGCCCGTCTTCAGCGCGCAGCGCTCGAGGTACTGCTGCTCCGTGACCGCCGGGTCGCCCGCCTGGCGGCGCTGCAGGAGCTCGCCCCGAGCCAGCGAGAGGCAGGCGGTCGCGAGCAGGGACACGGCGCCGATGTCGCCCGTCTCGGTCAGCTCCCCGAAGGCGAGCGAGAACAGCGCATCCCCGGTGGCCGTGGCCAGCGGCCGGCCGCCGGTCTGCCACACCGTTGGATGGCCCCTCCGCAGCGGCGCCGCGTCGAGCACGTCGTCGTGCACCAGCGTCGCCATGTGCACCAGCTCGACGGCGCAGCCGGCCCCGACCAGATCCTCGCCCTCCCGGGCGGCGTCGGTGGCGCACATCGAGACGAGCAGCGGCCGCAGGCGCTTGCCGCCGGAGCGCAGGGTCCGGGCCCCTGCTTCGGCCACCGCCCCCGGGCGCTCGGCGACCAGCTGCTCGAGCCGCTGCTCGACGCGGTCGGCGAAGCCGACGTGGACGGTGGCCATAAGGCTCATCGCGGCACGGTTCCCACGTGAAGGGCAACGACGCCCAGCATCAGCCGGCGGTAGACGACGCCGGTGAGGCCCGCCCGCCGCATCACCTCGGCCACCTCCGGCGCCGGCGGGAAGCGGTGCACCGATGCGGGCAGATAGCTGTAGGCGTCGGTGTCGCGCGCCACCAGCCTGCCGAGCACCGGCACACCGTAATCCGTCCAGAGCCGCGAGAACGGCCGGATCACCGCGGGCGGCGTGCTCATCTCCAGGCAGACCACCCGGCCGCCCGGCCGGACGACGCGCGCCAGCTCCGCGAACCCGCGGTCGAGGTCGGCGAGGTTGCGCACCCCGAAGCCGACCGTGGCCGCATCGAACGTGGCATCGGCGAACGGCAGGTCGAGGGCATCGCCCTGCACCCACTCGACCGCCGGGCACTTGCGCTCGGCGAACGCCAGCATGCCCGGCGAGAAGTCCAGCCCCACCACGCGCCCCGACGGGCCGACCGCCCTGCGCAGCTCGATGGCCAGATCACCGGTGCCGCAGCAGACGTCGAGGGCGGTGCCGCCCACGGCGACGCCCGAGGCCCGCACCGCCACGCGCCGCCACCGGCCGTCGCGGCCCATCGACATGAGCACGTTCATGCGGTCGTAGGTGGGCGAGATACGGTCGAACATCTCGCGCACCTGCTCCGGCTGCAGCGTCACGGCGACCGCACCTCGGACTCGCCCCACCGCTCGTGCAGCGTCATGTCCACGCCGAGCGAGTCGATCACGCGGCCGGCGACGAAGTCGATCATGTCGTCGATCGACTGGGGCAGGTGGTAGAAGGCGGGCATCGCCGGAATCACGTCAGCGCCGGCGTTGCGCAGCTTCAGCAGGTTCTCGAGGTGGATCGACGAGAGCGGGGTCTCGCGCGGGACGACGACCAGCTTGCGCCGCTCCTTCAGCTGCACGCCGGCGGCCCGGTGGATCAGGTTCGCCTCGGCCCCGCCCACGATCGTGCCGATGGACGCCATCGAGCACGGGCAGATGACCACCGCATCCGTTCGCGAGCTGCCCGAGGCGTAGGGCGCGGTGTAGTCCTTCTCGGCCCAGATGCGCACGTCCGGGCCGCCGTGCTCGGCAACAAAGCGCTCCAGGGCGTCGCTGGGATCCATCGCGCGGTCGCCGTGGATCTCGAGCGCGATCACCTGACGGCCGGCCGCGCTCGCGCACACGCCGACGTCGGCTCCCGCGTCGCTCAGGGCGCGGAGGATACGGGCGGCATAGGGCGCGCCGGAGGCCCCGGTGATTCCGAGCATGACGCGCATGGCCGAAAGCCTACTGGGAGGGAGGCGTGCCCGTGCCGAGGCCCACGATGAAGTTCGTCATGTCCTGGATCTGGGAGTCCGAGATCTTGCCGCCGAAGGGCGGCATGCCGTTGCCGCCCTTCGTGATCTGTGCCTTGATCTTCGCCGGGTCGTTGTTGAAGCCGTTGGCCACCGCGCCCTTGCCCAGGTACGGGCCGATGGCGGGGCCACCGCCGCCGAAGTCATGGCAGCTGGTACACCCGGCGCCCTGGATGACCGCGGCGGTCGGCAGCTTGTCGAACGCGGGATTCCCGGTCAGCGATGCTCCTGCGGCACCGGGCGCCGCGCCGCCTGCAATGGTCAGCGCGATCAGCACCGCCGGCGTCGCCAGCCCAAGTGCGACACCCGCCGGGCGGCGGGAGAGACGCCGGTCGCGGCCCGTGTCGAGGAACGGCCACACGATCAGCAGCACCATCAGGATGGTGGGGATGATGATCGTGGCGAAGATCAGCTGCCACGGCTGCTTGAAGATGCGCAGCAGCTCGAACAGGAACAGGAAGTACCACTCGGGGCGCGGCTCCGTCGCGGCGACGGCCGGGTTTGCCTTGTCCTCGTAGAGCGCGCCCAGCCAGCCGTTCTCGCCGAGCGGGTGCTGGGCGGTGATCGGGCCGGCGGTGGCATGCCAGATCACGGCCATCGCGACGATGATCAGCACGACCATCAGGTTCACGACCACGTCGTGGAACATGGCGTAGGGGAAGAAGGCGTGCCCCTCCTTCTTCGAGGCGGCGTACTCGGCCTCGTAGCGGACGCGGCGGTTGATGACCTTACGAGCCACGGGTGACCCTAATCTCCGACTTCCTGGGCTTCTCGCTCCCGCTCGGCCGTGGCCGGCTGGCCGACGCGCAGCGGCTCGTCGATCAGCGTCTGCGGATGCGGCTCGTACTCCGGCTCCGGGGCGTCGGCCGGCACCGGGCGGGCGGGCCACGGCGTAACGCCGAGCTTCACGACCAGCCACATGTGCACGAAGATCAGCGCACCGATGGCACCGGGTATCAGCAGCATGTGCAGCGCGTAGAAGCGGGCGATCGTCTGCGCGCCGAACACCGGCCCTCCCAGCAGGAACTTCGAGATGAACGGCCCGAGCACCGGGGCCGTGCCGTTGATGTTGACGGCGACGACCGATGCCCAGTAGGCGCGCTGATCCCAGACCAGCAGGTAGCCGGTCAGGCCCATGCCCATCACGCTGACGAAGATCAGCGAGCCGGTCAGCCACGTCATCTCCCGCGGGTACTTGTAGGCCCCGTAGAAGAACGTCCGCCCCATGTGCAGGAAGAGCAGGATCACCATCACGCTGGCGCCCCACTTGTGCATGCCGCGGATCAGCCAGCCGAGCGTCTGCTGGTCGGTGATGTAGCGGATCGACTCGTAGGCCCCGTTGGGCGAGGGATCGTAGGTCATCGCCAGCAGCGCGCCCGTCGTCGCCTGCAGGATGAAGACCGTCAGCAGCGATGAGCCGAGCGTGTGGAACCACCCGGTCGGCGGCACCTTGCGGAACAGGAACTTGCGGACGAGCGTCGGGAAGCCGGTGCGGTACTCGACCCAGTCCTCGGTCGCCAGCACCATCTGCTTGGGGCTGGGCGGGGGCGGAATCGGCAGCGGCATCAGTGCGGCTCCGGCACCGGGCCGTGGGTGTAGGAGACGTTCGGATAGAGGATGTCGGTGACGGTCGAGTTGCCCTTCACCTCGACCGGCTGCCCTGGCATCTTCACCGGGTAGTAGGTGAGCTTGCCGTTGACGTAGTCGACGCTCCAGCGGTTGGTGATGATCAACTCGTCGTTGTCGACCTTCCACTGGAAGCGGTCGAGCGGCCGGATCGGCGGGCCGGCGATGCGCACACCGTCGGTGTTGTACTGGCCGCCGTGGCACGGGCAGCCGAAGCCGACCGAGCTGGCCATCACCGGGCAGCCGAGGTGCATGCACCGGTTCGAGAACACGACGAACATCGCGTCCGAGGCCAGCCAGTCCGTATTCTTCTTGCCCGTGTAGTGCACCCAGGCGAGGCCGGCGCTGGTGTTCGGCTGCTTCGGATCCTCGACGTACGTGGCCGCCGTCGGCTTGAAGGAGGTCTCCCCGGTGAACTTGCTGACCGGGCCGAGGCTGACCGGCTCGAAGGTGACCTCCTTGGTCACCGGCGCCAGCAGGTAGGCGGTGGCCGGGACGCCGATCACCGCGCCGATCATCGCACCCAGCCCGACCGAGGAAAGCGTCAGGAACTGTCCGCGCGTGACGGCGGAGTCGGGCGCCTGTGGCGCCGTGTATGCGTGGGCGTGCGAGCCGGCGGGAGTGTCCGCCACAGGTCCTCCAGTCAATGCAGCGGCGCCATACTATCGCGCCTCTCGGTCAGGTGTCTTCGTAACAGGAATGCCATATTCGGCCCACCGGGCGGTCACCAGACCGCGGATCTCGGGGTCCATCTCGATCACCTCGGGCCAGCCCCGATGATAGCCCTCGGCCTCCCACTTCGCGGTGGCGTCGATTCCGATCTTTCCCCCGATGAACTGTCGCGATGGTGCATGGTCGAGATGGTCGAGCGGGCCCTCGCTGAGCACGACGTCACGGGCCGGGTCGACGTTCGCACCGGCCTGCCACATGACCTGGTCGTAGTCGTGCACGTCAACCCAGTCGTCGACCACGACAACGCCCTTGGTCAGCGACAGCAGCCCGGTGCCCCAGATCGCGTGCATCACCTTGCGGGCATGGCCGGGGAAGGCCTTGCGGATGGACACGATGGCCAGATTGTGGAAGGCGCCCTGGAAGGGCAGGTCGTAATCGACCACCTCCGGCATGGTCATGCGGATCGCGGGCAGGAACAGCCGCTCCGTGGCCTTGCCAAGCCAGACGTCCTCCTGCGGCGGCACCCCGACGATGATCGACGGGTAGATGGCGTCGCGGCGCATGGTGATGGCCGTGACGTGCAGCACGGGGAACGGCTCGACCGGGGTGTAGTACCCGGTGTGGTCGCCGAACGGCCCCTCGTCGGCCAGCTCGCCCTTCGCGATGTAGCCCTCGATCACGATCTCGGCGCGCGCGGGCACCTCGAGGTCGACCGTGCGGGCGCGCACCATCTCGACCGGCTCGCCGCGCAGGAAGCCGGCCAGCATGAACTCGTCGATGTGCTTGGGAAGCGGCGCCGAGGCGGTGTACGCGGTGACCGGGTCGAGCCCGAGCGCGACGGCCACATCCATCCGCTCGCCCATGCCGCGCCAGTCCGCGGCCGCATCCTTGTGGATCTGCCAGTGCATCGCGGTGGTCGTCGCGTCGAACTTCTGGATGCGGTACATGCCGACGTTCCGCATGCCGGTGCGGGGATCCCGGGTGATCACGGCCGGCAGCGTGATGAACGGGCCGCCGTCGTGCGGCCAGCAGGTCATGATCGGCAGGGCGTCGAGGCTGGGCGGATCGAGCACGACCTCCTGGCAGGGCCCGCTGCGAACGGTCTTCGGCCGGGAGTCGGCAAGTGACTTGAGCTTGCCGAGCGCGCGGATCTTGTCGCCGATGCCCTCCGGCGGGGTCATCTCGAGCACGCTCTGGACACGGTCGCCGAGGTCGTCGAGGCGGTCGACGCCGAAGGCCATGCACGTGCGCCGCTCCGTTCCGAACTGGTTGATCAGGAGCGGGAGCTCGCTGCCGCGGACGTTGCGGAAGAGCAGCGCGGGGCCGCCGGCGCGGGTGACGCGGTCGGTGATCTCCGTGATCTCGAGCCTGGGATCGACCTCGGCCGTGACCTCGTGCAGCTCCCCCTCGCG
Source organism: Gaiellales bacterium (assembly GCA_036263035.1). Classification (GTDB taxonomy): domain Bacteria; phylum Actinomycetota; class Thermoleophilia; order Gaiellales; family JAICJC01; genus JAICYJ01. The sequence goes on along the minus strand of DATAHR010000264.1, from coordinate 23,080 downwards.
GCGAAGATGGTCGAGCCAGTCGCGCAAATCCCTGAAGGCCATCAGCGCAGGAGTGTATGCAAGCCGCCTGAGACCGGCTTCGCGCCGACCGGTACATGGCCGTGAACCCGGTAGGACTCCGTGCAGGCTGCGTAGAATCCGACGCGGCGAATCGCCTTCCCCTCCAAGGAGCGCTCGGACATGGTCGTTGCCATCATCGTCATCGTCGTCGTCATCCTGATCGCCCTGTTCTTGATCGGGGCGTACAACGGCATGGTCCGCGCCCGCAACAAGGTGGACGAGGCGTGGAGCGGGATCGATGTGCAGCTAAAGCGCCGGCACGATCTGATCCCGAACCTGGTGGAGACGGTAAAGGGCTATGCCGCACACGAGCGCGAGACGTTCCAGGCCGTGACCGACGCGCGGGCGCGCGCGATGAGCGCGAGCGGGCCTGCCCAGGCAGGAGCCGCCGAGGGCATCCTGTCGCAGGCGCTGGGGCGGCTGTTCGCGGTGGCGGAGGCCTATCCGCAGCTGCGGGCGACCGAGAACTTCCAGCAGCTGCAGGCCGAGCTGACGAACACCGAGGACCAGATCGCGGCGGCGAGGCGGATCTACAACGGCAACGTCCAGGCGTACAACACGAAGATCCAGGTGTTCCCGAACTCGATCATCGCCGGCATGGGCGGCTTCACCCCACGCGAGTACTTCGAGATCGAGGATCCGGGCGACCGCGAGCCGGTGAAGGTGGACTTCTCGACCCCGCCCTCCGTCGCCGACGCGGCGCCTGCGGCAGCAGCCGCCGAGCCGCCGCCCACGGCGCCGGCGACCGACCCTCCGCCGCCACCCGCCTCCGACCCGCCGGCCGGCACCTGATGCCGCAGCTGCTCGTCCTCGGCGCCCGCAACCTGGGCAGGGTGATCGCCGAGCACTTCATCGCGCTGGGATGGGACGCGACAGGCGTCGCCCGCAGCGAGGAGACGGCGGCGGCCTTCCCCGGGCGCGGCATCGTGGCCGACCTGACGCGCGGGGAGGAGATGCACCGCGTGGTGTCGGAGGCCGGCGCGATCGATCTGGCGGTAAACGCGATGTCTCCGAAGGGGCGGTTCGGCGGCGGCGATCTGATCACCACCGACGACGGCGCTATGCAGCCGTACCTGGAGCAGCTGCTGCCTGAGGTGTTCGCATTCTTCCGTGCGGCGGGCGCCTCCATGGCCGAGCGGGGATCGGGCACGGTCGTACAGGTGACCGGCGGGTCCGCCCGGCGGGCGCTGCCGGGACGGGCGCCGTGGGCTGCCGGAGCGGCGGCGACGCGGGCGCTGTCGCAGGCCGCGGCGAACGAGCTGAAGCCGAAGGGGGTGCACGTCTGTCTGCTGGTGTGCGACGGCACGTTCGGCGGGCCCGGCGACGACGGCGGCGGCGAGCGGATCGATACGCAGGAGCTGGCCAGAGCGGTGCAGTACCTGCACGAGCAGGGCCGCTCGGCCTGGACGCACGAGCTGGTCGTCACGCCCATCGGCGACCGCTGGACGCCCTGACAGCGACCGTCACAGCTCCCCAACGACCCGTCACGAACCCGTGACGGAACGCCCCGCCCCCACTGCAGGTGTTGGTCTCCAATAATTGGGGTGGGCGCGGCTTTGGCTCAACCAGGCGGTCGACCTGCCACGATTTCGTGCCAACCTCGTCACGCCCACCCGGTGGGTCTTTGACTCCAATAATTGGCGCGCGGCGTTACGGGAGGGTGACGGCGGCTGTGACGATCAGCGTCCGAGCGCGGCGACGGCCTCGTCCCACAGCGCGTCGTCGCCGGCCGGCTCGCCGTCCCCGCGCCTGGCCGAGCACTCGGCGATCAGCCGGGCGAGCGTGCGAACCGCGCGCAGATCCCCCGTCGCGCAGATCTCCACCAGTCCGGCCGCGTACAGATAGTCCCCGGTGAGAAGCGCCAGGTCCTCGTCGTCCTGGGCGAACAGCAGCGAGCGCCCGTGATGCAGCAGGTACCCCTCGCGGATCATCTCGACCCCGATCAGATACCGATCCGGGCAGCGCCCCTCATAGCGCGGCTCCGGAACTGCCCCGGGACGCAGAGCCGCCCGCAGCAGCGGGCTCTCGCCGGCTGCGCGGTTCCGGATCTGCTCCATCACGGCGTCGGCCATCAGCCCTCGAACTCCCGGGCGGCCGCCACCGTCAGCTCGATCTGCTCGCCCGTGTGCGCGAGCGACGGCATCATCGCCTCGAACTGCGACGGCGCGAGGTAGACGCCGCGCGAGAGCATGTGGGCGTGGAACCGGGCATACCGCTCGGTGTCGGCGGCCGACGCAGACGCGAAGTCCAACACCGGGCCGTCGCTGAAGAAGGCCGTCAGCATCGCGCCCACCCGGTTCACGGTCACGCCGGGCCCGGCCAGGCCCTCGGCGACCGCGGCCGACGTCGCCTCCAGCCGGTCGTAGGCGCCCTCCTCGCGCAGCAGATCGAGCGTCGCCAGCCCCGCGGCCATCGCCAGCGGGTTCCCGGAGAGCGTGCCCGCCTGGTAGACGTCGCCCAGCGGCGCCAGCCGTTCCATCACGTCGCCGCGGCCGCCGAACGCCGCCGCAGGCAGACCGCCGCCGAGGATCTTGCCGAGGCAGGTGAGGTCAGGGCGAAACGCGAGCCGCTCCTGCGCGCCGCCGTACCCGACGCGAAAGCCGGTGATCACCTCGTCGGCGATCAGCAGCGCCCCGGTCCCGTTGCAGATCGCGCGCAGCCCCTCGAGGAAGCCCGGCCTGGGCGGCACGACGCCCATGTTCCCGGCCACCGGCTCCACGATCACGCAGGCCAGCTCGTCGCCATGCCGCTCGGCCAGCGCGCGGGCCGCATCCAGGTCGTTGAAGGGGCAGACCAGCGTGTCTGCCGTCACCGCCTCCGGCACGCCCGGCGTGCTCGGGATCGCCAGCGTCGCCAGTCCGGACCCCGCCTGCGCAAGCAGCGCATCGACGTGGCCGTGGTAGCAGCCCGCGAACTTCAGCACCTTCGAGCGGCCGGTAAACGCCCGCGCCAGGCGCACCGCGCTCATCGTCGCCTCGGTCCCGGATGAGACGAAGCGCACCATGTCGACCGACGGCACCGCCTCCACCACCCGCCGCGCGAGGTCGACCTCGAGCTCGGTCGGCGCGCCGAACGACGTGCCCGCAGCCGCCGCGAGCGACACCGCCTCGACCACCCGGGGATGCGCGTGGCCGGCGATCAGCGGCCCCCACGACAACACCCAATCGACGTAGCGGTTGCCGTCCGCGTCGACCAGCCATGCGCCCTCGCCGCGCGCCGCGAACAGCGGATGGTCGCGCCCCACCGACCGCATCGCGCGCACCGGGCTGCTGACGCCGCCGGGGATCACCGCACAGGCCTCGCGGTACAGCCGCTCCGATGCCTCCGTCCGCGGCCCGCCTACGACAGCCACTCGGAGGCCGCCCGGGTCGCGTGGTACGTGATGATCATGTCGGCGCCCGCTCGCTTGATCGCGGTCAGCGCCTCGAGCGCCGCGGCCCGCTCGTCGAGCAGGCCCTCCCGGGCGGCACCCGTCAGCATCGCGTACTCGCCGCTCACCTGGTAGGCGGCGATCGGGGCCAGCGTCTGCTCGCGCACCCGCCGGATGACGTCGAGATACGGCATGGCCGGCTTGACCATCACCATGTCCGCGCCCTCCTCGATGTCCAGCAGCACCTCCCGCAGCGCCTCGTTGCCGTTGGCCGGATCCATCTGGTAGCCGCGGCGGTCGCCCTCCGAGGGGGCCGAGTGCGCCGCATCGCGGAACGGGCCGTAGAACGCGGAGGCGAACTTGGCGCTGTAGGCGAGGATCGCCGTCCCGGACAGGCCGTCGGCATCCAGCGCCGAGCGGATCGCCGCCACCCGCCCGTCCATCATGTCGCTCGGCGCGACGATGTCGGCTCCTGCCGCAGCGTGCGAGACCGCCGTCTGGGCCAGCAGCTCGAGGGTGAGATCGTTGTCGACACCGCCGTCGCGAAGCACACCGCAGTGGCCGTGGGAGGTGTACTGGCAGAGGCAGACGTCGGTGATCAGAACGAGGTCCGGCACCTGGGCTCGCAGCGCCCGCAGCGCCATCTGCACGATCCCCTCGTCGTCGTAGGCCGAGCTGGCCGCCTCGTCCTTGTGGTCGGGCAGACCGAACAGGATCACCGCCGGCACTCCGGCCGCATGCACGCGCGCGCCCTCCTCGACCAGCGTCTCGATCGAGTGGTGGAACTGCCCAGCGAGCGAGGGGATAGGCGTCGCCGGCCCGCTCCCCGCCCGCACGAACAGCGGCTGGATCAGGTCGGCCGCCGCCACCCGGGTTTCGCGCACCATGCCGCGCATCGCGTCCGTTCGACGCAGACGGCGCAGCCGCGTAACCGGGAATGCCATGCACGGATTCTATCGCCGGGCCTTTACATGCCCGCCCCAGGTGAATAAGCTTGCCACGAATGGACATGGCGGGGAGGCCGGAGATGCTTGAGCACGAGCAGGAACTTGACTATTCCAACGAGGCGCTCCGAAAGCTGGGCGCCCGCATCCGACATCTCCGCCGCAAGCGCGCGATGACACAGCGCGACCTGTCGTTCGACGGCTGCTCCTACAGCTACCTCGCCCGCATCGAGGCCGGCGACCGCCGCCCGTCGCCGCGCGTCCTGATCGAGATCGCCCGCCGCCTCGACGTCACCCCCGAGGAGCTGACCGGCGAGGTCTCGAGCGAGCAGCGGTCCCGCTCGCTGGAGGTGCTGGACGCCATGATGATGATCCGGCTCGAGCAGTACGACCAGGCGGAGGAGCTGCTGCGGGGCGTCATGCGCGAGGCCGAGGTGGACGCCGACGCCGAGCGGATGAGCGAGTGCTACGAGGGGCTGGCCCTGATCGCGTCGCGGCGCGGCCGCGAGACGCAGGCGCTCGAGCTGTTCCAGCGCGCGCTGGAGATCGGCGATCCGCCGCACCCGGCCCAGCGGCCCGACCTCTACATCGAGCTCTCCCGGCTCTACGTCAATGCCGGCGACCCGGCCCGGGCGATCGCGCTGCTGAACGACTGCGCCAGCCGCCTGCGCGACCAGCCGGGCAGGGATCTGGCAAAGCTTGTCCGCTACACGCTGATGCTGAGCCGCGCCTACACGGACGCCGGCGACTTCGGCAGCGCGGCGGCCGTGCTCGCCGAGGCGCTCCGCGACGGCGCGGAGGAGGTCGACCTGCGCAGCCGCGCCGGCGCCTACTACTCGCTCTCACGCCTGTACGCGACCACCGGCCAGATCGGGCAGGCGATCGCATACGCCGATCGCGCGCTGGCGATCTTCGAGCTGATGGACGACAACGTCGCGCTGTCGGACGCCCACCTGCTCTACGCGCAGAACCTGCTCGACAACAGCGAGACGGAGCGGGCCGGCGACCATCTTGCGGCCGCCCGCAGCCTGCTGGGCGCGCGGCCGAGCCCGCTCGACCTCGGCTTCGTCGTTGTCGAGGAGGCCCGGTGCGCGCTGCAGCGCGGCGACCACGAGCTCGCCTCGGCGAAGGCGAGGGAGGGCGTCGAGCTGCTCGGCAACGGCGCGCTCCCCGGCCAGCTGGGCGACGCGTACCTCGTGCTGGCTCGCGTGTACGACGAGCTGGGCGACGGCGAGCGGGCGGAGTGGGCCTACACGTCCGCGATCGACGCGATCCGCCAGCAGAACGGCTGGACGCGCGAGCTGGCCAAGGCCTACCGCTGGTACGGCAAGTTCCTGAAGCGGATGGGCCGGGCCGAGGCTGCGCTCGAGGCGTTCGAGCTGGCCGCCGACCTGGCGCCGTCCAACCAAGACGCGCTCGCCCCCACGCCACAGAGCGGGGTCAGCACGAGCCTTACCCAGCAGTAGCCGGCCCGGGGTCGGCCGGCGGCGGGGTCGGCGGCCGCGGCTCCACCTCCACCGGCACCTCGACGGTGAGCGGCCCGTTCGTCCACTGCTGCATGCCGATGCGCTCGCGGAGGAACGCGAACAGCTCCCTCCCGACGGCGACCAGGGGCAGCGTGATGAACACGCCGGCCAGGCCGTAGAGCTGCTCCCCGGCAAGCAGGGCGAAGATGACCAGCAGCGGGTGCACGCCGACCGCTCCCCCCATCAGCTTGGGGATGACGATGTGGCCCTCGATCTGGTGGATGATGAGGAAGGCGATGCCGACGGCCAGGGCGGCGCTGGGCGACTCGGAGAGGGCCACGATGAACGGCGGGATGGCTCCCAGCCAGGGGCCGACGTAGGGGATCACCTCGGTCAGCGCCGCGAACGCGCCGAAGGCGATCGCGTAGTCGTCGCCGTTCTTGAAGATCCCGGTCACGCCCAGCACCCACATGAACAGGCCGGCGCTGAGGCCGATCACCAGGGAGACCATGATCTGCCCTCGCACGTAGGAGATCAGCGCCCGCTCCACCCGCGTCATCAGATCGCGCTCACCCTCCTCGTGCGGCAGCAGCCGGCGCAGGAACGCCGACAGCCGCGGGGCGTCGAGCAGCATGTAGACCGACACGACGATCACGAGCACGACGTTGAACAGGCTCTCCACCACCCCGATCGCGATCCCCTGCGCGACGCTGACCGCCTTGCCCGAGACGCTCTGCACGTCGAGCGTGTCGATCTTCTGCTGCACCTTGTCGCCCAGGTTGCGAACGTCGACCTGGTGCAGGTGATGGGTGTCGAGCCAGTGCTGTAGCCGGTCGAGCTTCTGCTGTGCAGGGGTCTCGGTCTGGCCCGGCGCGGTGCTGAACTCACGCTGGACGACGCCGCTTGCCGACTGCGCCTGGGTGGCGATCACGGTGCCCGCGAGCACGCCGGCCGCGATGAACGTCAGGCCGAAGAGCAGGTACACGAGCAGCACGGCGAGCGGGCGCGGGATCCGCAGCGCGGCGAACGAGCGCACGACCGGGTTCAGCAGGATGGCGATCAGGGCGGCGACGACGAAGATGAAGACCGCGTGGCTGACCGCGGAGACGAACTGCCAGGCGCCGACGACGACCAGCGGCAGGCCGACCAGCTGCACCCAGCGCGGGATCAGGACCTTCCGCGACGTGACGGGCGGCATCCGGTCGATGCTACCAACCGGTCCAGAGGTCACTGGAACCCGTCGCCGTACGGGATCGCCGGGGCGGCCGCAGGCGCTACCCTGGCCTGGTGATCGCCACCAGACAGCGACAGCGCAGGCGCCGCCGCACGGTCAGGCGCCGCTCGCCCCACCGGCTCCGCCGGCTGGTGACCGCGGCGCTGCTGCTCGCGATCGTCGCGCTCGGCTTCACGCTGCTGCACTCGGGCTCCTCGAGCAACACGACGTCCGGCATCCCCGTCGGGAATGCCGCCGAGGCCGCGCCGAACGGCCCGCCGGCCCCTCCCGAGACGCTCGCGACGGTCAGCTCGCTCGCGCTCGAGCTGCCGGTGTCGCAGGGCAGGGTGACCGCCATCGTCTACCACGCCACGGGCGTGAGCGACGCCATCCCGCTGACGCCGGCCGGCAGCCAGCGCAACGCCGGATTCCTGGCCCGGCTGGGCGACCGCCTGTTCGGCAGCGGGGGCAGCTCCGGACCGCGCTACTACATCGACAGCGGCGGGACGGGGTCGGAAACGAGCACCGTCGACGTCGGAGCGCCCGCCGGAACCAACGTCTACTCCCCCGTGGACGGCGTCGTGGTCAGCGTCCAGCCCTACGTGCTGAACGGCAAGGTGCGCGGCAGCATCGTGCAGATCAGGCCGAGCGACCTGGCCGCGGTGATCGTCACGGTCGGCAACCTCGCGAAGCACCTCAGCGTCGACGTGGGCACGCCGGTGCAGGCGTCCGTGACGAAGCTGGGCACGGTCGTCGACCTCTCCAAGCTGATCGATCAGACGGTGTCGCACTACACCTCGGACTCCGGCAACCACGTGTCGCTGCAGGTCGGGCCGGCGCCCGGAGCGAGCCCGCTGCTCTGAGCCGCATACGATGCGCCCCGTGCGCATCATGTTCCTGGCCGACATCTTCGCCGCACCGGGCCGCCGGGCGGTCGAGCAGCACCTGCCCGCCCTGCGCGAGCAGCATCACGTCGACGCGGTGATCGCGAACGCGGAGAACGCCGCAGACGGCGTCGGCGTCACCAGCCGCATCGCGACCCGCCTGTACGCCGCCGGCGTGGACGCGATCACGCTCGGCAACCATGCATACCGCCAGCGGGAGGTGTATCCCTTCCTCGAGGCCGACGAGCGCATCGTCCGGCCCGCGAACCATGCGGGCAACGCGCCCGGGCGCGGCATCACCGTCGTCGAGGCGGCGAACGGCACGCAGGTGGCGGTGATCAACCTGATCGGGCAGCTGTTCCTCGACGCTGCGCAGAGCCCGTTCGAGATGGCGCCGCGGCTGGTGGCCGAGGCCCGCGCGCGCACACCGGTCGTGCTGGTCGACTTCCACGCCGAGGCGACAAGTGAGAAGGTGGCGATGGGCCGGCTGCTCGACGGCGACGTGACCGCCGTGATCGGCACGCACACGCACGTGCAGACGAACGATGCGGCCCTGCTTCCTGGCGGCACTGCGTACCTGACGGACGCGGGCATGACCGGCCCTCACGACTCCGTGATCGGCGTCCGCGCCGAGCTTGTCCTGCGCAGGTTCCAGACGGGGCTGCCGGTGCGGTTCGAGCCGGCCGAGAACGACGTCCGCATCGAGGGCGCGATCGTCGACTGCGACGAGGGCAGCGGCCGGGCCACAGCCATCGAGCTGTTTCGCTTCAGCGCGGCGTGAACAGCGGGGCCGGCTGGGGGCGGGCGGGCTCGCGCGGCAGCAGCACGGCCACCAGGACCAGAGGCAGCCACCAGCAGATGTACGGGTAGAACCAATAGCTGGAAGCCATCTGGGTGGCGACGAGGGCTGCGCCGCCCAGCGCCGCGACGGCGGCGGCGTCCTTCCGCCGGCGGGGCAGCACCGCGAGCAGCGTGCACCCGAGGATGACGGCGATCTGCACCACCTGCTGCAGCCAGTGCAGGTGCGGCCAGCCTGGATGGAATGCACCGATCGTCCAGATGGACAACGGCGTCACGCGATCGAGCTGGAAGTGCAGCGTGCGGTCGTAGAACACCCGCAGGCCGTCGAGCCCGTCGATCAGGACGACCCCGAGCGACGCGGCCACCCCTGCGAGGAACCCCGCGGCGGTCAGCCAGCGCCGTCGCAGCGAGGCGAGCAGCGGCACCAGGGCAAACGGGCCCAGCTTGGTCATCGCTGCGGCCGCGAGCAGCACGCCGCGCACGAACGGCAGCGACAGCGCCGCCATGAACCACGCCATCAGCGCCCCCACGAGCGCGTCGTTCGTGTTCATGTTGAGCGTGTACAGCGTGAAGGGGTTGGCGGCCCAGCCGAAGGCCAGCAGCACGCCGATCCGCGGCGAGCGCAGACGCCAGCCGGCGACGAACAGGCCGGCGATCGCGAGCAGGTCGAAGGCCGAGGACGCGACGTGCGCCGCCGGCAGGTCGTCCCAGAGGCCGCTCCAGCCGAGCGCGGCGACGGACGGGACATACGCCGCATAGACGACCGGCCCGTAGGTATCGCCGCTCTCGATCGCGGATTCGCACCGCCCGTCGGTCGACTGCACGTATGCGACCGGATCGCCGTTGGCGTAGCGGCCGTGGCACGGCTTCGCCGTCTTCACCGGCATGTGCCCGTAGGGCACCGTGCCGTGCAGCAGCCGGTCTGCGCCGACGACGCCGGCGTAGCCCACGTCGAGGATGTTCGAGTCCCGGTTGTTCAGCCCGAGCCGGAAGCCGACCAGCCCGAAGATCAGTGCGACGAGGATCAGCGCATGGGTGGAACCGATCTCCACCCGCCGCAGCGGCTGTGTCCACCCGACCCGGATCAGCCGCACGAGCAGATAGATCAGCGGCGGGTAGATGAGCGGCGTCGAGACGAACAGGTTGCCGTCGTTGAACCAGTGCAGCGATATCCCGAACGACAGCATGGCGAGCAGATCGAGCGTCCGCATGGAGATCGGCCTGCGCCAGTCGAGCAGGCCACCGACGAACAGCAGGCAGAGCGGCAGGAAGATCCACCAGCGGTTGGCCAGCCGGCCGTAGGACTGCGGTTCGCCGCGCGCGAGCTGCCACCCCACCTGCGGCCCGGTGCGGGTGCCGGCCAGCTCCATCGATGCGTCGTCAATCCGCGCCTCGGCGATGTCGTCGCCGCCCCGGTCGAGGTACCGAACCGTCCAGACACGGTCGTCGCCGAGCGTCGCATCGGAGGTGACGCCCGGGTACTGCCGCACCCAATCGCGGATCGCCGGCGAGCGCCATGCGAGCGTCTTGGCGCCGGCCGGCGTCAGCCGCGGCGGGCCGGTGGACGGCGCCAGCCGGCTGGAGAGCACCGACGAGCTGCGGTCGCTCACCCGAACTGTGGCGAGCACGGTGTGCTTGCCGGGCGCCTCGAGCACCGCCGTCCAGGTGCGCCGGGGCCGGCTGTAGAGCACCTCCCAGTGGGCGCCCGGATGCTCGCGCAGCACCGCCGCCACCTGCGGGCTCGCGCCCGCGATCGCGATCACCTGGCGGCGGTCGAGCTGGCGGGCAGCGGCATGGGCGCCCGCCGGCGCCAGGGCAAGCGCCAGCAGAGCGGCTACCGCGGCTCTAGCGAAAGCTCCAGAGCTTGTTGCCAAGGAAGCTGATGGGGGTGGCCACGACGATGGCGATCGCCGCCGCGATCGGCTTGTGCACGCCGAACACCTCCACCAGCAGCGCCAGCGCCACCAGGTCGATCACGAGGGCGAGCACGCTGACTGCGAGGAACCTGGCGTACTGGACGTGAGGGACGCCATGCTCGATGCGGAACGTCCAGACACGGTTCCAGATGAAGTTGCTGGTCGCCGCGACGACGAACGCGAAGATGAACGCGATCAGGTAGGGCACGTGCTGGTAGGCGATCGTGAACAGCCCCACGTTGATCACGTAACCGGAGCCACCGACGACGCAGAACCGCATCAGCTCAAGCCAGTTGTGATGGCTGCGGAGGCCGACGTTCACGCGCTCGGCGTGGGCACGAAGACCTACGCCGGCGACGTCCGTTCCAGCGTCCTTCATCCGGCACACACTAGAGCAATCACCCCACGGCACTACCCAGCGCGGCTCACGACCGTGCGCGGACCGGCGCGCCGGCCGCAGAGAAGTGCCGCAGGGCAAGCGGCGTGAGGTCGGTGATCGACGGCTCGGCGCCGAGGTCCGGCGCCGTCTCGAAGCCCGCCGTGATCAGCGGGACGAGTGAGTCCTCGGCGTGCAGCGAGCCGTGGCTCCCGCCGCCGGCGTGGTGCTGGCCGCCCGCGTCCGCGAACTCGTCGCCGAGACGCGCCGACACGATCACGTCGCCGGCCGTCGCGCATGCCGCCGCGCCTGCGATGCGCTCGAGGGCGTTCGGGTAGATCGCCGGATCGAGCAGGTCACGGTCTCCGGCCAGCTCCCACGCGGTGCCCCGGGCGTCATGGTGGTCGCCGCCGGGCCGGAAGCGCAGCTCTCCGCCGTCCCGGCGCACGGCATACCAGGCGCCCTCACGCCAGATGACCACGTCGGACGCGGGATGGCGGGCGAACCGGTGCGCCACCTCGCTCGCCGTGAGCGTGCCGCCCGGCAGCAGGTAGGCCATCGCCAGGCGGTTGCTGGCCGCGAGCGCCAGGTCGCACTGCGCCGGGTCGGAATGGCGGCTGGAGCGGAACAGGCGCAGGTCGTCGAACGGCTCGGCGGCGTCCGCGACCCGCTCCACCTGGCTCTGGCCGTGGTCGGCCACGACGGCAATCGCGTAGCGCTCGAGGAACTCGCTCCATCCGCCGGCGGCGTCGACCACCAGGCCGATGCCGCGGTCGGCCTGCTCCACCGCCGCGAGCACATCGCCGCCACGGTGCCCGGCCGCGTCCGTCTCGTAGAGGTAGAGGAACAGGAAGTCGAAGCCGTCGCGGGTTACCAGCCACCGGGCGACATGCCCGCCGTGGCGGTCGACGGAGCCGCCGAAGTTCCTCGGCGCTCCGGTCTCGTCCGACCAGAACAGCTCGCCGAAGAAGTACCGCCGCGGCCCGTAGACGGCATCGACGATGCCGACGCGCCGCGCGATGCGCCTGGCCGCGTGGCGCGCGATCGGATGGCGCACACGACCGCGGCAGATGTAGGTGTTCACCGCGGCCGTCACCAGCCCCCGATCCTCCAGCGCCTCGAACACCGTCGTCACCCGTGGCGACATGTGCAGCAGGTTGAGGTTGACCATGACGTCGTCCACCATCTGCTTGGTGCCCTCGGCCAGCGTGGCCAGGAACGACGACCCGTACTCCACGAACCGGCCCTCGTCGCGGTGGTACCAGGTCATGCTCGGGATGCGGGTGCCGACCGGGTGCTCGCCGGTGATCAGGGCCGACAGGCAGACGGGTGTCAGAGAGGGAAACGTGGACACGCAGGCGTCCGTGCGGCTGCCGAGCTCCTGGAGCCGCGCCAGGGCAGGCGCCCTGCCCTCTGCGATCGCCCGGTCGAGCACCGCCGGCCCGAGGCCGTCGATCACCGCCAGGATCAGCTTCTTGGGCATTCGTGCGAGCAGCGGAGCCGGCCTCAGCGCAGGACGCGCAGGCCCTTGTACTTCTCCTGATCACGGCGACGGGTGCGGTCGAACAGCACTCCAGCTGCGATCGTGAGGACGTAGCCGATGATCGGGATGGCGCCGACGAAGGCGGTGACCACTCCGGCACCGTCCTCGATGACGGCGGTGCCGCGCACGTCCCCGCCGCCACGGATGGCGCGGATGCGCATCTGGCGCAGCGTGAGCGCCACGGCGGCGGCCACCAGGGCGCCGATCGCCAGACCGACATAGGGGATCTCCTCCCCCGCGATCAGCTCGAACGCCAGGCCGCCGCCGACCACACGGCGGACGAGCCTCGCGCCGGCCTCGGCACCCGGCCAGATGGCGTCGGCTGTGAACTCGACGATGGCCAGGGCCCACAGGAACGCGACCGTCGAGGCGTCGTCCGCGATGTCGACGGCGCCGTCCGCATAGCCGAGCGCGGCGATCGACGATCCCACGGCGAGCGGCGCCGAAGCGAAGAAGCCGGCGGCCACGGCCAGGCCGAGCCCCTGGCTGAGCGCGATGACGAGATCCATGGGGCGGGATCATAGGCGGCGTGGTGAGCGGCCGAACCGATCATCTACGCTCTCCACATGGCCTGGGTGCTCGTGATCGTCATCGTCATCGTCTTCCTGACAGTGATCGCGCCGCTCATGCGCCAGCGGGCGCTGGTCGCGACGCGGGCGCGCCGACTGTCGGCGCTGCAGCGCCAGCGCGGCACGCAGGTGATCACCATGATCCACCGGCAGGAGCAGATCGGCCTGCTGGGCGTGCCGCTCGTCCGCTTCATCGACATCGACGACTCGGAGCAGGTGCTGCGCGCAATCCGGCTCACGCCGGACGACACCCCGATCGACCTCGTCCTGCACACGCCGGGCGGGCTCGTCCTGGCTGCCGAGCAGATCGCCCACGCCGTGCGCGCACATCCGGCGAAGGTGACCGTGCTCGTGCCGCACTACGCGATGAGCGGCGGCACGCTCGTGGCGCTGGCCGCGGACGAGATCGTGATGGACCCGAACGCCGTGCTCGGCCCCGTCGACCCGCAGCTGGGCGACATGCCGGCCGCCTCGATCCTGAAGGTGGTCGAGAGCAAGGAGGTCGACCGGATCGACGACCGCTTCCTCGTCCTCGCCGACATCGCCGCAAAGGCACGGCGGCAGGTGATGTCGCTGGTCACCGACCTACTCGACGACCGGATGGAGCCGGAGCCGGCGCAGCGCCTCGCCGACCTGCTGGCCGGCGGCTACTTCACGCACGACTTCCCGATCACGGTCGAGCGCGCTCACGAGCTGGGGCTGCCGGTCTCGACGGAGCTGCCGGAGCTGGTCTACGAGCTGATGGCGCTGTTCCCCCAGCCCACCCGAGGGCGGCCGAGCGTCACGTACCTGCCGCTTCCGGTTCCGGGGCCGGAAAGGATGCCGCAGCGCCCGGGGCAATGAGCACGCGCACGGCGTCCGGCCGGTAGCGCACCTCGGCCGCGTCCATCTGCCCCAGGTACTCCCCGTCGACGTGCACGGCGAGCGGGGTGTCAGCGCTCAGGTCGAGCACCTCGATGTCGTGCAGGTAGGCGACGTGGCGGTCGCGGCCGGCTGCATGCCGCGGCCAGACCAGCCCGTATGCAGCCAGCCGCCACAGCTGGGTGGGGCGCAGGCTGCCGACGGCCACCGCATCCAGCGCGGAGCCGGGGCCCGCTCGCGGCGCGGTGCGCACCGGGATCCGGCCGAAGTAGGTGTAGGGATGCCCGTTGGCGATCGCCAGGTAGGCGGCACGGATGTCGTCGCCGCCCGCGCGGATGGTCATCCGCTCGCGCAGCGCGAAGCCGTCCGCACGCAGGACGGAGATGGCCGAGCCGACCACGGCGAGGTCGCCCGGCCGGCGATGGTCGGGGCGGGCGGCCCGGCGCTCGGCGACCAGCCGCATCGCCTCCGCCTCGAGGCCGAACCCGGCCGAGAAGGTGAAAAGGCGGCCGTTCAGCGAACCGAGCCCGAGCGGCCGCCAGCGGCGTTCCTCGATCGCGGCGGCCAGCACTGCGGCCGCGCGCAACGGCTGCGCCGGGAGGCCCAGCTGCCGCGCGAGCACCGAGGTGGCTCCGGCCGGAATCACGCCGACCACCGTGCCCGGGTCGACGCCGTTGACGATCTCGTTGGCCGTGCCGTCACCGCCCATGGCGATCACCACGTCGGCTCCGGGCTCACCCGCGAGCTCGGTCGCGTGCCCGGCGCGCTCGGTGCGGCGGAGATCGACGTCCGCGACGGTGGACAGCCGCCGGGCGACCCCCTCGACCAGCGCCGGATCGACGCGCGAGGCGCTTGGATTGGCGATCAGCCGCACACGCACGGGGCTACGATAGTCACCGTGACGGCAGCCGGCCTGCGCACCTACACCGCCGCCGCGGGCGTGCCGGCGGCCCTTGTCGTGCTCGCGCATCTCGCGTACGAGTGGAACCGTGCGGACGGGCTCACGGCCCGCCGCGACCTGGCGTTCAACCACGGCGTGGCGCTGGCGGTGGTGCTCGCCGCCGTGCTGATCGCCAGCCGGTTCGCGCTGCACCTCGAGACGGGCGCCGGCGCCCCACTGGCCGACACGGTGGCTGTCGTGGGCTCCGTTGCCGTGCTGGCCGACATGGCGCGGCTGTGGCGGGACGGGTCGAACCCGCTCTACAGGTTCAGCCTGACCGCGTCGCACATCGCCGCGCTGTTCGTGATCGGACTGATCTCGTTCGCGATCGCCCGCCGGCAGACGCGCAGAGCCGGATCCAATGCGTCTCCAAGTATGTAATCGGGCGCCAATTCGCCGCGCGTAGAAGACAGGCATGACGAACTCATTCAGAACCGGCGCGCTGGTGGTAGCGGCAGCGCTCGCCGGCGGCGTCACCGCGTACGCCGTCGACTCGACTCACTCAGACACCCGCACCATCATCCGCACCGCGTCCCCCGCAGCGACGACCGTTTCGGCGCCGCCGCAGCAGGGACTCTCGGTGAACCAGATCTACCGGAAGGACGCCCCGGGCGTGGTCGTGGTCACGGCCACGACGACCACCACGACGTCCAACCAGTTCGACCCGTTCGGTGCCCCGCAGCAGCAGCAGGCGCAGGCGCTCGGCTCGGGCTTCGTGATCGATAAGAGCGGCCACATCCTGACCAACGCGCACGTCGTCCTGAACGCCTCGAAGGTGCAGGTCGCGTTCGGCGCCGATGCCACCTCACGCACGTACGACGCGAAGGTGCTCGGGATCGACCGGAGCACCGACGTCGCCGTGCTCAAGGTGGACGCGCCGGCCGAGGCGCTGACGCCGCTGGCGCTCGGCAACTCGTCGGACGTCCAGGTGGGCGATCCCGTTGTCGCGATCGGCAACCCGCTCGGCGAGGCCCGCACCGCCACGACCGGCATCGTCTCGGCGGTCAACCGCGACATCGGGTCGCTGCAGGGCAACGTCCAGATCCGCGGCGCCATCCAGACCGACGCCGCGATCAACCACGGCAACTCGGGTGGCCCGCTGATCAACGACGAGGGCCAGGTGATCGGCATCACGAGCCAGATTCTCTCCGACGACCCGAACAACCCGCAGAGCGGCAGCATCGGCATCGGCTTCGCCGTCCCGATCAACACGGTGAAGACCGTGGCCGACCAGATCATCACCAGCGGCAAGGCCCAGCACACCTACCTGGGCATCCTCGGGTCCGAGATCACCCCGAACCTGGCGCAGGCGCTGAACCTGGGCGTCGACCACGGCGTGCTGATCGGCAAGGTCGAGTCCGGCTCGCCGGCGGCCATGGCCGGGCTGAAGGCCGGCACCACCCAGGCCACGATCCAGGGCCAGACGATGACGCTCGGCGGCGACATCATCACGAGCATCGACGGCAAGCAGATCCACACGTTCGACGACCTGTCGGGCGGGATCGCCGCCAAGAAGGCGGGCGATACGGTGCAGCTCGGCATCTACCGCGACGGCAAGCAGTCCACCGTCACGGTCACGCTGGCAGCTCGCTAGGCCAGGCTAGAGAAGCACCTCGACGATCACATCGTCGACCGAGTCGAGGGCGTCGCGCAGGGCGTCCTCGACTCGGCTTGCCAGGTTGTGCGCCTCGCGCACGGACTGCGACGGGTCGGCGTGAAGCGACGTGACGACCAGCAGCCGCTCGCCCTGGCGGTAGACCACCACCTCCGCTCCCTCGCCGGCCAGCGCGCGGACGACGCGGGTTGCGGTCGCGGCGATGTCCGGCTCCTCGCCGGCGACGTCGCGGGCCGGCTGCGCGCCCAGCGCCGATGGCTCGACGTGCGCGTAGACGCGTGCGACGCCGAACTCTGACCGGATCTCCTCCTTCAGCCGCTCCACGACCGGAGCTGCGTCGCGCATGGCCATGTCCTCGTCCAGGCGGACGTGCAGCGTGATGGCGCGGCCGTCGTCGCCATCGAGCACGGTGATGTTGTGCGTCTCGACGACGCCCGGCACCCGCAGCGCCGCGGCGGCGACGCGCTCGTTGGGCGCCTCCCCACCGGCGCTCGGCTCCACGTGCACCGTGACCTGCGCCGGGCCGATGCGCGACCGCACCGCCTCCTCCACCTCGTCCATGGTCTGGTGGCTGCGCTCCAGCCCTTCGAGCCGGGACACGCCGATGGTGACGTCGGCGAAGCTCTCGCCGGCAGCCTCGCGCACCCGCACCGAGCGCACCTCGGTGACGCCCGGCACCGCCCGGGCCGCCTGCTCGATCTCGCGGGTGAGCCCGCTCGGCGCCCGATCCATGAGGATGTCGACGTTGTGCGCCGCGAGCCGTACGGCCGCGACGAACACGAGCACCGCGACGCACAGGGCCGCCACGGCGTCGCCGCGCGGGTAGCCCGCGGCAACAGCGGTGAGGCCGATCAGCACCGCGGTCGTGCCGGCGAAGTCCGACGCGAAGTGCACCGCGCTCGCCACCAGCGCAGCATTTCGCTCGGCGCGGCCGACCCGGTAGGAGAGGTACGCGCGGGTGGCGTCAATCGCGAGCACCGCGCCGAGCAGCACGAAGGCGTACCAGTGCGCCTGCACGTCGCCCCCTCCCGACCGCAGCCGCAGCACCGCCTCGACGCCGATCCAGACGGCCACCCCCGCAAGGATCACCGCCTCGGTCAGTGCGCCCAGGTTCTGCGCCTTGCCATGCCCGTACTGGTGCTGCGCGTCGGGGGGCCGCTCCGCCACGCCCACGGCGTACAGCGACAGCAGCGCCGCGACCGCATCCAGCCCTGAGTGCGCGGCCTCGGCCAGGATGCCCAGGCTTGACGTGGCCAGGCCGACGACCAGCTTCGCGGCCGTCAGTCCGAGAGCGGCGAGGAAGGAGAGAAGCGCCGTACGCCGCGCAGTTGACATGCGCGCGATTGTACGGGAGGGTGTTTCCAATCGTTCCCCCGCGGCAGTACGATTTGGAGGGCCATGAGCTCCACCGAGGACGCTGAGACGGTCGACGAGCGAAAGACCGAGCAGGTGCGGGTGCTGGTCGTCGACGATCACGCTGCCGTCAGAGAGGGGGTCAAGATGATCCTGGCACGCGATCGCGAGATCGCGGTGATCGGCGAGAGCTCGAACGGCGACGCGGCGATCGAGATGGCGGACCGCCGGCGGCCGGACGTGATCCTCATGGACGTGCGCATGCGCGGCATGGACGGCTTCGAGGCGACTCGCCGGATCACCGCCGCCCATCCCGGCATGGCGGTGATCCTGTACACGGCCCACGGCGAGCGCGGGCTGCTGGCCGAGGGCCTCGACTGCGGGGCGCGCGGCTACGTCCTCAAGGACGCGCCGCCCGACGACATCGTCCGCGCGGTGAAGCGCGTGGCGGAGGGCGGTGCGTACGTCGACCCGACGCTGGCATCGGAGCTGGTGTCTCCCAAGGCGACAGAGCGGCTGCCGGCGCTGTCGACGCGCGAGCGGGAGATCCTGGGGCTGCTGGCAAACGGCTACTCCAACCCGGAGATCGCCTCGCGGCTGTACATCAGCCCCGAGACCGTGCGCACGCACGTGCGCAACGCCATGACCAAGCTCGAGGCCGACACCCGGACGCAGGCCGTGGCGCTGGCGCTGCGCTACGCCCTGATCGACTGATGCCGGCCGGAGGTTCCGACGGCGGCGGGCCTGCGCCGGCGGATGAGCGGCGCGCGCTCGCCGAGCAGCTCCACGACGGCCCGCAGCAGATCCTGACCGCGCTGCGCCTGGTCGCGGACGGAACGCGGCACGCGCTCGACCAGGGGGACGTCGAGCGAGCCCGCCTCGGCCTCACACGGCTGGAGGAGCTGGCGGCCGAGGGGGCGACCGAGCTGCGGCGCCTGTGCGAGCAGCTGGACCCGGCCCGGCGGCAGGCCGGGGAGCGGGTGGCCGTGCTCGGCCCGGCCGCGCAGGACGAGGTGGTGCTCGAAGACGGAACCCAGGTGCGCCGGCCGGGAGGCACCCCTCACTATGCGGCCCGGGCGCTGGCCGCGGCGGGCGCATGCCCTGTGGCGATCGAGACCGGCACGCTGGTCTCGCGGCTGCGCCACACGGCGGAGGGCACCGAGCAGGAGATCGCCAGCATTCCCGAGCCGCTCACACCCGAGGCGGCACGACACCTGTTGCCGCAGCTCGACGGATGCGCCTGGGTGCTCCTCGGCAGCCAGACCGCCGACGACTTCCCGGCCGAGACGTTGCGGGTGTTCGCGGACGGCGGCATCACCGTCTGCCTGGACGGCCAGGGACTTGCCCGGGGATCAGAGCCGGGCCCGGTGCGGCTGGGGCCGATCGACCCGGCGCGGCTCGACGGCGTCACGGCGCTCAAGCTGAACGAGCAGGAGGCGCGAGCGACCGGCCGTCCGGACGTCCCCGAGCTGCTGATCACGCGGGCTGACCAGGGATGCATCCTGGTCGTGGACGGCGAGGAGCACGTTGTTCCGGGCAACGGGCGGCGGTTCGCCGACCCCACCGGCGCCGGGGACTCGTTCGCGGCCCTCTACTGCCTGGGCCGCACCCGCGGGCTCGATCCACGGGCCGCGGCGGCCTCCGCACAGGAGGGCGTCCAGCGCCTGTACGACGCGTGATCGACCGGCCCCGGTTGCGTGCCCGCCGGGCAAACGCGTAGGCTTTTGGCCCAAGTGGCGGAGTCGATACGGATCCTCATCGCGGAGGACAATGCCCTGCTCCGCGGGGTCCTTCGCGACGCACTCGCCGAAGCGGGGATGACGGTCGTCGCGGAGGCGAGCGACGGTGCCGAGGCCGTCACCCTGGCGGAGCAGTCGACGCCCGACGTGGTGGTGATGGACATGCGCATGCCAAACGTCGACGGCATCGAGGCCACCGAGCAGATCGCACACGCGCCATGGGCCATGCCGGTGGTCGTGCTCTCCGCCTACGACGAGCCGCAGATGATCGAGGCGGCGCTCGCCGCCGGCGCGGCCAGCTGCCTGAAGAAGGGCGTCGGGCTGGACGAGCTGATCGAGGCGATCCGCGCGGCCGAGCGCGGCTAGCGGCTAGTCCAGATAACGCCGCACCACGAGCACCGCCGGCATCGCCGGAACCGCGAGATCGCCCGTGTCGAACGGCGCCGTCAGCGGCGTCGGGTCGGGAGCCAGCCCGCCGCGGTAGCGGAGGCTGCGGTAGTGGTGGACGCTGCCCTGCGCGCGGCATCGGTGGACGAGCGACACCCTCGGCGCGTGCGATGACGTGAAGGTCGACGACCCGGTCAGGAACGGTGACCCGGTCGTCACGACATGGGCCGTCGCACCCGTCGCCGAGTGGGTCGGCGGCGGCAGGTCGCCGGCCGGCCCGGCGGCGACCGAGAAGTGGATCACCGCCTTCACATCGGTCGGGTCGAACGCGTTGACAACCGCCTGCAGCGTGCGCGTACGGGGGTAGTTCAGCCCGATCTCGAACGCGTTTGAGCCGGCGGCGTCCTGCGCCGACAGGATGTCCCGAAACCCGCAGGCGGGCAGGTGACGCCGGTGATGGTGGCGCCGCTGCTTGCACCCGGGATCCCAGATCAACTTGGCGTCGGCCGGCCCGTTCACCAGCGTGCCGAAGAACGGGGACGTGCCGGTGTCCAGCGAGAACCGGCTCCAGCTGACCGTGCCGGGCGCGCTGCTGCGGTACCCGGTGCGCCCGTTGGTGAGCGTGCACGCCACGCGCTTCTGCGAGGCGGATGCCGTGAACGAGCCGGCGAAGGCGTCAGGCGCGAGCTCGGCGCCGGAATCGAACGTCGCGGTGGCGAGCGTCCTTCGGGCGACGTGGAAGCTGATCGGGTTCGCCGGCGCCAGCCAGTAGAGGTGCGACTGGACGGCCGATCCCACGGCCCCGCGGCTCAGCGACACGTCGAAGAAGGTGAACGATCCGACCTGGGTAACGAAGGCGAAGACGTCCATCCGCATCGTGTAATCCACGTCGTTGACGCTCACGGTCACCGGCGCGAACCGCAGCTCGGCGGTCGGCTGGGGCACGGAGCCGGTCTGGGCGAGAGCAGGCGGCATGGCGGGTGACTGCCAGCGCGGCAGCGCGAAGGGCGTCGTTGGGAGCTGGGCGGCCGACGCGCCGGCAGCGGAAGCCGCCCCTGCCAGCATCACGGCCAAGAGCAGGGCGATCGGAAGGAGCCTCTTCATCCCTCTCAACGTACGTGCCGCGCGGCTCGTTGTACAGGCCGACAACTAGAGCGCCGGCGCGGGCGACGCCGCCTCGACCAGCCCCCGGAACAGCGGGCCGCCCAGCTCGGCATGCTCCTCCGGGTGCCAGAGCACACCCACGGCGAACCGCTCACCCTCGGTCTCGATGCCCTCGACCACACCGTCCGGAGCGTGCGCCGTTACGACTAGATCCTCGCCCAGCCGGTCGACGCCCTGATGGTGGCAGGAGTGCACGGCCACCGCGCCGCCCACCATCCCGTGCAGCCGCGACCCCGGCGCCACGGCCACGTCGTGGGTCGTGAACGTTCCCGGCGGCCCCTTGTGCACCACGCCGGGCTTCTCCGGCAGGTGCTGGACGAGCGTGCCGCCGACGGCGATGTTCAGCAGCTGCATGCCACGGCACACCCCGAGCACGGGCACGTCCCGCTCGAGTGCAGCCCGCAGCAGCTCCAGCTCCGAGTCGTCTCGGTGCCGCACCACCGGCCCGGTCTCCGGTTCCGGCGCCTGGCCGTACAGGGCGGGGTCGATGTCCGAGCCGCCGCTGAAGACGAGGCCGTCCACCCGGTCGAGCAGGTCGGATGTGCCCCCCGACGGCGGGATGACGACAGGCAGGCCCCCGGCCGCGATGACGGCGTGGGCGTATCCGGCCGGCACCATCATGGTCGGCATGTCCCGCCAGTGGGAGAAGCTCGCCGGCACCTCGTACGCCGTGATGCCGATCAGCGGGCGGTTGCGGTGCATACCGACCCAGTATATGAATGGCCGCAATCCACCACGGAGGGCCGCAGTGACACTCGACGAGCTACGGGCTGAGGTCGAGGCAGGGCGGATCGACACCGTCCTGCTGGTGATGACCGACATGCAGGGGCGACTGATGGGAAAGCGGCTGCATGCGCCCTTCTTCCTCTCCGACATCGCCGAGCACGGCGCGGAGGGCTGCTACTACCTGCTGACGGTGGACGTGGACATGGCCACGGTGCAGGGCTTCAGCATGGGGTCCTGGGACACCGGCTACGGCGACTTCGTCTTCCGTCCGGACATGGCGACGCTCCGCCGCGTGCCCTGGCTGGAGGCCACCGCACTCGTCGTCGCCGACCTGGAATGGCAGGACGGCACGCCGGTGGTGGCCTCGCCGCGGCAGATCCTGCGCCGCCAGCTGGAGCGGCTGGCAGAGCGGGGCTGGACGGCGAACATCGGGTCGGAGCTCGAGTTCATGCTGTTCCGGGACTCCTACGACGACGCTCGGGCCAAGCGCTACCACGGCCTCACCGGCGCCAACCCCTACAACGTCGACTACTCGATCTTCGGCACCACGATCGTCGAGGACGTGATCCGCCCGATCAGGCTCGGCATGGCCGGGGCCGGCATCCCTGTCGAGGACTCCAAGGGCGAGTGCAACTTCGGCCAGCACGAGGTCAACTTCCACTACGCCGACGCGCTGACAATGGCCGACAACCACAGCATCTACAAGAACGGCGCACGTGAGATCGCATGGCAGCACGGCAGCTCGATCTCGTTCATGGCCAAGTGGGACGAGCGGGAGGGGAACTCCTGCCACATCCACTGCAGCTTCTGGGACCGCAACGGCAGCCTGTTCCCGGCGGCCGACGGCCACGGGATGAGCGACACGTTCCAGCACTTCATCGCCGGCCAGCTCCGATACATGCGCGAGCTCACCTACTTCTACGCGCCCAACATCAACTCGTACAAGCGCTTCGCCACCGGCTCCTTCGCACCCACCACGCTCGTCTGGGACACCGACAACCGGACGTGCGCCTTCCGCGTCGTCGGTCATGGCAACGGCATGCGACTCGAGAACCGCATGCCCGGCGCCGACTGCAACCCGTACCTCGCCTTCGCGGCCATCATCGCCGCGGGCCTGAAGGGCATCGACGAGCAGCTGGCGCTCGAGGAGCCA
>DATAHR010000263.1:0-11640 GCA_036263035.1 Gaiellales bacterium | reverse complement strand
GCCGACCCGCAGCTCCTCACCTCGGGAATCAGGCCGGCCTGCTGCGAGACCTGCGACGCCTTGTCGGGATCCGTCAGCTTCAGGTAGAACGCCGGCGGCAGCGGGTTGGTCTCCAGGAAGGTGGCGTCCTTCTGGTCGGCGCCCGACAGCGACTTCAGCGCCTCTTCCGGTGAGACGTACGTGATCTTCTGAACGTACGGGATGGCCGCCAGCTCGTTGTGCACCCGGTCGAGCGTCGCCGAGTCGGACTGGGTGCCGCGGGCCATGTAGGCCTTGACGGTGACGCCGTTTCGCACGCCCACCGTCTTGTCGTAGAGGAACAGGCCGAGCGAGGCGAACACCGCCAGCAGGAACGTGACGATGAGGACGGTGACGCTGGCCGCCACGGTGGTCGCGACGTTGCCGCGGATGGAATGCAGCGCCTCGCTCATGAAGAAGCGCCACCTCACCGCTCGTACCCTCCACGGCGGTCGTCGCGCACAACCCGGGCGTCCTCGAGCTGGATCACCCGGCGGCGCATCTTGTCCACCATCTCGCGGTCATGGGTCGCCATCACCACGGTGGTGCCGGCGCGGTTGATGCGGTAGAGCAGCTGCATGATGCCGACCGAGGTGTCCGGGTCGAGGTTGCCGGTCGGCTCGTCGGCGATCAGCAGCGGCGGGTGGTTGACGAACGCGCGGGCGACAGAGACGCGCTGCTGCTCGCCGCCGGACAGCTCGTGCGGGTAGCGGTCGCTCTTGTCGGCCAGGCCGACCAGGCCGATGATGTCGGGCACCTTCTTGCGGATCTCGGCGCGCGACTTGCCCTGCACCTGAAGCGCGTAGGCGACGTTCTGGTAGACCGTGCGGTTGGGCAGCAGCTTGAAGTCCTGGAACACGCAGCCGATGTTGCGGCGCAGGATCGGCACCTTCGAGCGCTTCAGCTTGGGCAGGGACCTGCCGCCGACGATGAGATTGCCCGACGTCACGTCCAGCTCCTTCAGCAGCAGCTTGATGAACGTGGACTTGCCGGAGCCGGAGGGGCCGACGAGGAACACGAACTCGCCCTTGTCGATCTGCAGCGACACGTCGCGCAGGCCCATGATGTTCGGCTCGTAGACCTTGGTCACCTGGTCGAACAGGATCATGGCCGAGCTGGGCGCCCGGGACGGATCGCCACCGTTCACCGACGCCTCCGGGTCGACCGGGGGATCGGTCACCGCGAGCGGCGTGCTGGCACGCGTCTCGTCTGCTTCGTCGGGGAGGTGGGGCTGCTCGGACATCGCGGTCATGCGGCGCGGTTTCGCGCCTGGGGACGAACCTTCAGGGTACTCTCCGCGGCGGAGTGGCGCAATCTGGAAGGGGCGTCACGAAGCGGCCGCCCGGTGCAGCAGATAGGCGTGGATGAGCTCGTCGAGGTCGCCGTCCAGCACGGCCTGGGCGTTGCCGATCTTGATGTTGGTGCGGTGGTCGTTGACCATCGTGTAGGGATGCAGGACGTAGGAACGGATTTGACTCCCGAACGAGATGTCCTGCGCCTCACCGCGCTCCTTCGCCAATGCCTCGCGGCGTAGCTCCTCTTCGCGCTCGATCAGACGGCTCTTCAGAATGCGCATCGCCTGCGCCTTGTTCTGCAGCTGGGAGCGCTCGTTCTGGCACTGAACGACGATCCCCGTCGGCAGGTGCGTGATGCGGACGGCCGAGTCGGTCTTGTTGACGTGCTGGCCGCCCGCGCCCTGCGAGCGGTAGGTGTCGATGCGCAGGTCGCTCTCGTCGATCTCGAGGTCGACGTCGTCCTCGACCAGCGGCGACACCTCCACCTGGGCGAAGCTGGTGTGGCGGCGGTGCGCCGAGTCGAACGGGGACAGCCGGACGAGCCGGTGCACGCCCTTCTCGGCCTGCATGATCCCGTAGGCGTTCTCGCCGTTGAGCGTGAAGGTGGCGCTCTTCAGGCCCGCTTCCTCGCCCGGCGTCTGGTCGAGCAGCCCGACCTTGAAGCCACGGGTGTCGGCCCAGCGCTCGTACATCCGCAACAGCATCTGCGCCCAGTCCTGGCTGTCGGTGCCGCCGGCGCCGGCATGCACGCCCACCACCGCCGGGCCCGAGTCGTACTCGCCGGTGAAGAGCGCCTGCTCCTGCAGCAGCCCGATCTCGCGGCCCAGGCGTGCCAGCGTCGATTCCAGCTCGTCACGCCAGTCCGCCTCCTCGGCGGCCATCTCCAGCATGGTGTCGAGCTCGCCGGCGTCGGCCGCGATCTGCTCGAACGTCTCGATCTTCCGCTGCACGCGGGCGCGCTCGGCCGCCACCTTCGCGGCCGCACGCTGGTCGTCCCAGAAGCCGGGCGCCTCCATCGCGGCATCCAGCTCACCCAGCTGCGCGGTCAGCGCATCCGGGTCAAAGGTAATCACGAACCCAGTGCAGCTGGGCTCTGATCTCCTCGACGGCGCCCCGCAGATCCTCGAGCGAGCGCGGCTCGCCGGCAGTTGCCTCGCTAGGCGCCATGGCACCGCTTGTACTTCTTGCCGCTGCCACACCAGCACGGGTCGTTGCGGCCGACGTTCTTCTCCGGGTCGAGGGTGCGCTGCTCGACGATCGGCATCGACAGCTCCTCCGGCTCCTCCATCTGGGTGCCCGCGCCGGCCGCCAGCGCCTCGAGCGTCGCCGCGTCGGCGTGCTCGTAGGTGTAGCCGGCGTTCGGGCCGGGCGGCGGGGGCAGCAGCCCGACGTTTCCGCCCTCGCCGTTCGGGTTCTGCTCGACCTCGACCTCCGCGTGCATCAGCACTCGGACGACCTCCTGCTTGATCAGGAAGCTCATCTCGTCGAACATGAGCTGGCCCTCGGTGCGGTACTCGACCAGCGGATCCTTCTGGGCGTAGCCGCGCAGCCCGATGCCCTGGCGCATGTAGTCCATGTTGTCGAGGTGCTCGCGCCAGCGGGTGTCGGTCACCTGCAGCGTCACCCAGCGCTCGAGGTTGCGGGCCAGCTCCGGGCCCCACTCCTTCTCGCGCTCCTCGTAGTACTCGGAGGCGTCGGCGTAGATGATCTCGAGCAGCTCGTCGCGCGGCGTGGACGCGCCCTGGTACTCGGACTGCGGGATGCGGATCGGGTAGAGCGAGCTGAGCGCGACCCACATGCCGTCCCAGTCCCACTCCTCGGAGTACCCGCCGGCGTGGGCGTCGACGGCCGCCTCGATCACGTCCCACGTCCACTCGAGCACGCTGTCGCGGATGTCGGCGCCCTCCAGGATCTCCTGGCGGCGGCCGTACACCTCCTTGCGCTGCTCGTTGAGAACGTCGTCGTACTTGACGACGTTCTTGCGGTTGACGAAGTGGAACTCCTCCACCTTCTTCTGCGCGCCCTCGATCCGCTTGGTCAGCATGCCGTGCTCGATCGGGCTGCCATCCGACGGGCCGAGCTTGTCGAGGATGGTGTAGATCCGGTCGCCGGCGAACAGGCGGATCACCTCGTCCTGCGCGGACAGGTAGAACCGCGTCTCGCCGGGATCGCCCTGGCGGCCGGAGCGACCGCGCAGCTGGTTGTCGATGCGCCGCGACTCGTGCCGCTCGGTGCCGAGCACGTAGAGGCCGCCCAGCTCGCGCACGCCGTCGCCGAGCTTGATGTCGACGCCGCGGCCGGCCATGTTGGTGGCGATGGTGACCGCGCCGGCCTGGCCCGCCTGCTCGATGATCGACGCCTCGCGCTCGTGGTTCTTGGCGTTCAGCACCTCGTGCTTGATGCCGCGGCGGGTGAGCAGCTTGGAGAGGTACTCCGAGACCTCGACCGAGATCGTGCCCACGAGCACCGGCTGGCCGAGCGTGTGCCGCTCCTCGATGTCGTCGGCGACGGCCTCGAACTTCTCCTCGGCGGTCTTGAAGATGAGGTCGTTCTCGTCGAGCCGGACGACGGGGACGTTCGTCGGGATCGGCACCACCTCGAGGCCGTAGATCTCGTGGAACTCGGCAGCCTCGGTGGCCGCCGTGCCGGTCATGCCTGCCAGCTTCTCGTACATGCGGAAGTAGTTCTGGATGGTGATCGTCGCGACGGTGACGTTCTCCTCCTGGATCCGCACGCCCTCCTTCGCCTCCACCGCCTGATGCAGGCCCTCCGACCAGCGGCGGCCCTCCATGATGCGGCCGGTGAACTCGTCGACGATCTTGACCTCGCCGTCGATGACGACGTACTCGTCGTCACGCTTGTAGAGCTCCTTGGCCTTGATCGCCTGGATCAGGTGGTTGACCTCCTGGCCGTTCTCCGGCGCGTAGAGGTTCTCGATACCGAGCGCCCGCTCCATCTTCTCGACCCCCGACTCGGTGGGCGAGGCGGTGTGGAACTTCTCGTCGACCTCGTAGTCCTCGCCGGGGACGAGGTCCTTCACGGCGCGCGCGTACGCGTAGTAGCGCTCGGCCGCCTGCTCGGGCTCGCCGGAGATGATCAGCGGGGTGCGCGCCTCGTCGATCAGGATCGAGTCGACCTCGTCCACGATCGCGAACCAGTGGCCGCGCTGCACCGTGTACTCCTGCGCGGGCGCCATGTTGTCGCGCAGGTAGTCGAAGCCGAACTCCGAGTTGGTGCCGTACGTGATGTCGGAGGCGTAGGCGGCGCGGCGCTCGTCGTCGGGCATCATGTTCTGGATCACGCCGACGGAGACGCCGAGCGCCTGGTAGATCGGGCCCATCCAGCCGGCGTCGCGGCGGGCGAGGTAGTCGTTGACGGTGACGAGGTGGACGTTGACGCCGGCCAGCGCGTTCAGGTAGAGCGGCAGCGTGGCGACCAGCGTCTTGCCCTCGCCCGTCTTCATCTCGGCGATCTTGCCCTCGTGCAGCACCATGCCGCCGATCAGCTGGACGTCGAAGTGGCGCATCCCAAGGGCGCGCTTGGACGCCTCGCGGACGGCGGCAAACGCCTCGGCGAGCAGATCGTCGAGATCCTCGCCGGCGTCGAATCGCTCGCGGAACTCGATCGTCTTGGCGGCCAGCTCATCGTCGCTGAGCGCCTCGAACTCGGGCTCGAGGGCGTTGATGTCGCGGACGCGCTGCTCCATGCGCTTGAGAGTGCGACCCTCGCCCGCGCGGAGGATCTTCTGGAAGACGCTCATGTGGGTGGATGGTACCAACCGGCCCTTTCGGGCTGATGAGGGCTCCAGGTCAGGCAGTAGGCGGCGGTTTGGGCGGGCGCAGTCAGCGGCGCTGGCGGTCCGGCATCACCGGACGCGCCACCGCTCCCCCGCCTGCTGGTCGGTCTGGGACGGGCTTTCGACAGCGATGCGCGAGCGTCCCCGGCCAGCCGGTTTTCAGCCACCCGCGATAGACCTGGCCACGCCGCGGGTACATCCGTCGCAATGCGGCGGCTACCGGTACGTGGTGCGTTGATCGTCGGTGCCATCCTGGCGCTGACGCAGGCGCCGTTCGCGCCCTCGCCCGGCTGGCAGTTTGCAGACCTGTGCATCGCCGCCGCCTGCGCGCTGATCGGCTGGGCGGGGTATCGAGCGGGCAAGCTCTAGCCGTCTCACAACCGGCACCCGCCGGCTCAGACCGGGGTCAGCCTGAAGGCTGCCCCACTCCGACCCTACTGCCTGGTCGGCTCGATCAGCCCGTAGTTGCCGTCGCGGCGCTTGTAGATCACGTTCACCTCATCCGAGTCGGCATTCACGAAGACGAAGAAGTCGTGGCCGATCAGCTCCAGCTGCAGGAGCGCCTCCTCCTCGGTCATCGGCTTCATATTGAACTGCTTCGTCTTGACGATCATCGCTTCGTCCTCCTCGGGCAGCGTGGCTACCGGCGTCTGGTCCGCCGCGCTGTGGTTGTGGTGCTGAGCGATGTGCTCGGCCTGGCGCCGCGTCCGCTTCTCGCGGTACCGCTTCACCTGCCGCTCCAGCTTCTCGGCGACGAGGTCGATCGAGGCGTACATGTCCGTGGACGACTCCCGGGCACGGAGCACCGGGCCTTTCGTCCACACTGTCGCCTCGGCCACCTGGCTCTCGCTGATGCTGGGGTTGTGCTCCACGGTCAGCTCGAGCTCGCATCGGCTCTCGTCGGAGAGATGGCGGGCAAGCTTCGAGAGCTTGCGCTCGGCATACTGAAACAGGGAGTCGGTGACGTCGATATGCCGGCCTTTCACCTGCAACCGCATGGCATGCCTCCCTGCTCGCGTGGTCTGGCTGAAGCCTACCCGTCCGCGCGCATCCGGGGAAGCCCCGATCTAGTGGTCGTCTGCCCGGGCCAGCGTGACCGCGACCACGGCGTCGGCCCCGGCCGAGCGAAGCGCACGCGCGGCGGCCGACAGCGTGGCTCCGGTCGTGTGCACGTCGTCGACCAGGAGCACCCGGCCGGCCACCGCCCCCCGGGCGGTGAACGCGCCGCGCACGTTGCGGCGGCGGCCGTCACGGGGCAGGCCGCGCTGCGGCCGGCGCCAGAGCGGCCCGTCGAGCAGCGCCCGGGCCGGCAGACCCCAGCGGCCGGCCAGCTCCTCGGCGAGCAGCCGGGGCGGGTGGTAGCCGCGAAGCGCCTGGCGGAGCGGATCAGCCGGCACCCAGGTCAGCAGGTCGGCATCCGGGCGCGGGATGACCATGGCCATGAGTCCAGCGGCCGGCGCGGCAAGGGCGCGCAGGCCGCCATCCTTCAGTCCGTGGACGAGGGAACGAGCGGCCGGGTCGTCGTAGCGGAGCGCCGCAGCGGCGGAGGCCAACCCGAGCCGGCGGCCGCGGCAGGCCGCGCAGTCGTCGACCGGCCGCACCGTGGGCGCGCCGCAGCGCGCGCAGCAGGGCCCGTCCAGCAGCGGCAGCGACTCCATGCACCGCCGGCAGAGCAGCGGCCCGGCGGCGCGGCAGATCGCACAGGCGGGCGGGGCGAGCAGGTCGAGCAGCGCGGGCACCCGGTCACGCTATGCGCCGCGCCGTCAGGCCGGTGTCACGATGCGTCGCGGTGCTGTGCCAGAAACGGCTGGAGCCGCGCAGCGATCTGCGCCCGGCTGCGCTCGAGCTCATCCCAGCTCTTCGCCGGCAGGAAGCGCGACCCGGCGCCGTCCCGAGGGACGAGCACGAAGCGGCTGTCGAGCCAGGACGTGAGCTCGCCGACCAGGCGCTCGAACTGGACGGCCGGGCGGCCGTCGACAGTCTTCTCGACGCGAAACCAAGACCAGTCCGCATCAAGCGCGTCCAGGGCGGACGCGTCGGCGATGAAGGTGTTGGTGTTGAAGTACGGCACGCTGTCGCGGTCGAACCCGGCAGGAAGCCGGAAGTCCTCGAGCACCACCGGCCTGCCGTCCAGGCGGACGGGAATGCCGCCGACGTCGCCCGCCTTGTCGACCACCTCCACCGTCAGCGAGGCGCCGCGGGTGATATGCCAGCCGAGCAGCACCGGGTCGACGGCGGCGCCGAGATTGTCCAGATTCATGATCCAGATGTAGCGGCCGCCCCGCTCGACGAAGCGATGCAGGAGGCCGCTTGCGCCCAGCGCGTCGGGCAGGTCGCCGTGGCCGGTGGCGTGGATGCTCGGTGCGCCGTCGTCCTCGAGGAACAGGCCGCCCTCGGGAGTCAACCGCAGCGACACGCCCTGGCGGAACGTCGCCACGCTGTCGTCGTCGAGCCGGCCCTGAAGCGCCTCGCGGATGGCATCGTCCGTGGCGTGACTCGTCATCAGCCACATGGGCAGCACAGCCCCAGAGACCGCCTGCCAGTGCTCCCGCTCCGCCAACCGGGCGTCGAGGAAGGTGACGCCGGGGAGCGCCTCGACCAGAGCCTTGACGACGCCGCCCATGCGGGTGGCCATGCCGCCCGCAAGCACGACCATGGCCAGCTCGCCGCGGGAGAGCGCCTCGCGGCCGGCCTGCTCCAGCCGGCGGTGCTCGTCGGAGCCGGGATCCGGCAGCCGGCTGACATCGCCCGGTTCGGGGCCCGTGACGGCGCCCTTGACGCGGTTCGCATCCGCACCGGCGTGCAGCAGGTCCGCAGCCCAGGCCCCCAGGCGCGCTTCATCCACGCCGGACTCGCGCAGCTGCGCTCGCAGCTGCGGATCGAGGCGCGCCAGGTCATCGTCGAGTGTCTCAGGCAAAGCGGAATGGCGGTCGGTGCACGCCGTGCTCCGTCACGATCGCGGTGATGTGGTCGGCAGGCGTGACGTCGAACGCCGGGTTGTATGCGCCGATACCCGCCGAGCGCTCTCCCAGCACCTCGGCCGGGTCGCGGTGCTCGATCGGGATGTCGGCGCCGGTCACGGCCGACGTGTCGATCGTCGACGTGGGCGCGGCAACGATGAAGGGCACGCGATGGGCACGGGCCAGCACGGCCAGCGTGTAGGTGCCGATCTTGTTGGCGGCGTCGCCGTTCGCGGCGATCCGGTCCGCGCCGACGACGACGGCGTCGACACGGCCCTCGGCCATCAGCCAGCCCGCCATCGAGTCGGTCAGCAGCGTGGCCGGGATGCCGTCCTCGGCCAGCTCCCAGGCGGTCAGCCGCGCACCCTGCAGCAGCGGGCGGGTCTCGTCGACCCAGACGCTGACCGCCGGGTCGCGCCGGTGCGCGGTTCGGATCACGCCAAGCGCGGTGCCGTAGCCACCGGTCGCCAGGGCGCCGGCATTGCAGTGGGTGAGGACGCGGCCGGCGGGCGGGATCAGCTCGGCTCCGTGCTCGCCGATGGCGCGACAGCGCTCCACCTCGAGCTCGTGCAGGCGCCGGGACGCCGCCTCCAGCTCCGCCGCCAGCCGGTCGTCGGGAACTCCCTCCGCGGCCTCGCGCATCCGTGCGATCGCCCATGCCAGGTTGACGGCGGTCGGTCGCGCCGCGGCCAGGCCGTCGCACGCCTGCTCGAACGCGGATCGGCCGTCGCGTGCTGCGACCGCGGCTCCGTACGCTGCGGCCACCCCGATCGCGGGCGCGCCGCGAACGACCATCGCACGGATCGCCTCGACCAGGTCGGCCCAGTCGGCGTAGCGCCGCTCGACCCGGCGGGCGGGCAGCTCGGTCTGGTCGAGCAGCACCACCTGGCCGTCCTCGAGACGGACGATCTGGTCGGCGGTCAGCCCCTCGCCGGCGTCGGCCGGCCGCATCGCCGGCTCAGGTGCCTTCGTCCCAGGAGGCGAGGTACTTCTCCTGCTCCGGGGTGAGGCTGTCGATGTCCACGCCCATGCTCTCGAGCTTGAGGCGAGCCACCTCGTCGTCGATCTCCTTCGGCACGACGTAGACCCGCCGCTCGAGGTCGCCGTGGTTCTTGGCGACGAACTCCGCGGACAGCGCCTGGTTGGCGAAGCTCATGTCCATGACGGATGCGGGATGGCCCTCGGCAGCGGCGAGGTTGACGAGGCGGCCCTCCGCGAGCAGGAACAGCTTGCGGCCGTCGGCCATCTCGAACTGCTCGACATGGGGTCGGACGACTGACACCTCCACCGCGAGGTCGCGCAGCGCCGGGATCTCGATCTCGACGTTGAAGTGACCGGTGTTGGACAGGATCGCACCGTCCTTCATGACCTCGAAGTGCTCCCGGCGGATCACGTTCTTGTCGCCGGTGGCGGTGCAGAAGATGTCGCCCGCGCGTGCGGCCTCGGCCATCGTGGACACGCGGAAGCCGTCCATGACGGCCTGCAGCGCGCGCAGCGGGTCGACCTCGACGACGATCACGTGGGCTCCCATGCCCCGCGCCCGCTCGGCCAGGCCGCGACCGCTCCAGCCGTAGCCGCCGACGACGAACGTGCTGCCGGCAAGCAGGACGTTGGTGGCGCGGATGATGCCGTCCAGCGTCGACTGGCCGACGCCGTAGCGGTTGTCGAACAGGTGCTTGGTGTTGGCCTCGTTGACGGCGACGATCGGGAACCCGAGCGTGCCGTCGGCCTCCATCGCCTTCAGCCGGATCACGCCGGTCGTCGTCTCCTCGGTTCCGGCCAGGATCTCGGACAGCTGCTCGGGACGCCGTGCGTGCAGGACGCCGATGACGTCGGCGCCGTCGTCCATCGTCAGATGCGGGTGGTGGTCGACCGCAGCCTCGATGTGGGAGTAGTAGGTGTCGTTGTCCTCGCCGTTTCGGGCGAACACGGAGATGCCATACTCGGCGACCAGGCCGGCGGCGACGTCGTCCTGGGTCGACAGCGGGTTCGACGCGCAGAGCACGACGTCCGCCCCGCCCGCCTTCAGCGTGCGCATCAGGTTCGCCGTCTCGCTGGTGACGTGCAGGCAGGCGGCCACGCGCAGGCCGTCGAGCGGGCGCTCGACTGCGAACCGCTCGCGGATCAGGGCCAGCACCGGCATCTGCCGGTCGGCCCACTCGATGCGCCGGACGCCCTCGGGCGCGAGGGCGAGGTCACGAACGTCGCTTGGGGTCGTCGTGCTCATCGCGCGGCAACTCTAGCCTCTACACGGCGGCCGCGCGTCGTCTGCGCAGCGCGGCGACCAGCAGGCTTAGCCCGACCAGGGCCGTTCCGGCGAAGACGAGCGTGAGTGCCCAGCCCGCGCTGGAGCCGACAAGCGCCGCGGCCATGCCGATCCACACCAACGCACCGACCACGCCGATCCAGACCAGGCCGTCCAGCTCGAGCGCCGCCGACAGCACGAACGCTGCGATCACGGCCAGCGAGATGACCAGGTGCCAGACGGACAGGTGGTCGAAGCCGGTCTCCGGCTCGCCCGCCAGCGCGGCCGCATATGCGAGCAGCAGCGCCGTCCGAAGCGCGGCTGCGCCTGCCTCGCGCGGCCCGCGGCGCAGGAGCGCCCAGCCCGCACCGCCGGCGACCGCCGACTGCGCGAGGAGCACCCATCCGGCCCGCGAGTCGTCGACCCCGGCCGCCGCCGCGGCGCTTCCCGTCAGGGCGACCAGCGCGACGCTGAGCCCCCAGCCGGTCAGCCTGACGTTCCCGAGCAGCAGATGCATCGTCACGACGACGAGCGTGCCCACCGCCGATGCGACCAGACAGTAGGTGGCGACGTCATGCGGGCGGAAGGCGTCACCTGAGGCGATGAACGCCACGATCAGCGAGGCGTAGCCGACCAGCCCGGCCAGCTCGGACTCCCATGACGGCCGGCGTGCCCGGTGCAGCACCACCGCGGCGGCGAGCGCCGCCGCGGGGAACAGGAAGGGCGTCAGCGTCCGCGCGGTTCCGTGCAGGTCGCTCCACCGCAGTGCCAGCAGAAGCGCGAAGCCGGCATACGCGGCAAGCACCCCGCAGGCCGCGAGCACGCTGGGAACGTCCGGCCGACCCGAGGCAGCGCGCTCTGGCCGGCGGTCGAGCAGCCGCTCGAGATCCCGCTCGGCCAGCGACCCGTCCTCGAGCGCCGCGGCCACCCGTTCCATGAGCCCGTCGTATCGCACATACGCTATATATCACCTATGCGATAAGACGTCAACCCGGCTGTCGCGACTCAGATCCCGGCAAGCCGCTGCTTCAGCGCACCGATGCGCTCGACGGGCGAGGGGTCGACCCCGCGGGCGAGCGCTGCGTGATAGCTCACCCAGTCCCCGTGAGCGACCATCGAGAAGGCGCGGGCAGCGGCGGTGTCGCCACGGCCATGCACGTGCTCCACGAACGCGGCGTCATCCCCGATCAGCTCCGCGGTGACGTCGATCAGGCGCGCGACATCCGGGCCTTCGCCGCCGCCGCGCAGCAGCACCGCCGAGAACATGCCGTCCGGCGCACCGTCCCAGCCCTCGATCTCGTTGTGGTCGAGCTCGGGAAACGCGTG
>DATAHR010000262.1:0-20160 GCA_036263035.1 Gaiellales bacterium | reverse complement strand
GCTCGATCAGCAGGTACGTGGCCTGGCCCGGGTAGCCGATCGTCTCGCCTACGGCCACCGCGGAGAGGCATACGAGCAGGACCGCGAACGGCTGCGCTCTCCGCCAGGGCAGCGGCGCAACCGTCAGGAGCACGATCGGAGCGAGCCGGAGCGGTTCGCCTGTCGTCAACGCCACCTCCAGCAGGCCTCCGGCCCCGATCAGCACGGCGAGGGCGATGTCCCAGCGGGAAGGTGTGGACAGCCGCAAAGGCAGCCGGTCGGCGAGGCGGTGCATCGCATTCAACGTACCCGCGATGCCGACGTCGCGCGTCGTCAGCAGGACCGAGATGTTGGCGCCGGCGGGTCGTTCCCGAGGATGACCGCAAGATGGATCCCGCGGATGACGACGCGCCGGGCGGCGCCGCGTACCGTCGAGTGCGTCACCACCCGACCATGGAGGAACCGAGAGATGACCCGTGATTTGGACCTGCGGATCCCGCTGGTCAGCACTGGACTGGCGCTGGCCCTGACCGCGTACAGCACCCTCAAGCCGCCACGAAACGCAGAGGCGACGCGCGAGACGCTGATCGAGCTCGCGATTGTCCTCGGCGTCGCCGGCGTCACGTTCCTGCTCGCAGGGCGGGCGGTCAGCCGCGCCGACAGCCCGCCGTCCGGGCGCGCCGCGCTCGTCCTCGCAGTGGTTGCGCTGGTCTCTGTGATCGCCTTCTTCATCGGCATCTTCAGCGTCGCGCTTGCCGGTGCGGCGTTGATGATCGCGCTCGAGGCGCGGAGCCGCCGCTCCGCCCCGCAAGCAGCGACCGCAGCGATCGTCATCTCCGCGATCACAGTGGTGCTCTCGGTGTTCATCGCCGTCGTTTCCTGAGCACTACCGGTGAGGGGGACGGTGCGAGCGTGGGCCGTCCCCCCTCACCTACGCCTGCGGCAGCTTCTTGCCGCCGCGCGTGGTCACCGGGTTCGACGGCGGGGGAACCACCGGGCCGATGTCCCCGTCGGGCGCCTCGTCCAGGTCGACGATAACGGGCGCGTGGTCGCTCGGCCCGCTGCCCTTGCGCGCCTTGCGGTCGATCCACGCCGCCTTCACACGCTCGGCGACCGGGCCTCCGGCCAGGATCAGGTCGATGCGCATCCCCAGGTCCTGGTGGAACATGCCGGCCCGGTAATCCCAGTAGCTGAACACCCGCTGGCGCGGCCAGCGGTCGCGCACCACGTCGTGCAGCCCGAGCGCCTGCAGCTCGGCCAGCGCCTCCCGCTCGGCCGGCGTGACGTGGGTGTGGCCAGCGTAGGCCGCCGGATCGAACACGTCCTCGTCCGACGGTGCGATGTTCATATCCCCGCACACGACCGCCGCGTCCGGACCATCGGCCGCAACGACATCCCGCAGGGCGGCCAGCCAGCGCAGCTTGTAGCGGTAGTGGTCGCTGTCCGGCGAACGGCCGTTTGGCACGTATACCGAGTAGACGCGGACTCCACCGCAGGTCGCGGCGACGGCTCGCGCCTCCGGATGCGGGAACCCCGGGGCGTCCGCCAGCCCGGAGACGACTGCGTCGAGGCCCACCCGCGACAGGATCGCAACGCCGTTCCAGGCCGCCTCGCCGTGGGCCGCGACCCGGTACCCGCGCGTGTCGAGCTCGTCGCCGATCACGTCGTCCCATGCATCGTCGGCCAGCTTCGTCTCCTGCAGGCAGACGACGTCCGGAGACCGCTCGTCCAGCCAGGGGAGCAACCGGGGAACGCGCTGCTTCAGCGAGTTCACGTTCCAGGTGGCGATGCGCATGAAGGGCACGCTACCGGCAGCGCGGCGATGCCGCGATGGCAGCGCCGTGGCAGGGGGCCAGGTCAGGCTGGTGCGAGATCGACGACGACCAGACGGCGGAGGGAACCCGTGACGACGAACCACCACATTTCCATGCCCCACCCGGGCGGCAGCCCGGCAACGGAGCGGAGGCTGGTCTTCGGCGCGCTGATGCTCGTGCTGCTGATGGCGTCGCTCGACCAGACGATCGTGTCCACCGCGCTGCCGACCATCGTCGGCGACCTCGGCGGCCTGCAGCACCTCTCCTGGGTCGTCACCTCGTATCTGCTGGCCTCCACCGTCGTCGGCCCGCTGTATGGCAAGGTCGGAGACCTGTACGGCCGAAAGCGCGTGCTCGAGATCGCCATCCTGCTCTTCCTGGTCGGATCGGCGCTCTGCGGCGCCGCGCAGGACATGACCCAGCTGATCATCTTCCGGGCGGTGCAGGGACTGGGCGGTGGGGGCCTCATGGTCATCTCGATGGCCGTCGTCGGAGACCTCGTCGCGCCACGCGATCGCGGCCGCTACCAGGGCCTGTTCGGCGGCGTCTTCGGGGTGGCGACGGTGGCCGGGCCGCTGCTCGGAGGGTTCTTCGTCGACAACCTCTCCTGGCGCTGGATCTTCTACATCAACCTGCCGCTGGGCGCTCTCGCGCTGCTGGTCATCTCCGTGGCGTTCCGGGACCGCCATGTGACCGAGAGGCACAGCATCGACTGGCTGGGAGCGATCGTCCTGACGGGCGGCGTATCCGGGATCGTCCTCTACACCAGCCTGGGCGGAACCAGCTATGCCTGGGACGCGCCCGGCATGGTGGCGACGCTCGTCGGCGGCCTCGCGCTGCTCGCGGTGTTTCCGTTCGTCGAGGCCCGCGCGGACGAGGCAATCCTGCCGATGGAGCTGTTCCGCAACCAGACGTTCCGCACGACCAGCGCGATCGGCTTCGTGGTCGGGTTCGCGCTGTTCGGCTCGGTGACGTTCATCCCGCTCTACCTGCAGGTGGTCAAGGGGCACACGGCCACCGAGTCCGGCCTGCTGATGACGCCGATGATGCTGGGGCTGCTGGTGACCGGCATCGGCAGCGGATTCCTGATCTCCCGCTACGGCCGCTACCGGGTCTTCCCGATCATGGGCACGGCGATCGCGACGGTCGCGCTGTACCTGCTCTCGCGGCTCGGCGTGACGACTCCCACGTCGACCGCGGCCGGCTACATGCTGTTGCTCGGTTTCGGGCTCGGGCTCACGATGCAGGTGCTGGTGCTGGCCGCCCAGAACGCCGTCCCCCACCGCCTGCTCGGCGTCGCCACCTCCGGTGCCTCGCTCGCCAGGCAGCTGGGCGGCTCGATCGGCGTCTCCGTGTTCGGCGCGATCTTCACGAACCGGCTCGACCACGAGCTGGCGGCGCGCATCCCCGGCGGCGCGCACATGCCCGCCCACGCGAGCCCGGCGCTGCTCCGGCAGCTGCCGCCCGCGATCCACGAGGCGTACGTCGCCGCCTACGCCGCCGCGCTGCACCCGGTGTTCCTCACCGCCAGCGGCGTGATGCTGATCGCCTTCGGGCTGAGCTGGATGCTGCGCGACGTGCCGCTGCGGGAGACGGCCGGCCAGCCGGAGACCGAGGCACCGACCGAGTCTCAGCCCGCGCCGCGCCCGGAGCCGGCGCTCGCAGCCAGGCACTGACCCGCGCGGCGCCCGCCGCTCGATAACAATGCCGCTGTGGCCGACTCGCAGACCGAGCACAGCTTCAGCGAAGAGGTGGTGGCATGGCTCCGCAGCGATGAGCGCAAGACGCTCGGCGCGATGAACGACCGCTTCGCCGAGGAGGGCTTCGCGGTCAACATCATGATGTTGATGCTGCTCCCGGCGCTGCCCCTTCCCACCGGCGGCGTCACCCATGTGTTCGAGGCGATCACCGTGCTGCTGGCGGCGCAGATGGTGCTCGGCCGGCGGTCCGTGTGGCTGCCCGACCGCGTCAAGCGGCGTCAGCTCGGATCGCTCACCACGGATAAGGCGATTCCCGTCGTCGCCCGCTGGATCGGGCGGGTGGAGCGGATCTCGAAGCCCCGGGGTACCTGGCTGTTCGAGCTCGGCGTCACCATGCGCCTGCTCGGCCTGGTCCTCATGGCCTTCGCCATCGCCGCAGCGCTGGCGCCGCCGTTCTCCGGTCTTGACACGCTCCCGGCCCTGGGAGCAGTCGTCGTCTGCCTGTCGATCGTGCTGCGCGACGTGGTGGTGCTGGGCATCGGGCTCGCGCTCGGCGCCCTCGGCATCGCCCTGATCCTGACCGTCGGCACCGCCGTCGTCCACTTCGTGGGCGGGTTCGTCTGACCGGAGAGCTCAGGCTACGCGGTCGGCAGGCGGTTCCAGCTCGTCCAGCACCTGGTGCACCGCCTGCACCACGGAGGCACCCTCCCCCACCGCTGCGGCCACGCGCTTGATCGAGCCGTGCCGGGCGTCTCCCGCCGCGAACACCCGAGGGACGCTCGTCTCCTGGGCGAACGGCCGCCGGGCGAGCGGCCATCCCTCGCGGACATCCTCCCCGGTGAGCAGGAAGCCGTGCCGGTCGCGGGCGATCGCGGGCGGCAGCCAGTCGGTCAGCGGACGCGCCCCGATCAGGACGAACAGCGCGTCGGCGGGCAGCGTCTGACCGCCGCCCGCGGCGTCGCAGAGGACGAGACGCTCCAGCCGCCCATCGCCGTCGCCGCCGCAGACCGCGGTCTCGGTGCGCACGACGATCCCCGGGGTGGCCTCGACGGCGCGGACGAGGTACTGCGACATCGCGGCGCCCAGGGAGCTCGCGCGGACGACCAGCGTCACCTGCCGGGCGTAGCGGGCCAGGTGCAGCGCCGCCTGCCCCGCCGAGTTGCCGCCTCCGACAACGAAGACGTCCTTGCCCGCGAGTGTGGGTGCCTCTGACACGGGCCCGCCGTAGAACACGCCCGCGCCGATCAGCGCCTCGAGCGAGGGGATGCCCAACCGCCGGTAGCTTGCGCCGGTCGCGAGAATCACGGCGCGCGCCGAGACCGCGGGGCCGTCGGCGATGCGCAGCCTCATCAGGCCATCCTCCAGCACCAGCTCGGACGCGCGGTGGAAGAACAGGAACTCGGCGCCGAACAGCGAGGCCTGCTCGTACGCCTGCTGCGCGAGGCGACCGCCGCTGACGCCGCGTGAGAAGCCGAGGTAATTGCGGATCAGCGAGCTCGAACGCGCCTGGCCGCCGATCCCGCCGCTGTCGACGACGAGCACGCGCAGCCCCTCCGACGCGCCGTACACGGCCGCGGACAGGCCGGCAGGCCCGGAGCCCACCACCAGCAGGTCGTAGGTCGTGGTGCCGATCGCCTCGGGGGCTCCCGCAACCGTGGCCATCTCGGCATTTGTGGGGTCGCTGATCGTGCTGCCGTCCGGCAGCACCATCAACGGCAGCCGCGCATCGGGACCCGCCTTGGCGAGCAACTCGCGGCCCCGCTCCGAATCCGCAAGGCAGAAGTCGTGCGAGACCGCGCAGCTCTCGAGCACCGACCGGATCTCATACGCCCGCCCCGACCAGTCCTCGCCGACGATGGTGACGGTGTCGGGCACGAGCCGGCGCTCGCGCGCCCACTCGAGCAGGAAGTTGGAGACGGCCTCGTGGAAGACCTCGTCGGGGGGCGGGCCGGGCTCGAGCAGGAAGTGGTCGATACGCCCGAGCGCCATTGCCGCTCGGATCAGATCGGCCTGCCCGGGATCGACCCATACGTTGGGCGGAACGAGCAGTGCCCGCTTGGCCTGCGGGTGCGTGCGGCGGGCTCGATCGAACACGTCGGCCCCATTGCGCTCATACACCGAGTTCCCCACCAGGCACAGGGCAACATGGTCGCCGCTTCCGGCCAGCTGGTCGAGCAGGGCACCGGCAGCGTCGGCATCCACGGGGCACTCGATCCGATAGCTGGCGCCGTACCGCTCCCGCAGCTGCGCCTCGACGGACGTGACCGCGCCGCGGTTGCCTTCCACGACCATGATGACCGGCAAACCCATGGACTGCACGGTACGGCCGCGACCGCCGGCGCGCCGTACGGCTACCCGCACCGGGCGGCCGTGATGGCCACACTCCGCCGGCGGCATGGGCGTTGACACCCATCTTTCAACCCCCGGGGCGCGGTCACCCGTCCGATACCGCACTGTTGTAGGTTTGCAACGTCTGCATCAAAAAAAGGGGGGTTCCTGTGAGCAAGCTCGTGCGCATGCTGCGAGAGGCCCATGCGGCCGTGGGGGAATCGCGACGAACCGGAATGCCGCTGGACGAGGTGACGGACGCCCGCCAGGAGCGCCGGCGTGTGCACGTGGCGGCGTCACGGGAGGTGGTCGAGGCGTACAACGATGCGGCGCGCCGGCTTCGGGAGCACGGCTCGCCGGACGACCGCCTGCGTGCCGCGCTGGCGATGGACGACCTGCACCGGCTGCGCACCGGCGCCCCCGTCGACCGCCGCGGATTCCTTAAGGGCGCCGGCGTCACCGCCGCCTCGCTGGCGGCGGCCGGCGTCCTTCGGGCGGCTCCGGCGCGGGCGGCCGCCGCTCCGCGGATCGTGATCGTCGGCGCCGGACTCTCGGGGCTGCGCACCGCCCACAAGCTCTGGATCGACCGCGGCATCCGCTCCACGGTCTACGAGGCGAACGCCGATGCGGGCGGCCGCTGCGAGACGAACCGGACGTTCTTCCTCAACAACCAGATCGCCGAGATGCACGGCGAGTTCGTGAACACGGAGCATCTCGCGGTGAAGAACCTGGCGGCGCGCTTCGGCCTCGGGCTCGACGACCTTTACGCGATCCCGCAGGGCACCGACGATTCGTTCTGGATCAACAACTCGCGCTACACGGTGGCGGATATAACGGCCGACTGGAAGGCGTTCGGCTACGACACCTTCCACAACGCCGCCCAGCAGGTGCCGGCGCCGCAGACGTGGGACAACCACTCGGCGCTGGCCGCCACCTGGGACAACCAGGACGTCGCAACCTGGCTGGCCAACAACCTGCCCGGGGGGACGACCACGAAGCTGTACAAGCTCGCGCTCGAGTCGGTGCGCGGGAACTTCGGCACGCCGGATGAGACCTCGGCGCTGAACATGGTCTGGATGTGGGCCTACAACACGAGCAAGAAGACCGCCCACTCCTACCAGTCCAACAGCTACCTCTACGAGGACGGCGGCGACGAGCGCTGGCACATCACCGGCGGATCCGACCTGCTCGTCAGCAACATGATCCGCGAGCTGCCCTCAGGCACCGTGCAGTACAGCAGCGCGGTCACCGCCATCAAGAAGAACAGCGACGGTACCTACGCGGTCTCCGTCAAGTCGGGAAACAGGACGACCACCGTCACCGCCGATCACGTCGTGGTCGCCGCGCCCTTCTCGAGCCTGCGAGTGAACACCGACCTCTCGAAGGCCGGCATCTCGGCACTGAAGATGACCGCGATCAACACGCTTGGCATGAGCACACACGGCAAGGTGATCATGCAGTTCAACGGCCACCCCTGGTATGCGAACGGCTTCGACGGCAACATGCTCACCGACTTCCCCACCAACTGGATGTGGGAGCTCAACTATCAGGTGAACAACAACAACGCGCCGACCGGTCTCCTGCTGCAGTACCCGAGCGGCCCGACGACGCAGTCGTACATCTCCACGTACAAGCTGAACCAGCACGAGGGGGTTGCCGCTCCTGGGCTGGTCAACCAGATCCTCGCCAACGTCAACACCTACTACGGGCCCGGTGTGAAGGAGGCCTACAACGGAAAGGCGTGGTACCACTTCGGCAGCAACGACCCCTGGGTGCGGGGCGGCTACCCGTTCTGGAAGGTCGGCCAGGTGACCGGGTTCTCGGGAATCGAGACGACGCGGGAGGGGAACATCCACTTCGGCGGCGACACAACCTGGGACTTCCAGGGGTTTATGGAGGGAGCCGTGCTGGCCGGGGAGCGCTGCGCGGGAGAGATCTGAGCAGGGCTGGTGCGACGACGCTCCCGGGAGGCTGTCCCGGGAGCGCGTCGAACCTGACCACATGAGTCTGCTCGGCGAGGAGTTGACACGGCTGACGACGGTCGAGGAGCGCCACCGCCGGCTGCTGGCGCGCATGCTGCTGGTGGTGATCGCGACCCTCGTGGTCGCCGCCCTCGGCACGGTTGCCGTCTACGTCGCCGAGCGCCACGCCGCCGGCACGCAGATCCACACGTTCGGCCAGGCGGCGTTCTTCACGATCACGCAGCTGTTGACCGTGTCGTCGTCAATGAAGAACCCGATCACGCCGGCGGGCCGGGCCATCGACATCGTGCTCGAGGCCTGGGCGGTGGTCGTGGTCGCCGGCTCGGCAGGAGCGATCGCATCCTTCCTCCAGACCGGCGATCAGTCGTAGCGATGCCGGGATCGGCGTCGGTGGAGGCCGGCGTGGCCCCCACCGACGCCGCCAAGCTCAGCAGAGCGTCCGGAACTCGATGTGGCCGGGCGCCGAGGCGCCGCCGACCCAGGTGTGGCCCTCGCCCCAGGTCAGCATCGGCGAGGCACAGGTGTTGATCGCCAGGCCGAAGTAGTCGCCGTACGGGAACAGGAACCCGCTGGGTTGCGACTGCGACTGTGTCGAGTCGTACGCGGAGATGCGCTGCGACGCCCCGGTCCATGAGGTGCCCCCGGTGGTCGACGTGCGCAGCCAGACGTTCCAGCCGTTCTTGTGATCGATGGGATTGCCGTTGCGATCGTCCATCCAGGCCACGTAGATGGTGTTCGCAGCCCCGCCGACGATCGTCGGGAACAGCGCGTAGCAAGCCGAGGACGCGCAGCCGGAGGCGTTCTTGTCGTCGACACGGCCGACGAATGTCCAGGTCTTGCCGCCGTCGGTCGATCGCGAGAGGTTCACGATCGGCGGGCTCTTGCGGGTGGTCGAGCTCTGGCCCTGCTGCCACGCCAGGTACAGGTTGCCGGCAGCGTCGATGGCGAGGCTGTCCTGGTTCCCGAAGTACGCGAAGCCGCATGACGAGTACGGGCAGTCAGGCCCCTGAACGCCCGTGGCCACGTTGGTGAACGTCGTCGTGAGGGTACCGGCCAGCGTCTTCGAGACGCGATAGTCGGCGGCCGGGACGCCTGTGCAGTTTGACGACTGGCAATCGGCTCAGGCGAAGTAGACGTTGCCTGACGAATCAACGACACCGGTCTCGGCGAACCCGACCACGTCGGTGCTGTCGACGGTTGCCTGGGTCCAGGTCGCACCCTGGTCGCGCGAGATGGCGATGAAGTGATACTGAGCCTGCGAGTATGCGACGTAGATGTTGCCCCCACTGACAACCATCTTCTCGTGGTCGCAATTCTTGCAGTCCTTCGAGTTGACCTGCGTCGCCGAGGTGAAACTCGCCCCGTGGTTGGTTGAGCGCGCCGCGATGATGTCGGTGTGCCCGCCGTTCACGCCCAGTCCGAGGAAGGTGACATACACGTTGCCGGCAGCGTCAACAGCGATAGCCGGGTCCGCCTGCGACGGGTAGGACACGCCGTTCACGGGAGCATTCCAGACCGCATGTGGAGCGCCGAATGTGCGGCCGCCGTCGGTCGACACCTGGATGTACATCGCCTGCGCATTGCCGGACGCCGGATCACAGGTCGTGTCGCCGACGTAGTGGGTGATCACGTCGTAGACGTAGTTCCCCTGCACGGCAAACGCCGGCTCCCAGTCGTCGCCGCCGCAGTAGCCG
This sequence comes from Gaiellales bacterium, assembly GCA_036263035.1. Lineage (GTDB taxonomy): Bacteria > Actinomycetota > Thermoleophilia > Gaiellales > JAICJC01 > JAICYJ01. Next base: position 10,663 of record DATAHR010000262.1, on the reverse strand, counting down.
AGCCGGATCGGCCCGCTGGGCGGGGGGCTGGGCGGCGCCGCGGCGGCGGACTGGACGGCCGCCAGGCAGAGTAGAACGAGTGCGATGCAGACGCTCGAGAACCGGCGCATGGACTCCCCCTCGGTCACGTTGACGCCGCGAACGTAACGCTTCGCACATATCCGGTCAAGCGAGCCCTCAGGGGGCTTGGGCGGAGAGCCGCTCGATCAGCTCGCGGAGCGCGGGCATGGCCGCAACCAGAAGGCGACGGTCGGCCTCTCCAAGATGCGCCAGCGCCTCCTCGAGCACATGCGCCCGGGCCGAGCGCCACTCGGCGAAGCGGCTCGCGGCGTCCGCGCTGATCGTCAGCTGTGCCACGCGCCGATCGTCCGCGCCCTGCTCGCGGATCATCAGCCCCCGCCCCGTCAGCTGGCGGACAAGGGTGCTGATGGTGTTCGGCGCGAGGTTGAGACGGTCGGCGGCGTCGCGGACGCTGATGCCCGGCCGACGCTCGACCGCGAGCAGCAGCTCCACCTGCGCCGTCGAGAGCTCGCCGGCTGTCCAGCTCGACGCAGTCCGGCGCACGAGCTCCCGCCGCAGGGCGCTGATGAGCGCGCCGAGCTGGTCGGCGAACTCATCCTGAAAATCGCCCCTTGCGAATAGCTCTGCCATAGAGCTAGTATCGCGCCGCGGAGTCGCCTGAGTAGTCATCTCAGGTGATGCCGAGTTGGTTCCATCCGTACCTCGTACGGAACTGGGAGGAGACTGGATTGCAGAACGCGACCGGATCGGCGTCACGACGCGGGCCGGTTCTCGCCGTTGCCGCAGCGGTCACCTTCACCGTGGCGATGATCGCCTGGTACCTGATCTCCTACGTGTTCGGCCTCCCGCCGACCGTCGACGCCCACGCGAACGGACGCGGCACTGCGATCACCCTCCAGACGGTGGCCGCGACCGGGCACGCGCCCCATCCGGACTGGGTCAGCTACTACGCGATGAATCCGAGCGGGAAGTGGGTGCACGGGACGATCCTGAAGGTGCCCGCGCACTCGACCGTGACCGTCACGGTGATCAACTTCGACGGGATGAGCGGTCTGCGCAATCCGTTCCTCTCCCAGCCGAGGGGGACGATCGGCTCGGTCTCGGTGAACGGCAAGCCACTGCGCGTCATGAATCCCGACGAGGCGTCGCACACCTTCACCATCCCGCGGCTCGGCGTCAGCGTGCCCATCCTCGGCGTCGGCGACAACGCCCCAAACCAGTGCGACGTCCCTGCGCCCTGCCCGATGTCCACAGCGCATACCACCACCACCTTCACCATCAAGACGGGCAAGCCCGGCTGGTATCGCTGGCAGTGCTTCGTCCCGTGCGGTGCAGGCTGGATCTTCGGCAACGGCGGGCCGATGCAGACGGTCGGCTACATGGACGGCTACCTGCAGGTCGCCTGAACGATGCACGAACGTGGCCATATCCGCCGAGCGCTGATCATCTGGGCGGTCGGCTCGGTCATTGCCGTGCTGCTCATCATCTTCGCGCTTGGCCCACATATGCCGCCGGGATCGGCGACCGAGGAGGCGAAGAGCCAGCGGTTCACCAACGTCCTCCTGGCCGCGGTGATGGCGCCGCTCGCGCTGGCGATGATCGTGGCCTTCCTGTACGCGATCATCACGTTCCGTAACCGCGACGGCTCGCTCGGCGACGGGCCCGCAGACTTCGGTGACAGCCGCCTGCAGCTCGGCTGGCTGATCCTCACATCGTCCGTCGTGCTGCTGCTCGCCGGCCTCGGCACCTACGCGCTGTATGAGGAGCCTGCGAACGCGGCGGGCGTCGGAGCCGGCGGCGGGCAGGGGCCGGCCCCGATCCAGCGCACCTCGCTCAACCGGCTGGTGGTGCAGGTGATCGGACAGCAGTGGCAGTTCACCTACCGCTTCCCGCAGTACGGCGGCGTCGAGACGTTCCGCCTGGAGCTCCCCGTCAACCGGCCGGTCGAGTTCCACGTCACCTCGCTGGACGTCGTCCACGCGTTCTGGGCCTACCAGCTGGGGGTGAAGGCCGACGCTGTTCCCGGCGCCGACAACATCGCGTTCGCTACGCCGCGCCATCTCGGCAGCTTCGACATCCGCTGCGCCGAGCTCTGTGGCGTCTGGCACGGCGAGATGTCGGACAAGGGGCTGATCGTCGCACCGTCCGCCTTCACGTCGTGGATCACGTCGCAGCGCCGCGCGAACGCACCGGCGACCGGCAACCTGCCGCCGTACGCCCGGTCGTACTTCCCCGACCCGCCGGGACGCGCCGGATGAGCGTGACGACCGCACCTCCCCCGCCTGCGCGCCGCACGAGCTGGATGGACATCCTCGGGTCGGGCATCGTCCGCGGCATCGTCGGCGCGGTGGTCGGCTACGTCATCTTCTACCTGATCGGCCGCCGCATCGGGAACACGATCCCGTACGTCGCCGACCTCGACCAGAACGACCCGGCCATCTTCATCGGCTACCTCGGCGCCATCGCCGGCTGGCTGGCCGGGCTCGGCTTCCTCGCCTATCCGCTGCGCCGGATGGCGGGTGCGCCGGCCGATATCGGCAGCGACCGTCACGGCGGCGGGTCGATGCGCTACCTCGGCCTGTGTACCGACCACAAGGTGATCGGCCTGCAGTACCTCGGCGCCGTCGGCGTGCTGTTCTTCATCGCCGGCCTGAACGCGATGCTGATCCGGATCGAACTGCTGCGCCCGGCCTCCCCGATCTATTCACCCGGGCAGTACCTGACGATCGTCACCCTGCACGGCACGATGATGATCATGATCATGTCGGCGGTGGTCGTCGGTCCGTTCGGTCACTACCTCATGCCGCTCATGATCGGCAGCGGCCGGATGGCATTCCCGCGTCTCGAGGCGCTCTCGTTCTGGCTGGTTCCTATCGCCGGCGCGATCCTCATGTCGTCCGTCGACTTCGGCGGCATGGCGATCGGGTGGACGGGCTACCCCACCCTTGCCAACCAGGCCAACGCTGGCATCGACGGTTACATTGTGGCGTTCGCCCTGATCGCGTTCGCCATGATCCTGAACGGTCTCAACATCCTGGCGACCGTGATCCACATGCGTGCACCGGGGATGTCGTGGTCGCGTCTGCCGATGTTCGTGTGGGGCATCGTGGCCACCGGGGCGCTGATGGCACTCGCCCCGATGGTGTTCGTCGCGGCGCTGGTGATGGAGGCGCTCGACCGCACGGCCAGCACGAACTTCTACGTCGCATCCGGCGGAGGCAGCCCGTTCCTGTACGAGAACCTGTTCTGGTTCTTTGGCCACCCGGAGGTCTACATCCTCGCGCTCCCGGGCTTCGGCATCGTGCTCGAGCTGCTGCCGGTGTTCAGCCGCAAACCGCTGTGGGGCTACCGACTCGGCGTCGCCGGCATCCTCGGCGTCGCCATCCTCAGCTTCGCCGTCTGGCAGCACCACCTGTTCGTCAGCGGCATCAACTCGAACCTGCGTCCGTTCTACATGCTGACGACCGAGCTGATCTCGGTACCGACGGGGCTGATCTTCCTGGTCGGCCTGGGAACCATCTGGGGCGGCAAGCTGCGGTTCGAGGTGCCGATGCTGTTCTCGCTCGCCTTCTTCTTCAACTTCCTGATAGGCGGCATCTCGGGCGTGTTCCTGTCGGACGTGCCGAGCGACGTGACGCTGCACGGCAGTTACTTCGTGATGGCCCACTTCCACTACACGATCATGGGCGGCCTCGTCTTCGCGTTCTTCGCGGGGATCTACTACTGGCTGCCGAAGATGACCGGCCTGCAGCTGAACCAGCGGTTGGCGAAGTGGCACTTCTGGACCATGTTCATCTTCTTCAACACCACGTTCCTGCCGCTGTTCGCGGCAGGCATGCTGAACATGCCGCGGCGGGTGAACACCTACGACCCGGACCTGCGCGGGCTGAACATCTGGGTCTCGATCTCGGCGTTTCTGCTCGGCATCTCGATGCTGATCTTTCTCTTCAACCTGGTGTGGTCGCTGGCGTTCGTCCGGCGCCCGGCCGAGCAGAACCCGTGGCGCTCGCGCGGCCTCGAGTGGCAGCTGCCGACGCCGGTGCCGGCCGACCCGTTCCTCGAGCCGCCGGTGATCGAGGACGCGCCCTACGGCTACGGCGACCCGCGATCCGTGCCCGTCATCGACCCCGTCCCGGAGTCGCCATGAGCCACCCCGCCACCATCACCTCCGAGACACCGGTCATCCGCACCGCCGCCCGCATCTGGGTGGCAGCCGACTCCTTCTACTTCCTGGCCTTCGCATTCGGGCTGTTCTACCTGCGCACGCTGAACGAGAACGGGCGCTGGCACCCGGCCGGCGAGAGCGCCTCGACCGGGCTGCTGATCGCGACGGCCGTCGTGCTGGTGGTCGGAGCGGTCGGCATCGCGGTGATGGCCAGAGGAGGGGCCGCCTGGCTGGGATGGGTCGGCGTCGCCTCGCAGCTGGTGGGAGCGGTGCTCTGCTTCTGGCAGCTCCTGCACCTGAACTTCGCCACGGCTACGGCCGGCGCCTTTGGCAGCCTGCTGGTCGGGTTCCTCGCCAGCATGGTTGTGCATCTGCTCGGCGCCGCCTACTGGAGCGAGGTCGGCACGATGTCCCAGGCCCGCACGGCCGAGGCGGGAACCGTCGCCGGGGCCGCCACCAATGCGGTCTTCCTCGCGGCGATGTTCGTTCTGTTCGCGTTCCTGTTCCTGGTGCTCTGAACGACGATGAGCCTCTTCGACGTGACGAACGTGAACACCGGCGGGGCGATGACGCTGCTGTTCCCGCTGGCGCTCCTGGTCGTCATACTCGGGCTGGCATGGCTGTACCGCGACCGGCTCTGAGACGGCGAACCTGGGCGGTTGTTGCCGCGGCCGTACTGCTTCCCGTCGTTGCCTTCTCAGCATACGCCGTAGCTCAGGATCGAGGCTCACCGGCTACGACGCTCCGCGCTGACGCGAGCTGGAAGGCCGGCAGCCGACCGGAGCCGAAGATCAGGCTGCGTGACCAGGCCGGCCGCACGGTGACGCTAGAGACGCTTCGCGGCCGCACGGTGTTGGTCGCGTTTCTCGACTCCCGGTGCCGCACGATCTGCCCGATCGAGGGCCATCAGCTGGCGCGCGTCGAGCAGCTCGTCCCGGCGGCGCAGCGGCTGCAGCTCGTCATCGTCAGCATCGACCCGGCCGGCGACACACCGCAAAGCGCAGCCAGGTTCGCACGCATCCACCATCTGGCGCCCGGATGGCGCTGGCTGTTCGGCACGACCAGCCAGCTTCGGCCCGTCTGGAAGGCATTCGGGATCCAGGTGCGCTTCACGGAGACAGACGTCATCCACACGTCAGCGATCTACTTGATCGACAAGGCGGGATACGTGCGTGCCGGCTATCTGATGCCGCTGTTCCCACGGGTAGTGGCGGCCGACGCCGAGACGCTGGCGACGGCATGAGCGAGCTGCTGACCCCACCGCTGATCGGGTGCGTGGTGCTCGGAGCGCTCTACGCCCGCGGGGCCCGCGCGTTCGATTGGCGGGCGGGGTGCTTCGCCGGCGCACTGCTGGTGACGGTGGCGGCGCTGGTCGGGCCGCTCGACGACGAGGCCGACCGCCTGCTGGTCGCGCACATGGGCCAGCACATCCTGCTGCTGTTCGTGGCGGCTCCCCTGTTCGTCATGTCGGGTCCCGTGTTCGTCCTGATGCGCGGGCTGCCAATGGCCATCCGCCGGCCGTTCGCGCGGGCGCTGCTCGGTGACGGCCGTGCCGTGCGGCTGCGCTTGCTGCTCGGCCGCCTGCTCCGCCCCTGGCCGGTGTTCGCCCTGTTCAACCTGAACCTGCTCGTCTGGCACCTCCCCGCGCCGTACGACCTGGCGCTGCGCTCCGAGGCCGTGCACGTTGTGGAACACCTGACGTTTCTGATCACCGGATGCCTGTTCTGGGGCCAGGTGCTCGACTCGCCGCCGTTCCGGGCGCCGCTTCGCGACATCGAGCGCGTCGTGTACCTGTTCGGCGGGATGATGGCGTCGTGGGTGCTCGCGGTCGTGCTCGCGTTCGCGCCCTCCCCCGTGTACTCGGCCTACGTCGGGTCATGGCACCGGCCGCTTGGGCTGACCGCGCTCTCCGATCAACAGGTCGCCGCCGGGCTGATGTGGGTGCCCGGCTCGATCCCCTTCATGATCGCGATCACCACCGGCGTCTACGCCGCCCTCGGCTCGGGCATAGACCGAGAACGGCGGCGCGGCCGCCTGACACCTGAGGAGGGAAGAACGAGATGACGCTGCAGCCACCGCCCCATCACGTCGAGCTCGAGGAGAACCGGCTGCACTACAGCGGCTGGAACGTGCTCGAGGCGTTCGTCGGCGCCTGGCTGTTCCTCTCGCCGTGGATCCTCGGGCATCACGACCGCAGCGGCTTCGTCTGGTCGAGCATGATCCTGGGGGCGGTCGTGATCGTGGGATCGCTCGCGAGTGCCGCGGCGACCAGCGCGACGACGACGGTGCTCGTCGACCGCCACCACTGGTGGGGCTGGGCGACGATCGGCATCGCTGTCGCCGTGCTCCTCTCGCCGTTCGTATTCGGGTTCTGGCATGCGACCTCAGCCCTGGTGAACAACCTCCTGGTGGCGGTGGTGCTCGCGGTGATCGGCCTGGCCATCACCGGCACCGCTCGCCGGAATATTGCTGACACCTCCGAGCGATTCTGAGCGGCGCTCATGTCCGCGGCCCATCAGCCAGACGGCGGTGGCAGCGGCGGCGGCGCCGAGGACGGGGGCGATCAGGATTGAGGCAAGCATGTGGATCTCCTTCGTTCGGTGGATGTATCCGAAGGAGACAGCGCCCGGCTCACTCGCGCCCGTCAGCCCGCTGAGAGTTCGCTGAGGGCAACGATCGGCGCCGATGGCGTAGCATCGGCTCGGTGTCCGATTTGGCCCTACCCGACGTTCGCGACCAGCTCCCCGGCGGTTTGATCCGCCGGTGGGCAAACGACGCCGACGTGGAGCGGATCACCGCGCTGCTCGGCGCGACGCTGCGCCGCGCCCAGGATGAGAACCCGAGCCCCCGCACCATGGCGGGCGCCCGCCTGCTCCTCGGCCCCGGCTTCCCCTTCATGAACGGTGCGGCCGATGCCGCGATCGTGGAGGATCCGCAGGCCGGCGGCTCGATCGTGGCCTGCACGTTCTTCTGGCGTCACACGTGGAGCTTCGCGGGGATTCCGTTTGGCGTCACGCGGCCTGAGCTGGTCGCCGCCGACCCGGCATACCGCCGCCGTGGGCTGATCCGGGCGGTGTTCGAGATGATCCACGCGCGCGGCGCCGCCGAGGGCCACCTGCTGTCGGCCATCACCGGCATCCCCTACTTCTACCGGCAGTTCGGATACGAGTACGCCCTCGACCTCGACGGCAGCCGCACGGCATTCTTCTCGCTGATCCCCAAGGCTGACGCCGGGCAGGAGGAGGCGTGCCGGCTGAGGCCCGCCGTGGCGTCCGACGTCGAGCAGTTAAGAGCGATGTACGACGCGTGGCACGACGACAGTCTGATCCGGCACGAGGCCGGGCCGCAGCTCTGGGAGTGGGAGATCTCGCTGTGGGACGACCCGCGCGTGCGCGACGGCGATGCCCGGACGCACGGCGTCGACGGGCGCTTCTGGGTGATCGAGACGGCCGCGGGCGAGCCGGCGGGATCCGCGTGGATCGCCAGCCACCGGCGCGGCAGCTCCCTGCGCGTTCAGGAGCTGTTCTTCGCGAAGGGCGCCGACGTCGAGGCCATCGCCCCGTCGCTGCTGCGGGGGCTGCGCGAGATCGGCGCGGACACACCGGCGCTGCGCGAAGACACCGGGCCATGCAATGAGATCCAGCTCGCACTCGGCAGGGACCATCCCATCTACGGCCTGCTCGGTGCCGATGTCGCTCCCGGGCGCGAGGACCCGTATGCGTGGCTGGTACGTGTCCCGGACGTGCCGGCATTCCTTCGGCACGTGCGGCCGGCGCTCGAGGCGCGGCTGGAGCAGTCGATCTTCGGCGCCTCCAGCAGCACGCTCGAGATCGACCTCTACCGCGGAGGCCTGCGGCTGGTACTCGACCGGGGCCGGCTGACGCAGATCGAACCGTGGAACGCGCCGGTGCCGGAGGAGGAGACGACGACGATGGGCTGCCCGCCGCTCACGTTCCTGCAGCTCCTGCTCGGCCATCGCAGCATCGAGGAGCTGGTCGACATCTTCCCCGACGTCTGGATCCGTCCCGACCGGCGACTGCTCGTCGACACGCTGTTCCCGAAGGTGCCGTCGAGAGTCGAGCCGCTGGCCTGACGCGATATGGTGCCCACCGTGCCGCGCTTCGTCGACGTCAACGGCCGCCGTGTCGCCTACGAGACGTGGGGCGATCCCGACGGCCTGCCCATCGTCGACCTGCACGGTACCCCCGGCGGGCGCCTCATCCGCTACCCCGACAACGACCGGCTCGCCGAGACGGGCGCGTTGGTGATCACGTACGACCGGGCCGGCTACGGGCTGTCTGACCGCCATCCCGGCCGCAGCGTCGTCGATTGCGTAGGCGACGTGGCGGCGATCGTCGACGACCTCGGCATCGACCGTTTCACGGTGATGGGCGGTAGCGGCGGGGGCCCGCACTGCCTCGCCGTCGCCGCGCGGCTCCCCGAGCGGGTGATCCGCTGCCGCTGCATCGTCGGCGTCGCCCCGTACGACACCGAGGGGCTGGACTGGTTGGACGGAATGGATCCGGAGAACATCAAGGAGTTCGGCTGGGCGCTCGAGGGTGAGGCGCGGCTGCGGACGGAGCTCGAGCGCGAGGCGGCAACCATGATCGAGCGCGCCGAGTCGGATCCGGCCAGGCTGCTGGGCGACTTCGAGCTGTCGGACGCCGACCGTGCCGCGCTCGAGAACCCGATCATCCAGCGGGTGATCCGCGAGTCGACGCCCGAGATGTTCGTGAACGGCGTGTGGGGCTGGGTGGACGACGACCTCGCCTTCCTGAAGCCGTGGGGCTTCGAGATCAGCGAGATCGAGGTGCCGACCGAGGTCTGGTACGGCGAGACGGACGTGCTCGTTCCCGCGGCGCACGGTCGGTGGCTGGCCGCCAACGTGCCCGGCGCCGAGGTGGTCATCCAGCACGACGAGGGCCACATGGGGAACCCCGACGAGATCCTGAACCGCATCCGGCGGCTGGTCGAGTCGTCGCAGGCCGCCCGATAGATGATTGATTCCACACCCCCGTACGTCTGACCGTACGGCGGTTGGTGGTGGTCAACGGCTGGTGGCTGCGGCCGCGAACCGTCGCATCACTGCGTCCTCGGTCGGGCCGATATTCCCGATATCGCGCCCTCCCTCGATCCTTGTGCTGCTCGGGTTCCCGACCGCTCAGACCGCACGGCGGCGTGGAATCAATCATCTCGCGAATTTCCAGGGTAAATAGCGCGCCCCGTCGGCCGAATACACGCCCGACCGTCCCCGAACCCGCTGGAGGGAGAACGCCGGATGTATGTCGGACTGAGCCGAAGCCTGCTGGCCGTGGTCGCGTCCGTCGTGATCATCGGTACGGCGTCAAACGCCTTCCTCGGCGCTGCGAGCGGGCTGCCCACCGGCACCCACGCGGGCGCGGCAACCGTCTCGGTGAGCGGCTACACGGTGAGCAACCTCTCCTACACCTACGACTCCTCGAACCCCGACGACATCACGAAGGTCGAATTCGAGCTCGACCACAGCGCGGCCGTCGTGCACCTCCGGCTTGCGGCCGGCGGCGCCTGGTACAGCTGCACCGAGAACGCCGGCCTCACGTCCTCGGCGACCCCTCCCCACACCGTCTGGGACTGTGACACCACCAGCCCACAGGCGACGGTGACCTCACAGGATGAGATCAGCGTCGTCGCCCACGGCTAGGCGCATGAAGGCTCCGCGCGGACGCACGCTGGTCGTCACCCTCTCGGCGGCCGTCGCCGCCGGCTGCGCGCTGCTGCTCGTCGGCCCGCGCGCGCTGGGCGGCCCGACGTCGATCCTTGCCGTCTCGGGCAACAGCATGGAGCCGCGGATCAACGCCGGGGACCTGATCGTGGTCCGCGCCGGTGGCCCCTACCACGTCGGCCAGATCGTGGCGTATCACAACATCCCGGCCTCGGCGACATTCCTGCACCGCATCGTTGCCACAGGCGGCACCGGATTCGTCATGCAGGGCGACCACAACGGCTGGGTCGATCCCGGCACCGCGGAACCGGACCAGATCGTGGGGCGACTGTGGATCCGCATCCCCGGCGGCGGTTCGGCCTTCAAGTGGGTTGCGGCGCCGCTGCACGGTGCGCTGCTGGCGGCGCTCGCAGCATTCGTGATCCGATGGCGTGAGACCGTTCCGCGCCCGAGACGCCGCCGGCGGTTCGGCGCAACCGTGGACGCTCACTCCGAGCCGCCAGCGCTGGCGCCTCCCGGCGGCGACCCGCCCGGGAACGTCCCGCGGGGGCCATGGTCGCGGAGGCAGCCGCCGGTGCGACCCGGTCTGCTGGCCGACTCCGTCCTCAAGGCAGCACTGGCGACGGCGCTGATCGGTGCCGCCGCCTGCCTCGTCCTGGGCGTCGTCTCCTTCAGCCGAGCGGCGTCCGCCCCGGGGCGCCCAGTGTCGCTGTTCCGTCAGTCGGGCACGATGTCCTATCAGGCAACGGGATCACCCAGCCCGGTGTATCCGGCGG
>DATAHR010000261.1:0-3188 GCA_036263035.1 Gaiellales bacterium | reverse complement strand
CGAGGCAGAGCACACGCTGTTTTGCCTGCATACCTCGGGTACCACGGCCAAGCCGAAGGCGGCCGTCCACACGACCGGGGGCTACCTGACGTACGCCAGCGCGACGCACCGCTGGGTGTTCGACATCCAGGAGGGAGACGTCTGGTGGTGCGCGGCCGACGTCGGCTGGGTGACGGGCCACAGCTACATCGTCTACGGACCGCTGAACAACGGCGCGACCGGTGTGCTCTACGAGGGCGACCCGATGTTCCCGACGCCCGCCCGACACTGGGAGATCATCGAGCGCTACGGGGTCACGCAGTACTACACGGCGCCCACGCTGATCCGCGCGTTCATCAAGGCCGGCAGTGAGCACCCCGAGGCGCACGATCTGTCCTCGCTGCGGCTGCTGGGGACGGTCGGGGAGCCGATCAACCCGGAGGCGTGGGTGTGGTACTGGAAGGAGATCGGCGGCGGGCGCTGCCCGGTGGTCGACACGTGGTGGCAGACGGAGACCGGCGGCCTCATGATCGCGCCGTTGCCGGGTGTGACCACGCTGAAGCCCGGCTCGGCGACGACACCGCTGCCCGGGATCAAGGCCGAGGTGGTGGACGACAACGGACAGCCCGTGCCCGAGGGGCGCGGCGGGTATCTGGTGCTGCGCCGGCCCTGGCCCGGGATGTTCCGGACGCTGTACGCAGACGACGCCCGCTACGTCGACAACTACTTCAGCCGCTTCGGGCCGGAGACCTACTTCGCCGGCGACGGCGCGCGGATCGACGACGACGGGTTCTTCTGGCTGATGGGGCGCATCGACGACGTCATGAACGTGTCGGGCCACCGGCTGTCGACGACCGAGCTCGAGTCGGCGTTGGTCGAGCACCCGGCGGTCGCGGAGGCCGCGGCGACGGCCGCTCCCGACGCGCTGACGGGGCAGACGCCGCTCTGCTTCGTCCTGCTGCGCTCCGGCTACGAGCCAAGCGACCAGCTGGCCGCAGAGCTGCGCGACTGGATCGGCCAGAAGATCGGGAAGATCGCGCGGCCGAAGGCCGTCATCATCGTCAGCGACCTGCCGAAGACGCGATCGGGCAAGATCATGCGCCGCCTCCTGCGTGACATCGCCGAGGGCCACCAGCTCGGCGACACCACCACCCTGCGCGACCCTGCGGTGGTGGAGGAGATCAAGGAGAAGGCGGACGAGGTGCTGGCCGCGAACCGGTGACGCCAACCGACGCGCGGTGATGTTCGCAACAGCCGCCGTGACGCCGGACGCCAATTATTGGAGACCAAGTCGCACCAGGCGGGCGTGCGCGGTTCGACACGGAATGGTGCGAAATCAGGCGACCTCGCCCGGCTCGGCGTCCGCCCGCGCCGCGGGGCGGCGCGGCTCCTCGCGGAGCGTCCGCACCGCCATCTGCACCGCCACCGCGAACAGCAGCACCGCGAACGCCCGCTGCAGCACCGCGTTCGACAGCGACGTCGCGATCACCTCGCCCAGCTTTGCCGTCGGCACCGACGCGAGCCCGACGATCACGGCGTCGCGCCATCGCACGGCCCCGTAGCGCGTCTGCCGCCACGCGCCCATAAGGATCACCGGCACCATCGCGGCCAGCGAGGTCGCCACGGCGACATGCGCGTCCTTGCCGAGGAAGATCAGGGTCGGCACGAAGATCAGCCCCCCGCCGACCCCGAACAGTGCCGAGAGCACCCCCGCCAGCAGCCCCAGCGCCATCGCAATGAGGTCATGGGTCATATCGCCAGCCTCACCGCAACGATGGCGAGGAACAGCGCGAACAGCAGCGAGACGCGGCGCGCGTCGATCCGCTGGTGTACCGCCGCCCCCACGTACGCGCCGGCCACGGCCGGGAGCCCGATCAGCGCTCCCTCCTTCCAGGCGACGTTGCCGGCCCCGGCGTGCGACGCCGCCGCCGCGACGGCGGTGAACAGGATTGCCGCAAGCGATGTCGCCATCGCCGTCTTCGCCGGATAGCCGCGGAACGCAATCAGCATCGGCACGATCAGGATCCCGCCGCCGACGCCGAACAGCCCGGAGAACAGGCCGGCCACCAATCCGATCGCGACCAGCACGGGAACCCGGGAATCCACGGCGGATAGTGTACGAGTTGTCGGTAGGCTCTACGGCCATGCCCCAACCCCTGGCCGACGCGATTGCGCCATTGGTCGCCGATCCCCGCCACGGGGCGGTCGTCTGCGACATCGACGGCACGCTCGCTCCCATCGCCCCGACACCTGAGCAGGCGACGGTACTGCCGGGAGCGCTCGAGCAGCTCGACCGGCTGAGCACGCGCTACCCGCTGGTCGCCTGCGTCACAGGCCGGCCCGCGGTCCAGGCGCGGGCGATGATCCCGATCGAGCGTGTCGCCATATCAGGCAACCACGGGCTGGAGGTTATGCAGGGCGAGACCGTCACCCTGGTGCCGCCGGCGGCGCGATATCAGGACGCCGTCCACCAGGCCCTGCTGCTCGTGGAGAACGACGGCCTGCTTGCCGAGTACGGCGCCCGGATCGAGGACAAGGGCATCACCTTCACCATCCACTACCGCAACTCGCCGCGCCCGGATCACGCCCTCCGCTACCTGGAGACGCAGATCGTGCCCAAGCTCGACCGGGCCGGGCTGGCATGGAGCTTCGGCCGCATGGTGCTGGAGGTGCGCCCTCCCGTCTCGGTCGACAAGGGCTCCGCGATCAAGCGGCTGCGCGGACGCAAGCGCATCGGCCAGCTGCTCTACGTGGGAGACGACCGCACCGACCTCGACGCGTTCCGCGAGGCGACCATCCGCATCGCGGTGCGCTCGAAGGAGGGCCCGCGGGAGCTGCTGGAGCAGGCGGATGCGGTCGTCGACGGCCCGGAGGCCGTGGTCGACATGCTGGCCGCCCTGTGAGCGCCGTGGCTCACCCGAACGTCGCCGCGCGGCGCATCTTCACCTACGCGGAGCTCGCGGCGGTGCCGCCCGGGAGCAGCGACGAGAGGCTCGTCGTAGTTACGTCCTATGACCCGGCCATCCTCGAGAGCACCCCGCGAGCCGGGCTGATGGTGCGCGACACGGTGGCGCGGATGCTGGCCGCTGCGAACGCCGCGCTGCGGGAGAACGGCGCGCGGCTGAAGGTCGCGGACGGCCACCGCCCGGCCCGGATTCAGGAGCGGTACTTCGCCGAGGCATGGGAGATGATGCGCGCCCGCCACCCGG
>DATAHR010000260.1:0-3141 GCA_036263035.1 Gaiellales bacterium | reverse complement strand
GGCAGAGGTGCGGCCGTGAACCACCTGATGGTGGTCTACAACCTGATCTACCTGGCGCTGCTCGCCCTGGGGCTCGTCTTCTTCGCGATCATCTTCCGTTCGACCCGGCCCGCCGCCCGGTCGAAGCCGATCAGCGTCTCGTCATGGAAGCGCCGCGAGAACGGGTGGATGTACGTCGTCATGCTGGCCCTGCTGGCGGCGCTGGCAGCGACCATCTTCGAGACGCCGTGGCGCGCCGCCGCCGAGCCGAACCGGCAGGTCGTCCAGGTCACCGGACGGCAGTTCGGCTTCGTCTTCTCGACGACGACCATGCATGCCGGCCGGCAGGTCGAGTTTCACCTTCGCTCCGACGACGTCAACCACGCCTTTGCCGTCTACGACCCGAACGGCGTCTTCGTCACCCAGGCGCAGATGATGCCCGACCACCCGCAGGAGCTGCGCGTGACCTTCACGAAGCCGGGCGTCTACACGGTCCGCTGCTTCGAGTACTGCGGGGTCGGCCACCATCTGATGCAGGCAACGTTCCGGGTGGTGCCATGACGACTGTGACCGCGGAGGAGGCCGGGCGGCTCGCCGCCGACACCGACGCCGTCCCGACCGAGCGCGTGCGCGACCTGGTCATGCGCTATGTGCTCGCATCGACGGCGATGTTCCTCGTCGCCGGCGCCCTCGGCGCGCTGCTGCGCCAGAGCCAGGGGCAGGTGCACCGGCTGAGCGCGGCCGTCTGGTACGAGGTGATGACGGCGCATGGCCTGGGTGCGTTCGTCGGCTGGGCGGCCTTCGCGCTGATGGGGGTCACCTGGTGGCTGCTGCACGAGATCGGGTTCGAGCTCGGCGTCTGGGGCTGGCGTTGGGCGGTCGCCTGCTGGTGGACCATGATCGTCGGCGTCACGGGCATCGTCATCACCTGCCTGGGGCTCGGCTTCGGCGCGTCGTGGGTGTTCCTCTATCCGCTGCCGCTGAAGAGCGCCTCGCAGTGGTCGGAGCTGGGGGCTGCGCTGTTCTCCGCGTCCGTGCTGGTCGTCGGCCTGTCGATCTTCGCGTACTGCTTCGGGGTGCTGGCCGCCGTCACCGGGCCGGGGCTGCTGGCGCGCTCCGAGAACCCGTGGAACCGGCTCGGATGCGCGCTCGGGCTGGGGATCCTCTGGCCGAAGCGGTTTGCCACCGACCGGCCGGTGCCCTACGCGGTGATTCCGCTGACCGTCATCGCGGTCGACATGATCATCGCGACGGTGCCGCTGGCCGTGCTGCTGGTCGAGATGATCGTGCAGGCCGCCGACCCGTCGGTCACGATCGACCCGCTGCTCGCCAAGACGATGCTGTGGTGGTTCGGCCACCCGGTCGTCTACCTGCTGCTGTTTCCGGCCGTCGCCGTCTACTACCACCTGATCCCGAGGTATGCGCAGCGGCCGCTGGTGGCAGGCCACGCGCTCGCCATCGGCTGGGTGATCGCCGTGATCACGAACGTGCTGATCGGCGCGCACCACATGTACACCGACTTCCCGAACTCGTTCCAGCAGACGGTGGACAGCTGGATGCAGCCGCTGACCTACGCGGTGACGATCCCAAGCGCGCTGTCCCTGTTCTCGCTCGGGTTCACGATCTACCGCTCCGACTTCCTGTGGACGCCGGCCGCGCGCTTCCTCTGCGTCGCCATGGTGTCGTGGCTGGCGGCGGGCCTGCAGGGCCTCGGGCTGGCGACGATCCAGTACGACCAGGTCGCGCACAACACGCTGTGGGTGGTCGGCCACTTCCACAACATGGCGCTGCTGAACATCGGCCTCGTGATCTTCGCGGCGGTATACGCCTTCCTGCCGGCGCTGGTCGGCCGCGAGTGGTACTCGCACCGGCTGGCCAACTGGCATCTGGCGCTGACCGTTGTCGGCGGGTACGGCAGCGTCGTGCCCTGGATGCTGCAGGGCCTGAACGGCGCCCCGCGGCGATGGGCCGTGCTGCCGCACCGGTACCTGGAGTTGACGCAGGTTGCGCTGCCGTTCGTGGCGCTGATCATGATCGGGCAGCTGGTGTTCGTCTACAACCTCGTGCGGACGCTCGACGCCGGCCCGGTGCAGGCGTGGCTGGGCATGCGGCGGGAGGCGCCGGAGACGTGGACGGGAGGGCGGCCGGAGGAGAGCACCAGCGAGACGCTCGGGGCGGTGATGGCCGGACTCGGGATCGCGGTCTCGGTCTACGCGTTCTGGTTCAAGCCGTTCCTGTGGGTGCCGATCGGGATGCTGTTCGGCTACGTGGCGATCGCGCTGGGCCAGCGGCGCCAGGGGCTGGCGACGATCGGCGTGTCGGCGGTGATCCTGGTGCTGACGGTGATGATGCGGGCGGGGATCGTCTAGCCCGCGACCTCGGCCCCGGCGGCGCGAGCGGCGACGACCGGGAGGCCGCTGATGGCGGGATCCGGTAGCCCCGCGGCGGCGATCGCCTGGTGGAAGGCCGGGGACGAGGAGAATCCGTCGAAGACGTCCTTGCTGGGGCACGTGTCGTAGATGACGATCCCGTCGTCCCGGCGAACGCAGAGGTGCCAGGAGACGTTGCCGGCGGGCAGGGACGACATCAGCCGCTCGTAGGCCGGAAGCAGCTCGTCGGGGTCGCCGTGGAACTCGTAGATGCCCAGGTGCACGGCGCGAATCTACCGGAGACTGATGAGGCCTGCCGGGGTTGCCTCGAACCCGCACGCCTCGAGATAGAAGGGTGCCAGGTCACCCTCGAAGTCGACGTGGAGCCACTCGCAGCCGGCCCGGCGGGCCTGATCGGCCGCGACGGCGACGAGCCTGCGGCCGATCCCCCGGCGCCGGTGGCTGTCAGCCACCAGCGCGTCGATGAGGAAGGCATGGGCTGCGCCGTCCCAGGGGACGTTGACGAAGCCGACCAGCCGCTCCCCGTCGCGGGCGCATACCCAGCCGAGGCTGTGGCGCTGCAGCTGGCCTCGCCAGTCGTCGTCCAGCACAGCGTGGTCGAAACCCTCGGCATGCAGCGCGTTCAGCTCCTCGTTGGCGATCGCGCCGCGCCACTCGTATGCGATCGGCATGAGGCGGATCGTACGGCGTCACGGGGGAGGGGCGCCTGGGTCCGTGCTGGGCGGTGGGCTATGTGGGTGCCTCGGCACGGTGCCACAGGGCGAGCAAGGAC
>DATAHR010000259.1:0-7295 GCA_036263035.1 Gaiellales bacterium | reverse complement strand
GGTCAGCGACCCTGCGCCCAGCTCGTCGGACAGCTTCACGGCGCGCTCGAGCAGCCGCGAGTGCAGGTAGAAGACGTCGCCGGGGTAGGCCTCGCGGCCCGGCGGGCGCCGCACGAGCAGCGACATCTGCCGGTAGGCGTCCGCGTGCTTCGACAGGTCGTCGTACATCAGCAGCGCGTGCTTGCCGTTGTAGAGGAAGTACTCGCCCATCGCACAGCCCGCATAGGGAGCCATGTACTTGATCGGCGCGGCCTCGGAGGCAGGAGCGGAGACGATGATCGTGTAGTCCATCGCGCCGTTGCTGCGGAGCGTCTCCTCGACCTGCCGCACGGTCGACGCCTTCTGACCGATGGCGACGTAGATGCAGATCACGTCCTGGCCCTTCTGGTTCAGGATCGTGTCGACGCAGATCGCCGTCTTGCCGGTGCCGCGGTCGCCGATGATCAGCTCGCGCTGGCCGCGGCCGATCGGGATCATGGCGTCGATCGCCTTGATGCCCGTCTGCAGCGGCTCCTTCACCGGCTGGCGGTCGACCACGCCGGGCGCCTTGAACTCGAGCGGGCGGGTCTCGGAGGTCTCGATCGGAGCGCCGCCGTCGAGCGCGTTGCCGAGCGGGTCGACCACGCGGCCGACGAGCGCATCGCCGACCGGCACGGACATGACCTCACCGGTGCGCTTGACGGTGTCGCCCTCCGCGACCTTCTCCCACTCGCCGAACAGCACCGCGGCGACGTTGTCCTCCTCGAGGTTCAGCGCCAGCCCGGTCACGCCGTGGGGCAGCTCCAGCTTCTCGAGGGCCACGCAGCCCATCAGCCCGTAGATGCGGGCAATGCCGTCGCCGATCTGGATGACGGTGCCGACCTCTTCGACGTCGACGTCGACCTCATAGCGCTCGATCTCCGACTTGAGGATCGAGGCGATCTCATCTGGACGTAGCTTCACGCTTCGCTCCCAACTGACAGTGGTGTGGTGATCATTGCGCGGTGGATCTCGTCCAGCTCGCGCCGCACGGATGCGTCCAGCAGGACGCCGCGGGCCCGCAGCACGAGCCCGCCGATGATGTCCGGGTCGACCCTCGGCTCGAGCCGGGCCTGGAGCCCGGTGGCCGACTGGATCTGCTCCGCGAGCCGCTCGGTCTGCTCGCCGTCGAGGGGAACCGCGGTGGTGACCTCGATGTCGAGGATGCGCTCCTGCTCCGCGGCGAGCTCGGCGAACGAGACCGAGACGTCATGCAACAGGTTCAGCCGGCCGTTGTCGGCCAACACGAGCATCGCGTTTCGCACGAGCGGGTCGGCCTCGCGCAGCAGCGTCGCGACGACGCGCTTCTTCGCCTCCTGCGGCAGCCGCGGGTTGAGCAGCGAGGCCAGGACCGAGCGGTCGGCGGCAAGCGAGCCGATGAAGTCCGACAGGTCGCGATCGACCTGCTGCACGCGGCCGGCCTCCGTCGCGGCGCGGAACAGCGCCTCGGCGTAGACACGGCCACCGGTCTCGATCAGGTCAGCCAACTAGGTCAGTCCCCGGTCTCGGTGGTCGCCCCGGTCTCCTGCACGAACTGGTTGAAGTCGACGTCGGCCAGCGCCTCGTCGATCAGCCGGCGCTGCTCGGCCTCGTCCAGCCGCCTGCGCACCACCTTCTCGGTGGTGGCGACGGTGAGGTCGGCCAGCTGCTCCTTGATCGTCTGCAGGGAGTGACGCGTCTCGGCGGCGATCTCGTCCTTCGCCCGGGCCATCAGGCGCGACTTCTCGGCCTCGAGGTCGGCGATGTCGCGCTTGCGCTGCTCCTCCGACACGCGGCGGGCGTCCTCGAGGATCTTGGTCGCCTCCTTGCGCGAGTCGGCCAGGGCCTGGCGGTACTCGGCGAGGGCGGTCTGCGCCTCCTTGCGGGCGTTCTCGGCCGCGTCGAGGTCGTCGGCGATCGCCTTGCGGCGCTCGTCGAGAGTGGCCTGGATCGGGCCGAACGCGTACTTCTTCAGCACGACGAGGACGATCAGGAAGGTCACGATCGTCCAGAACATCAACCCGAAGTTGATGTCGATCAGGCTGGGCTTTGCGGCTTCGAGCAGGAGCATCCGGTGCAGCTCCTAGGTGATCGCGTAGGCGACGAATGCCATGCCGAGGGCGTAGAACACGATCGCCTCGGTGAGGGCGAATCCGAGCCACATCATGCCCTGCAGCTGCCCACGCAGCTCGGGCTGGCGGCCGACCGCCTCGATCGTCTTACCGAAGATGATGCCGACGCCGACGCCCGGGCCGATGGCGCCAAAGCCGGTGGCCAGGCCCAGCACGAGGGTCTTTGATGCGTCTTGGACGTTGCCTTCGAGAGCCATGCTTCTCCTAGTGTTCGGGGTGGATCGCTCCACCGATGTAGAGCGCCGACAGCGCGGCGAAGATGTAGGCCTGCAGCGCGGCGATCAGCGTCGCCTCGAGCAGGTAGAGGGCGATGCCCATCGGCCAGCCGATGATGTGGACCGCGAACGCGGCGTTGCCGAGCGAGGCCGCCATCAGAGCGCCCACGCCCAGGAACACGGCGATCACGAGGTGGCCGGCGAGCATGTTGAAAAAGAGCCGGAAGCTGAGGGAGACGAGGCGAACCAGCTGTGAGAGCACCTCGACCACGATCAGCAGCGGCAGGATCGGCTTCGGCGTGCCGGAGGGGATCCAGCTCTTGAAGTATCCGACCACGCCGTTGTAGCGGATGCCCTCGATGTGGGTGGCGAAGAAGGTGACCAGCGTCAGGGTGAGCGCCACCGAGAGGTTCGCGGACGCCGCGTAGATCTGCAGCTTGGGCAGCGTCACGCCGGCGATGTCCACGGTCTCGCCGCTGAACGGCAGCGGGATGAACCCGAGCAGGTTCATCGACCAGATGAAGACGAAGCACGTCGCCACGTACGGGAACCAGATGCGCATGCCCTCCTCGGGCAGGCCCGCCCTCGCGATCTGGGTGTAGGCCGTGTCGTAGACCATCTCGAGGAACTCCTGCCCCCTGCTCGGCTTGGGCTTCAGGCCCTTGCGAATGATCAGCAGCGGCACCAGAACGGCCAGCAGCCCCGACAGCCACAGGTAGACGACGCCCTTGTTGATGTCGAGCCCCAGGGGCAGGTTGACGTAGGGGTCGTTGACGAAGTTGGTGAACTCCGAGACGGGGTCGAAGCCGGTCGACGAGTCGAGCAGCGGCAGGATCACGACGGCCTCCCGCCGGTCATCGAGCCCGAGAAGTTGCGGTGCGTAGCGATGCGGGTGCCGATGTCAATCGTGACCAGCACCAGGAAGAGCAGCGTCGATGACACCGCCATGGCCGTTTCGTGGCGCGTGATCAGGAACAGCACCAGCATGCCGATCCAGGGTCGCAGCAGCATGCTCGCCCCGAGCACCCCGACGCCCCGAAGCGCGGGCATCTGTGCCGCGCGGTGCTCGATGCCCGCCTGCAGGAATCGGTTGACAGCCCACAGCGCGACGGCCCAGAACCAGCCCTCGAGCGGCCAGCCCGCCAGGGCGAACACCGGGAGCGTCACGATCGCGACGATGGCGTCCACGTTGTGGAGCGCGAGCTGGGAAGGTGTCGGACGGTTCGTCAAATGTCTCGGTACTGGCGGTACACGAGGTAGAAGCTGAGCGGAACCCCGACCACGAGGCCCACGACGGCTCCTGCCACGATGCTGCCCGCAAGCCATCCGACGCCGAGCCCCAGGCCGATGCACACGATCAGCGCAGCGAGAAGGAACATCCCCGCCGTGGCCGCCGATGCGGCCGACCGCTGCTCACCCATGTCTCGATCCGGTGCTCGCCGCCGTGATCTCTCGGCGGGCCCGGGCAGTATGCCAGAAATCGGGACTATGTGACAACAACGAATCGTCGTGCGAGGTGCCGCGAACCCTGTTTTTCAGCGAAAACAGCGGCAATCCGGGCTTACGCCGCCCGCTCGCTTTGTGGCACCCTGTCGTCCGGCCTTCCGCGGCGCAGGCGGATCGCCCGCAGGTGGCGTGCCTTGATGATCTCGAGCAGGAAGATGACGTACAGCGAGGTGCAGATCGCGAGCAGTCCAAGCCCCCCGAGGATGCCCAGTGCGACCGGGCTCCAGTCATGGCGATGGTTGGGCACGAAGCGGATCGCGAGCGCCAGCGCCGACAGCGAGGCGCACCAGGCGTAGAGGTAGAGCGCGGTGCGCCGCTGCGAGAAGCCGATGTTCGCGAAGCGGTGATGAAAGTGCCAGCGGTCGGCCTGATAGATGGGCTGGCGGTACTTGAGCCGCTTGAGGATCACGAACGAGGTGTCCAGGATCGGCAGGGCCAGGATGACGAGCGGGAACACCAGCGAGACGGCGGCGGCCGTCTTCAGCACGCCCTGGATGGACAGCGCCGCGAGCAGGTAGCCGAGCATGAGCGAGCCGGAGTCGCCCATGAAGATGGTGGCCGGGTTGAAGTTGTAGATCAGGAATCCGAGCGCGGCGCCCGCCACGATGGCGCTGATGGCGGCGGCGTCGACGTGGCCGAGCGAGGCGGACAGGACGGCGAAGGTGAGTGCCGCGATCGCGCAGAAGCCCGCGGCCAGGCCGTCCATGCCGTCGATGAAGTTGACGATGTTCGCGATCGCCACGATCCAGATCACCGTCACGACGTACTGCCACACGCCGAGGTCGAAGGCGCCGACCACCGGCAGCGTGACGTGGTCGATCGTGACGCCGAGCGCCGCGGGGATGCACGCGATCAAGACGATGCCGACCATCTTGGCCCCCGCGGGCAGTGGGCGGACGTCGTCGAGGGCGCCCAGCGCCGACATCAGCGTGGCGCCGGCCACGATGCCCCAGAACCCGTGGTTGTGGCCGAGTGCGACGGACGGGATGACGATCGCGCCGAGGATCGCGAGCCCGCCCAGCAACGGGGTTGGCCGGTTGTGGAGGCGGCGCTCGTCCTTGCTCGTGTCCACCGCGCCGGTCATCCAGGCCGCCTGGCTGACGACGGGCGTCAGCAGGACGGCCAGGAGGAAGGCCACCGCAAACCCCACCACGGCCGCCTGATAGTCGATCAGCCCGCCGTTCATGTGGTCACAGCCTACAGGGCGGCGCCGCCGGCGGAGGCCGGGCGCGCAGTGGCGGTGCTAGCGGGTGCCGTACAGGCGGTCGCCGGCGTCGCCCAGCCCCGGCAGGATGTAGCCCTGGTCGTTGAGCCCTCGGTCGAGCGCCGCGACGATCACCTCGACGTCGGGATGGTCGGCCTCCATGCGGGCGACGCCCTCGGGTGCGGCCACCAGCGAGACGAGGATCACGCGCCGCGCGCCCTGGCGCTTGCAGAGGTGGACGGCGGCCGACGCCGACCCGCCGGTGGCGAGCATCGGGTCGAGCACGAAGACATCGCGCTCGCCGAGATCGCCCGGCAGCTTGCAGTAGTACTCGACCGGCTGCAGCGTCTGCTCGTCGCGGTAGAGGCCGACGAAGCCCACGCGGGCGACCGGGACGAGGGCGAGCACGGCATCGAGCATGCCGACGCCCGCCCGCAGGACGGCGACGACGCCGAGCTTCTTGCCGGAGACGCGGGCCCCGGTGGTCTCCTCGAGCGGCGTGGTCACGCGCACCGGCTCGAGCTCGAGCGTGCGCGTGGCCTCGTAGCACAGGAACGCCGCGATCTCGCCCGCGAGCGCGCGGAAGTCGCGGGTCGTCGTCGTCACCTCGCGCAGGAGACCGAGCTTGTGCTGCACCAGTGGATGGTCGACGACGGTCAGGGGCATTGCTCAGCTGGCGGTGAAGCCGTGCCCGAATGCCGGGTAGAGCGGGTGCGCGGCGAGCAGCTCGCCGGTGCGGGCGCGCAGGGCGCCGAGATCGGCGGCCGGATCGAGCGCGTCGAGGATGATCGACCCGACCTCGCGCATGTCCTCCTCCACCATGCCGCGCATCGTCGCGGCCGGGGTGCCGATGCGCACGCCGGACGCGATCGTGGGTGGCCGCTCGTCATAGGGCACGGTGTTGCGGTTGACCGTGATGCCGGCCTCGTGCAGGCGGTCCTCGGCGTCCTTGCCCGACCACTGTGACCCGCGCAGGTCGAGCTGGAGCAGGTGGTTGTCGGTGCCGCCGGTGAGGAGGGTGAGGCCGCCGTCGGTAAGGGTCTCGGCAAGCGTCTTGGCGTTGGTCACGATCTGCGTCTGGTAGGCGCGGAAGGCCTCGCTCTGCGCGATCTTGAAGCAGACCGCCTTGGCGGCGACGACATGGCAGAGCGGGCCGCCCTGCAGGCCCGGGAACACGGCCTTGTCGACGGCCGCGGCGTGCTCCTCGCGGCACAGCACGAGCCCGGAGCGCGGGCCCGCGAGCGTCTTGTGGGTGGTGGAGGTGACGACGTCCGCGTGCTCGACGGGGTTCGGGTGCAGACCGGCGGCGACCAGGCCGGCGAAGTGCGCCATGTCGACCATCAGCAGCGCGCCCACCTCGTCGGCGATCTCGCGGAACGGGGCGGCATCGATGATCCGCGGGTAGGCGGACGCACCGGCCACGATCAGCTTGGGCCGGTGCTCGTGCGCGAGGCGCCGCACCTCGTCGAAGTCGATCAGGTTGTCATCGCGGCGGACGCCGTACGCGTGGACGTCGTAGAGGCGCCCGGAGAAGTTGACCTTGAGCCCGTGGGTGAGGTGCCCGCCGTGGTCGAGCCGCAGGCCGAGGATGGCGTCGCCGGGCTGGATGAGGGCGAAGTACGCGGCCATGTTGGCCGGTGCGCCGGCGTGCGGCTGGACGTTCGCATGCTCGGCGCCGAACAGCTCCTTCGCACGGTCGATGGCGAGCTGCTCGATCTCGTCGATCCATTCGCAGCCGCCGTAGTACCGCCGGCCGGGGTAGCCCTCGGCGTACTTGTTGGTGAGGACGGAGCCGACCGCCTCGAGGACGGCCGGCCAGGTGAAGTTCTCGGACGCGATCAGCTCGAGCTGGTCGCGCTGGCGGCCGAGCTCGCGATCGACGAGCGCGGCAATCGCGGGATCACTGTCGGCCAGTCCGGCCGTCTGGAACTGCTTCAGGGTCTGCTCGGCCGTGGCCACCGTCGCCTCCACTGTCGCTCCGTGCGGGTCGGGCGATGCTACCGGATGGCCGTCGCCCGAACGACCGCAGCCCGCGTCACGGTTCGCTCACGACGTCGTGCAGGGGGCCGCCACCGCCTCTGAGGCGCTTTCGGGCCGCTATCGGACGCTTCGGCCGAGGTTGAGCCGGCGCGCGCTACGAGACGGTGGCGGGCCTGAGCTTCGGGGTCACGACGGCGTGACGCGGACCGACGGCATGCTTTGAGACCGGCCAGGCGGGAACCGCCTGGCCATGCGGTTGAC
>DATAHR010000258.1:0-7665 GCA_036263035.1 Gaiellales bacterium | reverse complement strand
CATCTCGCGCAAGCCGAACTCCACCCACTCGGAGATCCAGCTCTCGTCCATGCGATCCGAGTCGTACGGGTCATAGCGCAACTTCATCTGCCCGAAATGCCCCATGCCCGGAACGCGGCAAACGCGGGCCGAGCGCCGGGTGGTTTGATCGCCCCCCGGCCGCGGTACTCGTCAGCCACCACTCCACGAAGGAGCAAGCCCTCGTGGCATCACCGACGGCGGCGCGGGTCGAACCGGCCGGACAATCACCTCAGCCAAGCCCACAGCCCGAGCGGCATGAGCCGTGGGTCGCCGACCCAAGCCTCACCGACCTGACCGCCCGCGACGTGCGCGCGATCTTCATCCGCGCGGCCAAGAAGGCGCAGGCCAACCAGGTCACCCACCTCGCCCAGGCCGTCGCGTTCAACGCATTCCTGGCCATCCCCGCGACGCTGCTGCTCGCGCTCGGTGTCTTCAGCGCCGTCGCCGGGCCCGGCGCCGTCAACACGCTGCTCGATCATCTCTCGACCCTCGTCCCCGCCGACGCCGTCCGTCTCATCCGCGGCAGCCTCCGCAACGTGCTTGCGTCCCAGCACGGCGGCGCAATGATCGTGGTCGGAGCAGCCCTCGCCGTCTGGTCGGTGAGCGGGGCCATGCAGACCGTGATGTGGTCGCTGAACATGGCCTACGAGTGCGACGAGACGCGCGGCTTCGTGCGCACCCGGCTGGTCTCGATCGTGATCGGGCTCTGCGGCATCGTCGCTGTCGCCTCGGTGCTGCTCGCGCTCGTGCTCGGCCCGCTCGTCAGCGGGTGGATCGGCGACCGGGTGGGCGCCTCCAGCCTGCTCGCCCTGCTCTGGTCGATCGGCCGCTGGCCGGTGCTGATCCTCTGTCTGATGACCTGCTTCGCCGCCGTGCTCTATCTCGGCCCCAACGTGCGCCAGCGCAAGTTCCAGTTCATCACTCCCGGAGTGGTGGTCGCGCTCGTCGTCTGGCTGATCGTGTCCGGGGGATTCGCCCTCTACGCCAACAACTTCGGCAGCTACAACAAGACCTGGGGCTCGCTCGCCGCCGTCATCGTCACGCTCACCTGGCTGTGGCTGTCCAGCCTCGCGCTCCTGCTCGGAGCCGAGATCAACGCCGAGGCCGAGCGCAGCCGCGGGCTGCGGCGCGGCATCCGCGCGAACGGCGGGCTCAGCCCGGAGGCGAAGGCATGAGCGCCGAGGCGCCGCGCCGCCGCCGGTCGCTGCCGACCCGAGCGGTGGCCTGGGTCAGCGTCCGCCTATGGTTCCTGATCGTCCCGGTCTTCGTCGCGGCGGCGGTCTACGCCGCCCTCCATCTGCAGACGTTCGATACCGGCTCCGGCGTGCTCAACCTGATCCCCAAGGACGCGCCCGCCCTGCGCGCCGAGGCGGCCGCCACCCGGCTGTTCCGGGCACCGGCAGGCAGCGACGTGATCGTCGTTCAGCATGCACACGGTGCGCTCTCCCAGGACGCCCAGCACCGCGTGGTCGACCGCGCCGCAGCGATCGACCAGCACCGCGACACCCGCACCGGCGCGACCCTCGCGACGCCCCTGATCTCGGTCCCCGGCGCACCCGGGTCGAAGGGTGACTCCAGTACGGCGCTGACCTACCTGGTGTTCGGCAACGACTACACGCCGGCCGAGCGAACCCTCCGGGCGCACGCATTCGTCGAACGCCTCAACCAGCCGGGCGACGCCCCCGTCGGTATCACGGGCGTCACGCCCGCCCGCATGGAGCAGGGCACGCTGATCCTCGACCGGCTCGACCTGATCGAGATCCTCACGGTCGCGTTGGTGGCGGTGATCGTGATCGCCGTCTTCCGCTCGCCCGGGGCCGCGCTGATCGCGATGGGATCGATGGCCGTCGCGTTCCCGATCACGCTCTACGCGCTGACGAAGGTGTCGGAGCGGCTGGGCGGGTCGCTGCCCCAGGAGATCGAGCCGCTGCTGATCGCCCTGCTGCTCGGCGTCGTCACGGACTACTCCGTCTTCTTCCTGTCCGACTTCCGCGACCGCGTGCGCGCGGGCTCGTCGCCGCGGGACTGCGCCTTCGCCGCGGCGGTCGAGGTGATCCCGATCGTCTTCACCGGCGGCCTCATCCTCTCGATCAGCCTGCTGGCGCTCCGCGCGTCCTCGCTCGGGTTCTTCCGCGACCTCGGCCCGGCGCTGGCGGCGACGGTGGCGATCGCGATGCTGGTCTCGATCTTCTTCGTCCCCGCCGCGATCGCCATGCTGGGCCGGTTCGCCGTCTGGCCCTCCGCGCGTCCCGATCCCGAGAAGCTGCGCCACGGGTTCGGCGCCCGGTTGGCCCATTTCGCCGCAGGACGGCCCGTTGCGGCGGTCATCGGCGTCGTCCTCGGAGGCGTGCTGGTCCTCGCCGCGATGCAGCTTAAGACGATGCACCTGGGCGTCGACGTGGTCACCGGGCTGCCGTCGAGCAGCGAGTCGCAGGTGGCAGCGCGGGCCGCGAGCGAGGGGTTCGCGCCCGGCGTGCTGGCACCCGAGGACGTGATCGTGCAGAGCCGGTCGGGGCCGCTCCCCGCGCAGGGGCTCGCCGCCCTGGAGGACTCGCTGCGACACCAGCCCGGCATTGCCGGCGTCGCGGGCCCGGCAGAACAGCCGCCCGGGGCCCCCGTGCAGCCCTTCCTGACCTCCGACGGACGGGCCGCCCGCTTCGTGCTCGTCGCGGATCGCGACCCGCTCGGGCCGGGCGCCGTGTCGGATCTGGAGCACCTTCAGGACGACATGCCGGCACTCGTCCGCAACGCGGGGCTCGGCAGCGCGGACGTCCAGTACGCCGGCCAGACTCCGCTCGCGAAGGCGGCGATCGACGCCGTCACCCACGACGCGATCACCATCGCGATCGCCGTGCTCGTGGTCAACCTGATCCTGATGATCCTGTTCATGCGGGCGATCGTGGCGCCGCTGGCCCTGCTTGCGGTGAACGTGCTGAGCGTGACGGCGACGCTGGGCGCGATCGTCTGGGTGTTCCAGCACCGGCTCGGCTACCCCGATCTCACCTACTACGTGCCCTTCGCGGGGGCCGTGCTGCTGATCTCGCTCAGCTCGGACTACAACGTGCTGATCGCCGGGCGGATCTGGCGCGAGGCAGAGCGGCGCCCGATGCGCGAAGCGATCGCGGTGGCGATCCCGCAGGCGTCGCGGGCGATCCGAGCCGCCGGGCTCTCGCTCGCCGCCAGCTTTGCCCTGGTCGCGCTGATCCCGATCCGGCCGTTTCGTGAGCTCGCGGCCATGATGGCGCTCGGCATCCTGCTCGAGACGTTCCTCGTCCGATCGCTGCTGGCACCGGCGGTGCTGGCGGTGCTGGGGCGCCTCGCCGGGTGGCCGGGCCGGCCGGGCTGGGCTGCGAAGCCCGTCTCGCCCGAGGCCGACGCCTCTCCCTGATCGCTCAGCGCGCGGCGCCGGCGCCCGCGTGCCTGCCGTAGAAGCGCTCGAAGTACTTCGACGGCTCGCTGGACACGTCAACCTCGGTGACCACCGGGCCATGCACGATCAGGCCGTCGCCGGCCCGCTCCTTCAGCACATGGGGCAGGAAGTCCTGAGCGAGCCACTCCCGGCCGGCGGCCGTGGCGCAGCGGGCGCGCACCCGCACGAGGTTGTCGTCGAGCCGCTCAACATCGAGAATGCGCGGCCGGCGGACGAACTGCTTCGGCCCGGTCGGCATCAGGCGCGAGACCTGCTCGACGAGCGAGCGGCCGCGCTCCTCGTCTGTGCAGAACAGCTCGATCTCCATCTCACGGATGCCGCGGGGCAGCCGGCGCACCGCGAGCACCTGGGAGTTGTGGATGCGGATCGACTCGCCGGTCACGGAGCGCACGGTGGTTGCCCGCAGCGACAACTCCTCGACCACTCCCTCGAGCTTGAACGGCTCGATGATGATCAGGTCGCCGACCGCGTACCAGCCCTCGAATAGCATGAAGCCGCCCGTGAGGATGTCGGTCAGGAACCGCTGGCAGGCGAAGCCGATCAGCACCACCAGCAGCGAGGCGCCGGCCACCGTGGTCACCTTGCCGCCGCCGGCGAGCGCCTGGAACACGACCACGGCGAGGATCAGGATCATCACGTAGCGGATGGTCGTGCTCGCGAGCGAGATGGCCGTTTCTCGCCGCTTCAGGTTCGCGATCTCCGCCGTGTCGGCGCTCACATCGAAGGTGCGCTCGCTGCGGGCAACCCACCAGCGCGCGATGTTGTCGGACCAGGCGAGCACGGCGGCGGCCAGCGCCGCCGCGATCGCCACGCGGATCACGGCGGGCCAGGGATCGTGGAGCCCGAAGGTGGCATCGACGAGCAGCATCCGCGTCCCCTACCCGCGAGCGGCGCGCCCAAACGCGGCGTTTGCCGTGAGATTGGGGCGGGTACCGGGTGCGCCATGTCGATGCCCCAGCCACCGGATGCGCCGCCGACGCCGGTGCCCCCGGACCCCTCGCTGCCGCCTCCGGAGCCGGAGAGGCCGCCGACCGAGCCCGATCCCGGCCCGCCCGCGCCCGACCTGCCGATGCCGGATCCGATGCCGGACCCGGCGCCCGCGATCTAACGCGCCGCCGCCGCCCCCGTCAGCTCCGGCAGCACCTCGTGCCGGTACGCATCCAGCATCCGCCACTGGTCGTTGCCGACCTGCTGCACGGTGACGCTGTCATAGCCGGCCTTCGCGTACTCCCGCAGCCGGTCGACGTGCACCTGCAGATCCTGGTCGCAGACGATGCTCTCCGCCACCTGATCCTCGGTCACCGAGGCCGTCGCCTGCTCGAAGTGCGCCGGCAGCGGCAGGATCTGCATGACCTCGCCCTGGATGGCCGACGTCGGCCAGGTCTCGAGCGCCGTCTTGCGTGCCGCCTCCTCGCTGTCTGCCAGGCTCACGTCGAGCTTCCCATAGCACGGGCCGGTGCCGCCCTCCTCGCGATAGATGCGCGTCGCGTCCGCGTCCGGCTTCGTGTTCATGTAGCCGTCGCCGATGCGTGCCGCCAGCCGTGTGGCATGCTCGCCGAACCCGGAGACGATGATCGGCGGCGGCTCGTCCGGCAGCGTGAAGATCGTCGCCTGCTCGACTGTGTAGTGCTTGCCGAAGTGCGACTGGCTGCCTCCCTGCCAGAGCAGCCGGATCACGTCGACCGCCTCCTCCAGCATCTCGCGTCGCACGCCGCTCGACGGCCACCGGTCGCCCAGAATGTGCTCGTTCAGCGCCTCGCCGGTGCCGACGCCGAAGAAGAAGCGACCCTCGGCCATGCGGGCGGTCGTCGCCGCGGCCTGCGCGATCACCGCGGGATGGATGCGGACCATCGGGCAGGTGACGGCGGTGCCGATCTCGATTCGCTCGGTCACCTGCGCCAGCGCGCCCAGCACGCTCCAGACGAAGGGGCTGTGGCCCTGCGCGCGCGTCCACGGGTGGTAGTGGTCGGAGACGGTGAGAAAGTCGAAGCCGGCCTCCTCGGCACGGCGTCCCCATTCGATCAGCCGCTCCGGCGGGTGCTCCTCGCTGGACAGGTGGTATCCGATGCGCATGGCCCGGTCGCTCATTGGCTTCGAGTTCCCGCCGTCCGCCGGGGCGAAACTCACCCGGTGCTGGTCAGGAAGCTGATCTTGCCGTTGGTCTCGAGCACGGCGTATGCCACCTTGTCGAGGCTGGGGATGTCCTGCATGCGCGCCTGCGCCTCGAGCTCCGAGACGGTGATCCGCTGGCGGCGCAGATTTCGCTCGATCGGCCGGCCGCGCTCGAGCAGGATCACGGGTTCGCCGTCGAGCGCCCGGCGTACGCCCGGGAATCGCCAGCTCGCGTACGCCGTCCCCGCCGACAGCAGCGTGATCGTCGTGACTACGATCGCGGCGCCCGTGACCGAGTAGTCGCTCTGCGTGATCCCCTGCTGCAGCAGGTCGCCGATGACGACCAGCAGCACGAGATCGAACGGCTCCATCGCGGCCAGCTCCCGCCGATTGATCACGCGCAGTAGGAGCAGCACCAGCGGAAACAGCACGAAGCACCGAAGAACCAGATCCATTAGATGGTTGACCGATATCTCTCGCGAGCCTGGCCGCTGCGAGAGGTAGAGGGTTGGAGGCGGTTGGGGTGGCTACGGCTGCGAACCGTCGCCTGGCGGCGTCCTCGGTCGCGCCAATATTCCCGATATTGACGCTCCCTGCCATTCGCGATCTGCGTCATCGCAGATCGCTCATGACCGGTGCAAGGCATCCGCCTTGCACCTTGCCAGGCTCGGTTCTCGCCCACTCGCGATCTGCGTGATCGCAGATCGCGAGTGACCGGCGCAAGGCTCCGCCTTGCACCTTGGACGCCGCGGAGGTATCGATCAACCATCATGGAAACACCGTCGCCCTCGACGTCTGGCTGACCAGCGCGGTGCCGCCGTCGCCGACGGTGATCGTGCGGTCGCGTCGCCACTGGACGTTGGTCGGATTCACCGACCACTCGAACCAGACCGTGAGCGTCTGGCCCGCTCGCAGCGGGGCGTACTGGAAGGTCGCCCCGCCCTGGCCCGAGGTCTGGGAGGCCGGCCCGGGCTGCACCGAGTTGAGCGTCATCCCGTCGAGCCAGCCGCCGTCGAGCGTGATCACAGGCCGGGCGATCGGCCGCTGCGTGGTCACGTCCACACGCGTCTGGTAGATCAGCCCTCCGCGCAGAGACGTGGGCGCCTCCACCCGAAGTGTGACGCCGGAGGCGGTGGCGGAGGCCGTGGTTGCCCGCTGCCCGAACACATTCAGCAGGGCGAGCACGATGAAGATGACGAGCAGCGTCGTGGCCACGACCCGGAACCGGTCGGACCACCGCCAGAGCCGCCCCTCGAGATCGCGGTGCCGGGGAAGGCTGAGCCCGATCGGCGGTGCGAGTTGATCGTCGCTCGGGCGTTCGCGCCCGTCCTGGGCGTCTTCCGCTGGCATAGACCGGTAGTGCCCATGAGCGCTCGGCTTCGAACACAAGGTTTGGCCCACCGGTGGGCGCGGGCACCCCCGGTCTCGAGGCGCTCCTGGCGAGCGTTGGGGGAACGCGGGCCGGGGCCGCACTGCGCGTGCGGCCCCGGTCGGCGACTCGTCAGCCGTTGCGCCGGGCGATGGCGCGGCCGAGCTCGGTCTTGTCCATCTTCGACCGGCCCTTGACGCCCAGCTTGCGGGCGCGCTCGTACAGCTCCTTCTTGGTGGTGCCCGCGACGTTCACCCCTCCGGCCGTCCGCTTGGGGCGGTTCCGGGCCGCGGCCCCCGACTGGGCGCTCTGCTCGTCCGACGGCCCCTTTCGGTCCTTCAGCTCCCAGTGATCGCCCTTCTTCTCGGCGATGTGCTTCACGGCCGCGAACGCCGTGCGATGGGCCCGCTCCTCCGAGTCGTACTCCTCGTGGGCGTTGTCGAGGGTCTTGGCGTAGGTGCGCTGCACCTTCGCGGGAGACCGCTTCAGCGTCCCGGGCAGGTCTTCCTTGCTGGTGGGCATGGCTTGCCTCCTTCGGTTGCTCCTCCGAGTCGATGCCCGGGGCCGTGGCTCGCGAATCACCCGAGCCCGGCGGTGTTTCTCCCCGCGCGCGCGGGGGTACCGGCGCGAATGGTGTTTCCCCCTGTCCCGCCGGTGCTGGCAGGTGACACAGCCCGTCAGTACTCCACGCTGCTTCACCCCTACGTGGCAGTGCTGGCCGTCGCCTTCCTCG
>DATAHR010000257.1:0-10299 GCA_036263035.1 Gaiellales bacterium | reverse complement strand
GGGTAGTTGCCCACTCTCAGTGGGCTGCGACCGCTAGGCGTCCCCTCCCGATCTGCGTGATCGCAGATCGGTCGTGACCGTTGCAAGGCCTGCGGCCTTGCAACTGCGGCGTCCTCGGTCGGGCCGATATTCCCGATATCGACCCTCCCTCGATCCTTGCGCTGCTTGCCTACCGATCGCTCAGACCGCACGGCGCCGTGGAATCAATCATCTGGCGCCCGGTCCTCAGCTCCGTTGCCAGATCAGACCCTGATCGCCCCAGGCCGCGCCGGCGAGGATCGCCGGAAGCTGGGCGCGGAGCGCGGGGCCGATTGCGACCGGCGTGCCGCGCGGGGTGCCGAGCCGCGCCTCGACGCCGTCCAGCTCGCCGGCTGTCGGCGACCCGGCGATGTTCGTCCAGAGCTGCGTGGGAGCGCCGGCGTCGTCAATGACCAGCACGATCACGGGGCGGACCGTGAAGCTCACCGTCACCGCGGCGGAGTTCTCGCCGCCTCCAGCGGTCTCACCGATCGGATCGGGAGCGGAGGAGCCGGCCAGCGCGGGAGCGGCCACAGCGCAGAGGGCGACGATCACGAGCAGGAGGGGAAGCGTTCGAGTGAGCTGTGGCATGACCATCAGGCGGCGCTGGGAGCCCGTCCCTGTGGTCGGCCGACGTCAGTGCCGATTGAGCCGGCCGCGCCACGAGGCGGACTTCGAGCGTACGGGCGCCCATGACCAATTGCGACCCCGGGGACGTGGAGGCTGATCCGGGCGCGAACGGTGGGCTTCACTGCCACCGTGGCGGCACTGCCCCCCGCAGCGCCCACCGTCCGCAACCCGTATCGATTCGGATCGATTCGCGCCGCCGAGGTGCCTAGCCCCGGCAGGGCGAGCGCGACGGCGATGCCGTCACTCCAGTGAACCCGCTCCGCCGGCCGCCTGCTCTTGCGAGGTTGCGGCCGCCGTTTGCGTGCGGGGCCCGGTTTCGGTAGCCGAGCCGTCTCGTGATTGAGACCTCTTGCTTTGCGCCCCCACCTCACGGTGGGTTTGCCGTTTTCGATCCGTACGACCATCATCGTCAAACTCGAAAGCGGCCTGCGTCGCTCGAAGGGTGGGGCGTTTGTCCCCGGATCGGGGTATCCGCGCGGCCGGCCGCTCCGGGAGTTCACCCGATCGGGTCATGAATTCCTGCGGCCATCGGACGATGCCTTTCGAGCCTTCTTCGGCTCCCGATCCGTGCGGGTGCCGTTGATCACAAATCCCCCGTAGGAGGAAGTGCATGTCCCGCACCCGCATCGCGCTTGTGGGCGCCCTCGTGGCTGCGCTCACGGCGGTATCGGCGGTCTCGGCCGTCGCGGCGCCGCCGACGAGCGACACGCAGAACCAGACGGTGAAATTCACCAACCGCGCGTCCGTCCAGCTGTCGCTGGATACGCCGACCGTCGACTTCGGCAACGTCGACCCGCTGACGCAGTACGCGCAGTCCGGCGGCAATGCCAACGTCAAGGCCAACGCCGCGTGGTCGCTCAGCATGAGCGCTCCGGCCAACTTCACCGAGACGAACGCCGGCCCGAACACCATCCCCATCGGCCGCCTGTCGCTCTCGATCAACAGCGGCGCCTACAACGCCGTTGGAACCGGCCCGACCGCCATCTCGAGCGGCGCCCGGACGACCAACGCCGGCCAGAACACGGCGCTGGCGTACCACCTGCAGCTCGCGTTCGCCGACGATCCGAACACCTCCGGCGACCAGTACCAGGCGATCCTGCAGTACACGGCCACCACGCCGTAGCCTCGTTTTCCCCCGAGGACTGCGACAGCGGGGCGGGCTCCCACCGGAGCCCGCCCCGCGGCATGTTCCCGGCGCAGGATTCGCGGCGTCCGCTTTGAACCACACGCAGAGGTGTTCCACACGCGGACTCGAGCGGCTGCATGCGCCCTGGGCGTGACGGGCGTCAGCCTGCTGCTCCCCGGAGCGTCCCTCGCCGCCAACCTGATCGCGAACCCGGGATTCGAGACGGCCGGGGGCGCGGGCACCGTCTTCTCCGACACCCTGCCTGACCTCTCTGCCTGGCAGATCGTCTCCGGCAACTACACGCTGAGCGGCGGCGTGGCCACGTCCCAGGGGTTCGGGCCGTCCACCGACCTCGCCGCGGTGCGGAACGCCCAGGACTACCAGGACGGCACGTTCACAGTGGTGACAACACCGCTCACGGTCGCTCCGCAGGAGACCGGGGGAGCGGTGATCCGCTACCGGGACACGTCCAACTTCTACCTCTGCGGCATCACCAAGGGATCTCTGGTCATCCAGCGGCGGCTGGCCGGCACCGACCTGGTGATTGCGAGCGCGGCGTACACCTCCGCGGTCGGCTCCTCCTACACGTTGACTGCAACGGCAACAGGTTCCCAGATCACCTGCAAGATCAGCGGCTCCGGCGGCACCGCGACGGCGACGGCGACCGACGCCAACTTCGCCAGCGGCTCGATCGGTATCGCGGCGATCAACTCCAACCCGTCGATCCTGCGCCAGATGAAGTTCTCGCAGCCGTCCATGTCGGCCACGGTGCCGCAGTCATGGTCGGCGCCGGCCATGCTATCGGGGAGGCCCGGCCTCGTACCCGACCGCATCGCTCCGGCCAACAGCGGCGCCGCGTACCTGCAGCTGTTCGGGGGCGCGGCGGCCTTCAGCGGGTACAGCCAGCAGACCTCGATCTCGGTGTCGCCGGGGAGCACGTACACGCTGAGCGTGGCCATCCGCACGGACTCCGTCAGCGGCTCGGCCAAGGTGGTCGCGATCCAGTCGGACGGAACGACCGGCACCCTGGTGAGCGTGGCGGGCACGACCGCGTGGACGGTCTACTCCACGAGCTTCACGACGGATGCCGGCACGACCTCGGTCACCATTCGGCTCCAGCTGGACGGCAGCGGCCGCGCGAGCTTCGACGACCTCAGCCTGTCGATCACGCCTGCGGTGGCGCTGGCGCTGTCGGCCTCGTCGGTCGATTTCGGCGGGGTCGATCCGATCTCGTCGCCGTTCGCGCTGTCACCTGCCCTCACGGCCACCGTCACGTCGAACACGACCTGGTCGCTGTCGCTGGCAGGATCGGGCAACTTCGCCGACGGCACCGGCAAGACGTTCCCCCTGGCCCAGCTGAGCTGGCGGCTTCACGGCGGAACCACCTACACCGCCACATCGACGACAACCCAGACCGTGACCACCGGCGTTGCGACGACCACCTCCGGCGCCGCAAATCCGATCGACTTCCGGCTGCAGGTGACGTACGCCGACCCGGTGTCGTCCCAGCCCTTCCAGACCACGCTGACCTACACCGCCACCACACCGTGAGGAGCCCACGATGCGAAGACTGACCACCATGTCCCTGCTCGCCGCCGTGCTGCTCGCGGCCGGATCGGGAGGCGCGGCGTCGGGCGCTACGGCGCCTGCGATCTCGATCGGGGTGGCGCCGTCGAAGCTGCAGGCGAACCTGCACCCGGGCCAGCTCTACAAGACCGACCTCGACATCTACAACAAGGGCAACGGGCCGGTCGTGCTGGACGTCTTCCTCCAGGACTACACGATCTCGACCGACTCGGCGGTGGTCTTCAAGCCCGCCGGCTCGCTCGCACAGTCGGCGGCTCCGTGGTCGTCGCTCTCCAACCGGGTGCTGCGTATGTCCGGCCAGAGCCACCGGCGGGTCGTGCTGACGGTGAGCGTCCCGAACGATGCGGCGATCGGCACGCACACGCTCGCGGTGGTGTTCCGCTCGCGCGAGGTCAAGTCCAACGGCAACGTGCAGTACCGCCCTGCTGTCGCCTCGCTGATGGCGGCCGGCGTCGAGAACCGCGACGGCACAGGGCTCGTGCTGCGCGGCCAGGTGCTGACGCGGTCGGTGTCCGTCAACTGGATCAGTCTGAAGGACGTCTGGCACTCGAGCGACAAGGTGGGGGCCGCGGTCGACTGGCTCGTGCATCCGACGGTCACCGCCAACGTCGAGGTTCGCAACACGGGCAACACCTTCTTCAACATCATCAAGGGAGGCACCGACTTCACGACGTCGTTCGCGGCGGGAGATCGGACGCACCATGCCGCCGCTCCGACCTACACGATCCTCCCCAACTCGGTGCGCACGCTGACCATGACCTGGGATCACGCACCCTTCTTCGCGAAGGGGTCGGCCGAGACCCGCATCTACTACAACACCACCTCTCACCTGCCGGTCGAGACAACGCCGTTCATGATCATCCCCTGGCACCTCATCATCGTGGTCGGCGTCGTGCTGGCGATGATCGTGCTCTTCACGCTGCGCCGGCGGGCGAAGCGCGGGGGCGGCAGGAGGCGGCGCAAGGCGTCCGCGCCGTCTCCGTGGCTGTCGCCGGGAGCCGGCGTCTGATGGACGGTCTGCTCGAGGCCGTCCCGAACTTCTCGGAGGGACGCGACCAGGGCGTGCTCGACGCCCTCGTCGATGCCTTCGGCGGGGGCGGCGCCCGCGTCCTCGACGTGCACGCCGACGCCGACCACAACCGGTCGGTGTTCACCGTGGTCGCCGACCCGGACAGCTTGGTCGAGGGGCTGGCTGCAGCGATCGCGCTGTCCGCGGCGCGCATCGACCTGACCCGGCACGAGGGCGTCCATCCACGCGTCGGCGCGGCCGACGTCGTGCCATTTGTGCGGTTCCAGCCCGACGATCCCCGGCCGGAGCAGGCAGCCCGGGCGCTCGCGCGCAGGATCGCCATGCTGGGCGTGCCGGCCATCGGCTACGGCGACCTCGGCGGCGGGCTCCGGCCTGCCGCCTTCCGCGCGGGCGGCCCCGAGCGGCTGGGCGAACGGATGGCGTCCGGGGAGGTTGTGCCCCTGGCCGGGCCGGACCGGCCGCACCCGACCGCCGGGGCCGTGCTGCTGGGCGTGCGGCCGCCGCTGGTGGCGTTCAACGTCGACCTGGACACGGACGACGTCGCGGTGGCGCGGGCGATCGCGGCCGCCATCCGCGAGCGGGACGGCGGGCTGCCCGGAGTGCAGGCGCTGGGGCTGTCGGTGCGGGGCGGGGCCCAGGTGTCGACGAACCTGATCGATATCGGTGCCACGCCGCTGCATCGCGTCACCTCGGAGATCGTCCGCCTGGCGGGCGAGCAGGGCGTGGGCGTCAGGGGCGGCGAGCTGGTGGGGCTGATGCCGGCCCGGGTGATGGCCGCTGCGGCCGGGGAGGCGCTGCTGCTCCCCGGAATGGCGGCCGACCGGGCGCTCGAGGTGGCCGCGCACGGCGAGTTCGGCGAGGGCTGAGGCGGCCCGGCTGCGTAGACTGCGCAGCCGTGGATGCGGTTTCACTGACCGGCACGGGACTTGCCGTCGAGGATGTCGAGCGCGTCGCGATCGGCCGGGCGCCTGCGGAGCTGGCGCCCGAGGCGGTCGAGAAGATCGCCGCTGCCCGGGCGCTGATCGACCGCGCCGTCGAGTCGGGTACTCCCACGTATGGAGTGAACACGGGATTCGGGCGCTTCGTCGACGTCGCGATCTCGAGTGAGGACACCGGCCGTCTCCAGCTGAACCTCCTGCGCAGCCACGCATGCGGCGTGGGCGAGCCGTTCCCGACCGAGGTCGTGCGCGGCGCGATGCTGCTGCGGGCGAACGCCCTGGCGACCGGGGCGTCGGGCGTGCGCCGGGAGACGGTGGAGCTGCTGCTGGCGATGCTGAACGCGGGCGTGCACCCGATCGTCCCCTCGCGCGGGTCGCTTGGGGCCAGCGGCGACCTCGCGCCGCTGGCGCACCTGGGCCTCCCGCTGGTCGGCGAGGGCTTTGCCGAGCTGCAGGGTGAGGTGCTGCCCGGCGGCGAGGCGTTGCGCCGGGCGGGGCTGGAGCCGGAGGTGCTCGGAGCGAAGGAGGGGCTCGCGCTGATCAACGGCACCCAGTTCATGGCGGCGATCGGGGCGCTTGTGCTCGCCCGGGCACGGCGGCTGGTGCGGATCGCCGACGCGGCGGCCGCGCAGTCGGTGGAGGCGGTTCGGGGATCGCGGACGCCGTTCGCGCCCGAGATCCAGGCGCTGCGGCCGCACCCGGGGCAGATCGACTCCGCCGCGAACCTGTATGCGCTGCTCGACAGTTCGGAGATCAACGAGTCGCACAGATGGTGCGGCCGCGTGCAGGACGCCTACTCGCTGCGCTGCTCACCCCAGGTGCACGGAGCGTGCCGGGACGCGATCGCCTACGCGTGGTCGGTGGTGGCGATCGAGGTGAACGCGGCCACGGACAACCCGCTGGTCTTCGCGGAGCGGGACGAGGTGCTGTCGAACGGCAACTTTCATGGAGAGCCCGTTGCGATCGCGCTGGACACGCTCAAGATCGCGCTCGCCGAGCTGGCGGGCATCAGCGAGCGGCGCATCGAGCGGATGGTGAACCCGACGATGAGCGAGGGGCTGCCGCCGTTTCTGACCGAGCGCGGCGGGCTCAACTCCGGGTTCATGATCCCGCACTACGTCGCGGCCAGCCTGGTCGCCGAGAACAAGGTGCTGTGCCACCCCGCGTCGGTCGACTCGATCCCGACCAGCGCCGGGCAGGAGGATCACGTCTCGATGGGGGCCACCGCAGCGGTGCACGCCTGGCAGGTGTGCGCGAACGTCGAGCGAGTGCTGGCGGTCGAGCTGCTCTGCGGTGCGCAGGGCATCGACTTCCTGGCGCCGCTGAAGCCCGGGCCCGGCATCGCCGCGCTGCACGCGGCGCTGCGGGAGAGCTCGCCCCACGTGGGCGACGACCGATCGCTGGCCGTCGACATCGAGTCAGTGGCCGGGGCGATCCGCGACGGTTCGCTGGTCGGCGCCGTCGAGGGAGCGCTCGGCCCCCTTCGCTGAGCAACGGTTCCGTGGCAGCTCGTCACGGGCCACCGGCGGGTGCGTCACATCGGCCTACCCCGTGCTTTGAGACCGGGACCCCGGTCGTCTGCTCAACCATCCCCGCAACCGTCACGGATCCGCGCCGATCGGGTCACGGCGGCCTCGGCTCTGCTTTGAGACCGTGCCGGCCCGGCGGAGCCGGGCCGGCACCCCGCTAGCTCCGTGCGGTACCGGTCGTATAGCCTGCCCTCATGGCCACACGAGAACTTCAGACCGAGGTCGAGGCGCTCGTCGGCGACCTCTCGAACATCCACGCGCCCCACGGATCCGAGCTGCGCTGCAAGGGCTGGCACCAGGAGGCGGCGCTGCGGATGCTCTGCAACAACCTCGACCCGGCCGTCGCCGAGGATCCGACCCGCCTGGTGGTCTACGGCGGCTCCGGCCGTGCCGCGCGCAGCCACGACGCGCTTCGGGCCATCGTCCGCACGCTGATCGAGCTCGAGAACGACGAGACCATGCTCGTGCAGAGCGGCAAGCCCGTGGCCGTTTTCCGCACCCATCCGGGTGCCCCGCGGGTGCTGATCGCCAACTCGCTGCTCGTTCCGCGCTTCGCCACCTGGGACGAGTTCCGTCGCCTGGAGGCCGAGGGCCTGACCATGTTCGGCCAGATGACCGCCGGATCGTGGATCTACATCGGCACGCAGGGGATCCTGCAGGGAACCTTCCAGACCTTCGCGGCGGCGGGCGAGCGGCACTGGGGCTCGCCCGATCTGGCCGGCCGCACGATCCTCACCGCCGGGCTCGGCGGCATGGGCGGCGCCCAGCCGCTGGCGGCATCGCTCGCCGGCGCGGCCAGCCTGACGGTCGAGGTCGACCCGCACCGCATCGCACGGCGCCTCGAGACCCGGTACCTCGACGAGGTCGCCGCCGACCTCGACGACGCGGTGCGCAGGGTGCGAAAGGCGGCGGACGAGGGCGTCGGCCTTTCGATCGGCCTGCTCGGCAACGCCGGCGAGGTGTTCCCGGAGCTCGCGCGGCGCGGCGTCGAGTTCGACCTCGTCACCGATCAGACATCCGCGCACGACATGCTGAACGGCTACGTCCCCATGGGCATGTCCCTCGACGACGCCATCGCCCTGCGCGAGTCGGATCCCGACGAGTACGTGCGCCGTGCCCGCGAGACGGCGGTCGAGCACGTCAAGGCCATGGTCGCCTTCCAGGAGGCCGGAAGCCACGTCTTCGACTACGGCAACAACCTCCGCACCGAGGCGCGCGACGCCGGGTACGCGGACGCCTTCGCCTTCCCGGGGTTCGTGCCGGCCTACGTCCGCCCGCTGTTCGCCCGCGGCGCGGGGCCGTTCCGGTGGGCCGCGCTGTCCGGCGACCCGGCCGACATCCACCGCATCGACGCCGCCCTGCTGCAGGCCTTCCCCGACGATGCGCTGCTGCAACGCTGGCTGACGATCGCCCCCGACCGGATCGCCTTCCAGGGCCTGCCCTCCCGCATCTGCTGGCTCGGCCAGGGCGACCGTGCCAGGGCCGGCCTGCTGTTCAACGACCTCGTCCGCCGCGGCGAGGTCTCCGCGCCGGTCGTGATCGGCCGTGACCACCTCGACACCGGGTCAGTCGCCTCGCCTTTCCGAGAGACCGAGGCCATGAAGGACGGCTCTGACGCGATCGCGGACTGGCCGATCCTGAACGCGCTGCTCTCGACGGCGTCCGGCGCGTCGTGGGTCTCGGTGCACCACGGCGGCGGTGTCGGCATCGGCAACTCGATCCACGCCGGGCTCGTGATCGTCGCCGACGGCACCGAGGAGATGGACGACCGGCTCGCCCGCGTGCTCACCAACGACCCGGGAATCGGCGTTGCCCGCCACGCCGACGCTGGCTACGAGGACGCGATCGAGACGGCGCACGAGCAGGGCATCCGCCTGCCGATGGAGGGCTGAGCCATGCCGGCGGCGATCCTCACCGGCGTCACCGGCGGCTGGGGGCGAGCGGTGATGGGCAGGTTCCTCGAGCGCGGGTGGGACGTCTGCGTCGCGACCCGGGGCGCTGACGCCGAGGGCCTGCCCGACGGCGTGCTCGCGGTCGAGGCCGATCTCACCGACCCCGAATCGGCGGAGCGCGTGGCCGCCCGCGCCGTCGAGCGGTACGGGACCGTGCAGGCCCTTGCCTGCGTGGCGGGCGGCTTTCGCATGTCCGGCCCGCTGCACACCTCGTCCGTGGACGACTGGCGGGCCATGCTCGCGGTGAACCTCGACACCGCCTACACCATCACCCGCGCCGTGCTCGGCCCCATGCTCGAGGCCGGCTCCGGGTCGATCGTCTATGTCGGCGCCCGCGCCGCCGTGCGGCCCTTCGCCGGCGCCGCTCCCTACATCGTGTCGAAGGCCGCCGTGCTCGGCCTGATGGGCGCTGTCGACGCCGAGGTGCGCACGCACGGGGTGCGCGTGAACACCGTCCTCGCGAACATCGTGGACACGCCGCGCAACCGCGCGGACAACCCGGACGCCGACTTCGGCCGCTGGACGACGGGGGAGGAGCTGGCACGCGTGATCGAATGGCTGGCCGGCGACGACTCGGCACCGTTGTCAGGCGGGACGATCCCGGCCTACGGCCGCTCCTGATCGGATCATGCCCTCGCTGCTGATCGACCACATCGGCCGGCTTGCGACGCCGGCCGGGGCGGCACCGGCGCGCGGCGCCGACCTCGCCCGCGTGGACGTGATCGAGGACGCGGCGATCGCCATCGTGGACGGCAAGATCGCGGCGGCGGGGCCGCGGGAGCAGGTGCTCTCGGCGTACGGCGACCTCCCGCTGCACGACGCCGGTGGCCGAGCCGCAATCCCGGGGCTGGTCGACTGCCACACGCACGCGGTGTTCGGCGGCGACCGCGCGGGCGAGTTCGACCTCCGCGCACAGGGCGCCGGCTACGAGCAGATCCATGCCGCCGGTGGCGGCATCGCCGCCAGCGTCACCGCCACCCGGGCCGCTGCGGCAGAGGGCCGGCTGCCGGGAATCCTCGAGCGCCACCTCGGCTGGATGGCCGCCGGCGGGACCACCACAGCCGAGGTCAAGTCGGGATACGGGCTCGACCGTGACGCCGAGCTGGAGATGCTGCGCGCGGCGGCCGCCCCGCACGCGATTGAGGTCTCGCCGACCTTCCTGGGCGCGCACGCCGTGGGCCCGGAATGGGACGACGCCGACGCGTATCTCGACTTCGTGATCGAGGACGTGCTGCCCGACGCATCCGCGCTCGCCGAGGCGGCCGACGTCTTCCTCGAGCGCGGCGCCTTCGATCGCGCCCAGGCGGCGCGGTACCTGCGCGCGGCCGCGGCGCACGGGCTGGCGCTCCGTCTGCACGCCGACCAGTTCAGCGAGGCCGGTGGCATCGATCTCGCGGTCGAGCTGGGCGCGCGGTCGGTCGATCACCTGGAGGCGACCGGGCCGGCGGGGGTCGAGGCGCTCGCCGGAAGCGACGTGGCCTCCGTCCTG
>DATAHR010000256.1:0-8494 GCA_036263035.1 Gaiellales bacterium | reverse complement strand
CGTCGGCAGGTCAACCACGAGTCCGTCGATCTGGCCGTTCTCGAGCGCATGGATCGCGTCGTTGGTGGTGTTGTAGGCCTGCGCCTGCTGGCTCGGCTGGATGTTCTGCGTGATGTAGTCGTAGCTGGTGGTGCCCACCTGCGTTCCGAGCTTGTACGACTTCAGGTCGGCCAGCGAGGTCGCCTTGGTTATCGGCG
Source organism: Gaiellales bacterium (assembly GCA_036263035.1). Classification (GTDB taxonomy): domain Bacteria; phylum Actinomycetota; class Thermoleophilia; order Gaiellales; family JAICJC01; genus JAICYJ01. The sequence goes on along the minus strand of DATAHR010000256.1, from coordinate 8,297 downwards.
TGCCCTTGATGGCCACGACCGCCTGGTTGGCCGCGTAGTACGGCGCGCTGAAGTCGACGTTTTGGGCCCGCTTCGGCTTGATCGAGACCTGCGCCAGGTAGAAGTCGAAGTTCTTCGGCCCCGGCGAGAAGCTCTGGTTGAAGTGCGTCACCGCCCACTTCACCTGGCTCGGGCTGTAGCCCATCTGCTTTGCCACCGCGTAGGCGACCGCGTCCTCGTAGCCCTTGTTCTTGTACGGGTCGTTGTTGTACTGCCCCGTCCAGTCGTGGCCCGGGCCGCCGGCGAAGTACGGGTAGTAGGCGGGGTTGTCCGTGCCGATCGTGAGCGTGTTCGCGGTCAGCGTCTTGTTGTTCGCCGGGTTGCAGGCGGGGCCGGTGCCGCCGCCCGCGGGAGTCGAGCTGGAGGACGACGAGCTGGACGAGCCGCACGCCGACGCGGCGAGGGCGACGGTGGCGAATGCGATTGCGAGCAGGGATTTCTTCATTCCGGGACCTCGCGAAGAGCGGTGGGTCGAAGCGCGCGGAGCCTACCACGGTGGGGTGCCCGGCCCGGTCGGACCGGACACCCCACCACCGCTCACCCCTCCGGCCAGTGGCTCGTGACCGCAAGCGGCGTCTTCCACAGCGCCTGCAGTGCCGGCGACGGTGGTGCCGTGCCGGACACCATGGTGCCGATCGGCGCCGGTGCGTGGAACAGCTGATACTCGCCCCACGTACCCGGGAAGGCGACCCAGGGTGTCTGCCACCGGTCGACCTTGCGGATCTGCGTCGGCGTCACCCCGTCAAGCGCCGGTCCGAGCTGCGCTCCGCCGGCGTTCGACCGGTCGACCGGCATCGGCAGGCCCTGCGCCTGCAGGATGGCGATCGCCTGTGCCGGGATGCACTGCGTTGCGATCGGCTGCGTGCCCGCCTCGAAGAGGTTGGCATGCGATCCGATCGCGACGTGGTCGACGGGGTGCGTCCCACGCCGTTCGACCTGCCCCCAGGGGCGCCGCACGCCGGTGCAGTGCTGGCTGTACGCGGCGTAGATCGGCTGCTGGTTCGAGCGTCGCAGCACGACCGTGACCGCCTCCCAGTCGCCCTCGTGCGCCTGCCAGAACAGATCGTCCGGCGGGTAGTCGTACGAGTACACGTCGTCGTAGTAGAAGTACCAGTACTGCACCACGATCCGCCGGGGCTTGTACGCCACGTGGCCGTAGACCACGCCTCGGGGATCGCTCGCCGTCCACGCCGCCTCGTAGCAGGCGACGTTGCCAACCGGCCCGCCGGCCGGCGAGCAGGACTGCTGGTTCAGCCTGTAGCAGTCGACCAGCCCCTGGTTCGCGCAGCTGTCCGACGAGCGTGTCGGTAGCGTCCCCAGCGTCGGGTTGCCGTCGACCAGCGTCCAGACGCCGGGCGAGGACTGCGTCTCGAGCACCGAGTCGCGCACGAAGCCGTTCACGTCCGTGGGGCGGAATGGCTCCAGCGGATCCATCAGCGTCACCGGCTGGTACCGCGCCAGCAGCTGCTTCGGCGTGGCGGCCTGCGCCGGTGACACGACGGCGAGATAGCCCGCCACAACCGCAGCCGCGGCGAGCATCGTCCAGATGCGCCTCATGTTCACCTCCCTGTTGCGGACGGCCGGGACGGCCGCCCGCCACCGATCGTGCCGCAGCGTGGGAGCTGTGGCGTCGGGGGGATCCCTAGTGACAGTGCGCCGGATGCGGCGGCGGCACGTCCAGCGCCGGGCTCTGGTCGAAGAAGCCGACCGGGCGCAGATGGAAGCCGCAGTACGCCACCGGCATCACCGGCCAGTCCTCCAGCCGCGGGATGTGGTGCGCGCCGAACGAGTACCAGAGCACCACGTCCTCGTTCTCGAGCGGCCGGTCGTCCGCCGTCCACCGCGGCAGCCCGTCGCCTCCGGCGTGCTGGTTCGGGTACTCACCGCCCGGGAAGCGCTCGTCCGGCCGGTAGGGCGTCACCCACAGGTGGTGGTCGAGGAAGCCGGCGCGGCGCCGGAACTGCGAGTTGGGCAGGGCCATCGGCGCGACGTTCTCGCCGGGAACAAGCTCGTAGGCGACTGGTTGTCCCATGCGGTTGCGGCGCTCCGGGTTCTCCACCCGCCAGCGGCGAGCCTGCAGTGGCGCGACGTCACGTCTGGCCTCCGACTCGCGCCGGAACGTGCGACGGTGGGTCGTGAAGGCCGTTCCGTCGGCATTTCCGTCGCCCGCCGGCACCGGCGCAGATTCGATCTCGTACGCGACGTTCCGCGAGCCGTCGACGTCCATGTCGAGGCGAGCCGTGAAGAAGTGCTGGTGATAGCCGGCGGCCACCCCCGGCGCCACTTCGGTGGCGTGCCGCTGCTCGGAGCCCGCGGGCACGCCGGCCGTGAGGATGATGCCGGTCAGCTTGCCCTCGAACTGGATCCCGCCGTCCTGGTACAGGTACCAGAAGAACCCGTACTCGTAGTTCCCGACGGTCGTGATGCACGAGATGACCAGTCTGCGCGACCGGGCGACGTGCACCTGTCCGGTCGCGTCGTCGGTGTGCTTCCAGAGGATCCCATAGTCCTCCTCGTGGATGCAGATCGCGTTTGGCAGCCGCACGACCTCCCCCGCGCTGTTGATGCAGCACGCGTCGAGGTAGGTGATGTCGCCCAGGCAGTCACAGCCCAGCTCGAGCGCGTTTACCAATGGGCCAACACCGTACTCGCCGATATCGAACACGTTCTTGAAGTGCACCGTCGGGTTCGGGTCGCCGTAGGGGATGATCAGCTCCGCGATCGACGCCCGGTGGCAGACCGGCCGCAGCTCGTCGCCCTCCTGGTAGGCGATCTCGTGCAGCACGAGGCTCTCGCGATGCGAGAACCCGACGCGCAGCCGCCACTTCTGCCATCGCAGCTCGCGGCCGTGCAGCTCGAAGCTGACCCCGTCCGGCTGGGTGATCTCGATCGGCTTCTGATCGTCCCGGTAGCCCGTCCCGCCGCCGTCGCGGTAGTCCCAGGCGCCCTCGGGCACGGGGATGGCGCCGTGATCGTCCACACGCAGCACGCGCATTTCGTTCAGGTCGATGACAGCGACAAGGTTCCCGATCGGCCGTCCGTACGGATTGACGTCGTCATCCGAGGAGCGGAGCCACGACAGGCAGCGCGCCACCCGGCGTCCCGGCTCCTCGAAGGCTCCCACCGTCCAGGGCTCGACGTGCACGAGGTTGATCTGATCGCCGGTTATGCCCCTTCGCGCCAGCGCCTCCCGGAACTCCGGGTCCTCCCTGCACGCAACGGCGGCCTCGAAGTACTCGTCGATGCTGACGGCGGGCTGCATGCCCTCCAGCGTGCGGCGCTCGAGCACCCTGTCGGCATCGAGGTCGAGCACACACTCGACGGCGTCACCGCTGTCGTTGTGGAGGAGCACCGCCCGGGCGCACCGAGGCGGCAGCTGGCCTCCGTCGCGCCACCCCGTGAGCGCCGCCTTCTCGGGCTCGAGCAGGTCGACGCTGATCAGGCGGGTGCGCTCGCGTGCGAGCCCTTCGCGCCGCAGCAGCTCGACCGCGCGTTCGAGCTCGGCCTCGCCGAGCGGGTCGAGTGGGTGCGTGGTGCCTGCCGCGGTCGCGTCCAAATCCTAGGCTCCCGCTCCCAGCATGCCCGGGACACCGTCCGGCGTGATCGTCTCTCGGCAGTGCTGCTTGAAGGCGGTGATCGTACGAGTCTCGCGGATCCCGCGCAGCGACGCCAGCCCAAGGCGCATCGGACGGTGCGTCTCGCGCAGCGGCACCGTCACCACAGGCTCGCCGTCCAGGGCGCGGTCGTTGCGCGGCCGCGCGTTGACGATGCCGTAGCCGAACCCGTTGGCGACCAGCGTGCGGATCGTCTCGGGATGCTCCGAGCGAAGCGCGATCACCGGCTCGAGCCCCGCCTCGGCGAACAGCTGCAGGAAGTAGTCGCGGCTGAGCGGGAGGTCGAGCAGGATGTGCGGCTCGTGTGCCAGCTCACCCAACCCCACCCGCTTGCGCAGCGCCAGGCGGTGGCCCGCGGGCAGCAGGGCGTGCGGGGGCAGCTCGACCAGCGGCTCGAACTCGACGTCGGCGGGCAGCTGCAGGTCGTAGGTGAGGGCGGCGCTGGTCAGCCCGGCGCGCAGGCGCTCAAGCAGCCCGTCCTGGTGGGACTCGACCAGCTCGACGTGCACGCGGGGGTTCGCCGCTTCGAAGCCGCGCACCAGGCTGGGCGCGACCAGCGGCGCGAGGGTGACGAGGCACCCGAGGTCGAGTACGCCCGCGATCTCATCGCTCAGCGTCACCGCCAGGCGCTCCACCTCCGACGCGTGACGGAGCAGCTCCTTCGCCTCGCCCAGGAAGCGGCGTCCCTCGGGCGTCAGCGAGAGGCCCTGCGCGTGGTGGCGGACGAACAGCTGCACGCCGAGCGCCCGCTCGAGCTTCGCGATCGCGGCGGACACGGTCGGCTGGGCGCTGTGCGAGCCCTGAGCGGCACGGGTCACGCTCCCGGTCTCTCCGGCGGCGACGAAGTACTCGAGCTGGCGGAACGAGAACCTCACTCGTCCCCCGGCACCCCGTAGCTCGGCGCGGCGCCGGGGTCGAGCGCGCGCGTCACGTATGCGTCTGCCTGCGGCTTCCACAGCTGCCAGAGCTGGGCCAGCCGCGCGATCGGCTCGTCGTCCCAGTCGACGCGCAGGTCGGTCACCGGCCATGACTCGCGGTCACAAATGACCACGCCTGCCGATCGCACCGGGCCGGCCTCGCCGCCGGCCTCCATTCCCGCCGCCAGTGCCGCCACGAGCCGGTCGCCTATGTGCGCGTCGGGGAACGCGGCGAAGGCATCGACCATGGCAGAGGGCACGCCCGCGTCCCCGAGCAGATTCCCGGCGGCGACGGCATTGCGCTGCTCGGCGAATGCATAGAGGCCGAGCGTCTGCTCGCCGCAGTAGACGCCCGTGCCGCCGTTGCGGTCGACCGCCGTCAGCTGACGGTGCTCTGCGTGGGGCGCCTCGGCGGCGACCCGGGCGACGGCCTCACCGGCGGGGACGCCCGCCGCGATCAGATCCAGCATCTTCGGCCCCAGCCGAGGGTCGGTGACGTTCTGCGACGCCGCGGCCCCGACCCCCGCCCGCACGTGCGCGCACCGGGCCGCAACGGCCGGGCTGGACGACGACACGACCATGCCAACCATGCCCGTCTTTTCGCACAGTCCGGCCAGCGAGAAGGTCATGCCCGCTGATCGGGGACGACGGCAGTGGCGTCGATCTCGACCACCCATTCCGGCCGGGCCAGCGCGCTGACGACGAGGCCGGTCGAGACCGGGAACACGCCCTTCAGCCACCGGCCCATCACCCGGTAGACCGGCTCGCGGTAGCGGATGTCCGTGAGGTAGACGACGACCTTGACGATGTCCTCCAGCCTGCCGCCGGCCTCCTCGAGCAGCATCGCGATGTTGGCCATGGCCTGCTCGGCTTGCGCCTCCGCGTCGCCGATCCCGACGGATTCCCGTGTCTCGAGATCCTGGCCGATCTGCCCTCGCAGGAAGATCGTGTTGCCGGCGCGGACAGCCTGGCAGAGGTCGTTGTCGAGGTTCTGCTCGGGATAGGTGTCGCGCGTGTTGAAGGGACGGATGCGCGTGTGGCTCATGCCGCGCCTTTCACCGGCTCGGCGAGCACGCGATCCGAGAGGCCGGCTGACCGCTGCACGACCTCGAGCGCGCCGTCGAAGTCGAAGTTGCGGTACACGGCGCCCAGGTGCGCGAACGGCGGCGACTGCGCGAACAGCTGGAACGTCAGCCGGTGGCCGGCATAGTCGGAGTTCAGCAGGTCGCGGGCGAAGGCGAGCAGCCTGCGCCGGTCCTCCGCGCCCCACCGGTCGTTGATCGAATAGAACTTCTCCATCCACGGCCCGGTCTCCGGGTGCCGGAAGGTGGCCGCGTCGGGTGTCACGCAGATCTGCCCGCCGACCAGCTCACGGGCGATGTGCATCATGGCCGGCAGCTGGGTGCAGGCGTGGACGCGGCCGGTGTAGAGCAGCGACTGATTGGGCATCAGGAGGCCGCCCGGCGACCGCTCGGCCGTTGCGATGGCCGCCGTCAGGTGGGCGTTGATGCCCTCGCGGTAGCAGGCCAGCGTCGCCAGCTTCTCCTGCACCGCCTGCTGGCGCTCGAGCCCGGTCTGGCGGACGTTGAAGAGCGCGGCGCCGATCAGCATGTCGGCGACCCTCTGGATCCGCTGCACGAAGGCGAACGCGCTGTAGCGGTGCAGCGTCGAGCGGATGAAGGTGGCCGCGCGGGTGTGGCGGTAGAAGAGGACGTTCTCCCAGGGGATCTCGACGTCGTCGAAGACGACCAGCGTGTCCACCTCGTCGAACCGGTTCGCGAGCGGGTAGTCCTCAGCGGGCGCGCGGCCGGCGAACCCGGTGCGGCAGATGTGCTTGATGCCCGGCGAGCCCATGTCGCAGATGAAACCGAGGGCGTAGTCGGAGAGCTCGCTGTCGCCCCAGTTGGCGATCGTCGGCTTGACGAAGGCCTGGTTCGCATAGGCGGCGGCGGTCTCGTACTTGGCCCCGCGCACGACGATGCCGTTGTCCGTCTCGCGAACGAGATGGAGCAGCATGTCGGGGTCCTGCTCCTGCGGGCGCTTGGAGCGGTCGCCCTTGGGGTCGGTGTTGGCGGAGACGTGGAACGGGTCGGCATGGAGCACGCGGTGGATGTGCCGCTCGATGTTCTCCGAGAACTGGGGGTCGACCTCGTTCAGCACGTCGCGCCCGTCGTAGAGCGACCACATCTCGCCGACCGTCTCGTCGCCGACGCGGATCACCACGCCGCCGACGTCGTCCATCACGGCGTCCACGGCCCGGCGCTTCGCGTGCCAATCCTCGGTCGTCTCGGGCAGCTTGAGCCCGATCGCGTGCCGCTCGCCGGTGGCGTCGTCCGCGTAGCTCATGACGTCCCGCGTGTCGGGGTCGTGCGCCATGTCGTAGATGCGGGCGCGGACGTCGACGAGCGGCTTGAAGGCGGGGTGGGCGGTGACATCCTGGATGCGCTCGCCGTTCATCCAGACCTCTCGGCCGTCCCTGATCGATTCGCGGTACTCCTCGCCGGTGCGGATCATCCGCCGCCCTCCTCGTGTGGTGCGCGGAGTATCCGCGATCACGGAGGATTTGCAAAGAAGATTCTATGAAGCCGAAGCAGAGCGTGGATCGATGCAGCGAGGAAGGCAAACGAGGCGGGCCCGGACGTTTCCGCCCAGGCCCGTGAACCCCCCGCAGTGCTCCAGACCGCTAGTAGGTGCTGAGCGTGTAGGTCGCCTTGTAGTAGCCGACCTTGCTCGCCGTTACCGCCACCTTGCCGGTCTTCGTCGGCTTCAGCTTGAACGTCACCTTGCCGCCGGTGCCGGTGGTCTTGGTGGCCGCGACCACGCCGGCACCGCTGACATGCACGGAGGCGCCGACGACACCGGTGCCGCCGACCGTCTTCAGGGTGAAGGTGACGCTGGTCGTGACGCCCTTGTGGATGGACGACGACGAGCTGGTCAGCACCGTCTTCGTCGGAAGCGTCAGCGTGCTGACCGACCAGCTGCCGGTGTTGTTGTCGTCATCGACCGTGGCGACGCGCCAGTAGATCGTGCCGCCGTTCGTGTAGCCGGTCGACCCGAAGCTCGAGAGCGTCGGTGCGTAGGACGCGTTCTGCACCGTCGCGCTGTCGAAGGTCGAGGTGAACGAGTTCGTCGTCGAGAACTCGACCTTGTATGACTTGGCTCCGAGGCTCGGATTCCACGTCGTCAGCACCTTCGTCACGCCGGTGGTGGTGCTGGCCAGATCGGACGCCAGGCCGGCCGGGCCCGGAATCGTCCGGTTGAAGGCCTGCCACGCGCTGTAGTCACCGGCCACGGTGCTGCTCGTCAGCGTGGGGTACAGCGCCCGCACACGCCACTGGAACTGGCCGACGCCGGTCATGCTGGCGGCCGACCACGCGTTGGCGGTCGTCTGCCAGGACTGCGATGTCGAGTGGCCCGGCGGGTTCTCCCACTGCACCTGGATCTCGTATTTGGACGCACCGTCCACGGGGTTCCACTGCCAGGCCGGGATGTCCGCCCCGCCGGCCGGGTTGATCCCGGGGCCGCTCGGGATGGTCGGAGCCGCCAGGGTGTGCGTGAATGACTGCACCGGCGACCAGGTCAACGCGGTGTTGTTCTGGTCGAGCGCCTCGACCTTCCACGAGATCAGCCCCTGCGGCAGCCCGATCGGGGCCACGAAGGACGTCGAGTCGGTCGTCTGGTCGAGCAGCGTGCCCGATGCGTTTGTCACCAGGAGGCGGTACTTCTT
>DATAHR010000255.1:0-20156 GCA_036263035.1 Gaiellales bacterium | reverse complement strand
GCACGGCCGGAGCAGCCGGTGCAGGTCTGGCCCTGGGCAGCCTCCTGCAGGCGTCTCCTGTACGGGCATCGGGCCTGACGAAGGGAGACACCGACATCCTGATCGCCGCCGAGATCGCCGAGGCGCTCGCGGTGACCACGTACACCAACATCATCCAGCGGGCGCCGTTCTTCACCCGCCTCGAGGGCGATGACCAGGGCTACCTGCGAGCCGCCCGGCAGGAGGAGATGTCCCACTACGCGCTGGAGAAGTCGGTGACCGGCACGCCATCGCCGTTCACCACCTTCTACTACCCGCACCACATGTTCCGGCGGGCGCGCGTGACGCTGAACACGCTGGTCACGCTCGAGGATGCGTTCATCGCGGCGTACCTCGTGGGCGTCCGGAACTTCTCGACGGCCGATCTGCGCGTCACCGCCGCCCGCATCATGGGCATCGAGAGCGACCATCGCACGCTTGCCCGCGTCGTCGCCCCCAACGTCGCCCCCCGCGACGGCGGCCCGATCGAGTTCGTCAAGGGCGCCCAGGGCGTCGCCGAGAAGGTCGATCCGCCGAACAACAACGGCTACGAGCGCACGCTCGGCTGGACGGACATCAGCCAGGCCGTCTCGGCGCTGCTGCCGTTCGCCGACAAGACGGCGGCGCAGAAGGCCGGGTTCGACACGACGCGCGCCTTCCACTTCCATCCGTTCGAGCCGAAGCTGCCGACCCCGCTCGGCGCATTCCACGGCTTCAACGGCTGAGCATGTCCCATCCCGGGGAGCCGCCGCAGCGGGCGGCTCCCCGGGGAGGCGGCTCACGTCGTGCAGGGGCTAGCATGGTTCCCGTGGTCACGCCTCGCCGCGTCCTGTTCGCCCTGGCCGCTGCGCTGCTCGCCGGCGCCTCCGCCCTCGTCCTGCACGCCGGCGCGGCCCGTGCCGTCTCTGCGCCGACCTACTCGTGGACACGGTTCAACGTCTCATCCGCCCGCTTCGGCACCGAGCCGAACGCGACCGGCATCACGGCCGCGAACGTCGCGGCGCTGGCGCGAACGACCGTGCACCTCCCGGGCACCGTGGACTCCTCGCCGATCTTCCTGCACGGCGTCACGGTCGGCGGCTCGACGCGAAACATCTTCGTCGTCACCACCACCTACGGCCGGACGGTTGCGATCTCGGCAAAGGGAGCGATCCTGTGGACGTACACCCCCGCCTCCTACTCCGACTACGCGGGCAGCTACCAGATCACGACGGCGACCCCGGTCGTCGACCCGGCGCACAGGTTCATCTTCGCGGCGACACCTAACGGTCTCATCCACAAGCTCTCGGTGGCGAATGGCCGCGAGATCACACGCGGGCCGTGGCCGGTGCGCGTGACCTTGCTTCCGGCACGCGAGAAGATCGCCTCGGCGCTGAACACCTACCGCAATCGCCTCTACGTCACAACCGGCGGGTACATCGGCGACCAGCCGCCCTACCAGGGCCACGTCGTCATCATCTCGATGCTCACCGGCAAGCGGCTGGGCGTCTGGAACTCGCTCTGCTCCGGCGCGCACCACCTGCTGCGACCGGCGAGGTGCCCGCAGTCCGACTCGGCCATCTTCGGCCGCAGCGGTGCGGTGATCGACACGACCTCCGGTGCCTCGCGCGGCAACATCCTCGTGGCCACCGGCAACGGCTTCTGGAACGGGAAGCAGTACTGGGGCGACTCGGTGCTCGAGCTCTCGCCCAAGGGCGGCCGTCTGGTACACACGTTCACGCCCACCAACCAGGCACAGCTGAACGCGACCGACACCGATGTCGGCTCGACGTCACCGGCGATCATCCGCAAGCGCGGCCCGGTCGTGCTCCAGGGCGGCAAGGACGGCAAGCTGCGCGTGATCTCGATGGGCCGACAGCGCGTCGGGCACCTCGGCGGCTCCGTGCAGACGCTGTCGACGCCCGGCGGCGCCGAGCTGTTCAGCTCGCCGGCCGTCTGGAAGCACGGGAAGACGACCTGGGTGTTCGTGGCCGACAGCTCGGGGACGGACGCCTATCGCGTCTCGGGCAGGGGGCGCTTCACTCGGCTGCACCACGCGTGGGGCAACGCCACGGCCGGCACGAGCCCGGTCGTGGCCGGCGGCCTGCTCTACATCTACGACATGGGCGGGTCCCTCAACGTCTACGCGCCGGGCACCGGCCACCTGCTCGCGGAGCTCGCGGCCGGCGCGGGCCACTGGAACTCGCCGATCGTTGCGGGTGGGCGGATCGCCGTGCCGGTCGGCGATGCGAACGACCACAGCACGACGGGGACGCTCTACCTGTTCCACCCCTGAGAGCTCAGGCCCGCAAGCCGGCGAGCACCGCGCGAACCTCCTCGACGCCGGCCTGCCACACGGCCTCCTCGTCCGCAGCCGACCGGCGGTAGCGGCCCCCGTACGAGCCGTCGCCGAGCAGCTCGCGCACGCGAGACGGTCCGGCCGCGCGCAGGACGCTGAGGTCGACCATGGGCTTGCTCTCGGTGGGCGGATCGGAGCCGGCCAGGCGCGTCCACTCAAAGCTCTCGAGCCAGTTCGCGTGCGCGGCGTCCGGGTCGATCGACTGCACCACGGCCCAGACCTTCGGCGCCCGCCACCAGTGGTGCACGACCACCTGGCCGGTCTCGTTCGCGGCCATCCACTCCGCCGCCAGTCCCTCCACCGGCATGTTGCCGCCGTGCCCGTTGACCAGCACGAAGCGGCGGAAGCCCTGGCCGTGCAGCGAGTCCAGCAGGTCGCCGACCAACGCGAGGTAGGTCGTGGTGCGCAGGCTCGGGCTGCCCGGGAAGGCTGCGAAATACGGTGCGAGCCCGTAGGGGAGCGCCGGAGCGACGAGCACTCCCAGCGGCTCGGCGGCCTCAAGCGAGACCCGCTCGGCGAGGATGGCGTCGGTGCCGACCGACAGGTACGCGTGCTGCTCGGTGGAGCCGAGCGGGAGCACGATCCGGTCGTCGTGCTCGAGGTACGCCTCGACCTGCATCCAGGTGCAGTCGTGGAGCCTCACACGTGCTCCAGCCGTGCAGGGTTGGCCCTGTCGAAGGCCCGCGACCGCTCCACCGTGCGCATCCACTCGTAGTGCAGTTGCTTGGCGACGACTGGCACGGTCCCGGCCAGCCGCATCCGCTCGAGACCGGCCGCGTGTGCGGTGCCGGGCGAGGCAACGGCGTCCTCGACGACCACCACGCGCATGCCGCGGTCGAGCAGCCCGAGGGCGGACTGCGCGACGCAGACGTCCGTCTCGAGCCCGGCCAGGACGACCGTCGAGCGATCGGCGGATCGCACGGCAGGCCACACCGCCGGGTCGTCGGCGAGGCCGAACACCTCCTTGCGAATGACCGCCGCATCTCCGATCTCGTCCCGGACGGCCGGGTGAAGCTCACCCCACTCCTCAGGCGTCTCGAGCGTTGCGATCACCGGGATGCCGCAGAACCGGGCGCTGCGGGCCAGGAAGGCGATCCGGTCGAGCAGGCCGGCGGTGCGCTCCGGCTCGACGCGATCGACGAAGCCGGCCTGCACGTCGACGAGCACGAGCACCGAGTCGTCGGGGTCGATCAGGCGGCTCACGAGGCCGAGTCTAGCCGCGGACGACCCGGGGTTCGAGCGACGAATGCGTGACAACCCGTCACACCCCCGCGCCGGATCGGCCACGGCCGATCCGGCGTGCTTTGAGACCGCCCGGCCGGGCTGCGCCCAACCATCGGGAGAACCGTGCCGGATGCGTCACGAGAGGCACGCGGCGGCCGACACCCTGGTTTGACACCGCCGTTCCGCCCGCGGGCGGCGTCGGCGGACGCGGCTAGGTTGATTCGATCGTGGCGGACACCGATTCAGAAGCCGGGTACGCGATCGCCTTCGAATACCTGGTGCCTCAGGAGACCCGAGCTGCGTTCGAGCGCACGTACGGCAGCGCCGGAGACTGGGCGCGCTTCTTCGGCCAGGACCCGTCCTATCTCGGCACCGAGCTGTGGGCGTTGGGCGACGACGACGGCCGCTACCTCCTGTTCGACCGCTGGCGCTCGGCGGAGGACTACCGCGCCTTTCGCACGCGGCACCGTGACGAATACGACCGCCGCAGCGCCGAGACCGCGCCGCTCTATGCCTCCGAGCGGCTGATCGGCGAGATGCTGCGCCGGTGAGGATCGTTCGTCGCCGCTGAGCCGGCGCCCTGGTTCGGCATCTGCAGCGCGCGCAACGCATTCAGGATCACCGCCACGTCGATCACCTCCTGGAGGATGGCACCACCCAGCGGGGCGATCAGACCGGCCGCGGCGGCTCCCATCGCGACGACGCTCAGGCCCATGCCGGCGATAACGGACTGCCGGGCGATCGACCGGCTCCGGCGGGCGATGCGCCGGGCCAGCACGATCCGTTCCACCCGCGGATGGACGATGACGATGTCAGCCGTCTCCGACGACACGGTGGAGCGGTCGCTCGCGACGGCGATGCCCACATCAGCAACGGCGAGGGCCGGCGCGTCGTTCACCCCGTCGCCGACCATGGCCACCGGACGGTCGTGGATGCGCTGCACCAGCCGCGCCTTGTCCTCCGGCGACTGCCTGGCGTAGACCTCGTCGATGCCGACCGCCTCGGCCACCCGATCGGCAACGGCCTGTCCGTCGCCGGTCGCGAGCACCACCCGCCCAACCCCGTCCGCGCGGAGCGCCGCGATGGAATCGCCTGCCTCGGGACGAACGGGGTCGGCGAGCAGGATCCGGCCGCACGGGCGGCCGTCAGCGACGACGGCGACGACGGTGCCATCGGGGCTATCACTATCCGCCGTCGATTCACTGCCGGCCCAGCCGGGTCGGCCCACCGATACCGGGACGCCGTCCACGACGGCGGAGATGCCGCTCCCGGTCGTCTCCTCGACGCCGGTGGCGGCGGCGGGCTCGATGCCCCGGCGGCGTGATTCCGCCACGATCGCGTCGGCGAGCGGATGCACGGAGTACTGATCGACGGACGCCGCCAACCGGAGCACGTCGTCCACCCCAGCCCCGTCCTGCGGCTCCACGGCGACCACCGCCGGGCGTCCCACCGTCAGCGTGCCGGTCTTGTCGAGGACGGCGGCCCGCGCGGTCGCGAGCGCCTCGAGCGGCGCACCGCCCTTGACGATGATGCCCTCACCGGCGGCGCGGGACATGCCCGCGACGAACGCGATCGGAGCGGCGAGGATCAGCGGGCAGGGCGTCGCCACGACCAGCACCGCCAGCGCCCTCGTCGGCGATCCGGAGACCGCCCATGCGGCAGCCGCCACGGCGAGGGTCACGGGCAGGAAGATGCCTGCGTACCTGTCCGCCATCCGGACGAACGGCGCCCGCTGCGCCGAGGCATGCTCCACAATGTGGACGATCGCGGCGTAGGCGCTGTCCGCCGCGCGGCGGGTGGCCCGCATCTCGAACGGCGGCCCGGCATTGGTCGTTCCGCTGTGGATTGCCGTGCCGGCCGCGTGATCCACCGGAAGCGGCTCGCCCGTGAGCGACGACTCGTCGAGAAGCGCCTGCTCCGACATGACCAGGCCATCGACGGGGACGACCTCGCCGGGCCGCACGATCACCACATCACCCGGCTCAACCGCGTCAACGTCCACCTCCACCACGGCCGACCTCTCGCGCCGGCGGGCGCTGCGCGGCGCTCGGTCGAGCAGCGATGAGAGCTCCCGTCTGGCGCGGCCCTCGGCGAGGCGCTCCAGCGCGTTTCCACCCGACAGCATGAGCGCAATCACGGCCCCGGCGAGGTACTCGCCGAGCGCCAGCGCCCCCGCCATCGCGATCAACGCGATGCTGTCGACGCCGACCCGTCCATGCATCAGCGTGCGGGCCACGTCCCAGGTCAGCGGCACCAGCGCGCCGGCGACGGCCAGCGCGAGCACGACGTCGGCGGCCCGATCGTGCCCGGTCGCAAGCAGCGCCACCCCAATGGCGATCGCCGCCAGCTCAGCGCCCGCGATCACGCCCTCCCTCCCGAGCCCGGCGAGGGCGCGGCCACACCTGGTGATCATGTTCCCAGCCGACGACATGGTCTGGCGCCTCCCGACGCTGTCCACATCGTGGCCGGACACCGGCTCCGGGGCATCAGTGATAGACCGCGCGCGGGTGCGGACACCCGCGGATCCGGGGCAGGTCAGCCGCTGACGCGTATGGCGCCCGTCGGGCACACCGCGCAGATCCGCTCGGCGCGCGAGCGCGCCAGCGTCGCGACGATCGCGTGCGCGCAGCCGTCCGTGCCGAGCTCCACGGCGCCCGGATCCTCGGACACGCACTCGCCGAAGCCGATGCACTCGTTCCCGTCGATCAGCAGCTTCACCTGGTCATCGCTCATCGTTCGTTCCTCCGTTCTCATGCCGCGACCAGGCGACGCGCTTCCGCCAGTCGCTGCGGGGTGTTCACGAGCAGGACACATGCCGGCCGCCCGCGTTCGTCATGACCGACCGTCAGGCCGTCGCGCTCCCTCCACTCCACGGCGGCTGCGGCCAGGCCGACCTGCTGCACGCGCAGCCTGCCGATGTCCGAGAACCAGTACGGCTCGCGGACGAAGGGCGTCTCGTCGCCGAGCGCCGAGCGGGCAGCGTGGGCCCCGCTCGCCCGGGCGGTGTCCCAGTGGGGCACGGTGATCCGGCCATAGCGGGGATGCGGAACGGCCGCCAGGTCGCCGCACACCCAGACCTGCTCGAGCCCCTGCGCCCGCAGCCGCTCGTCCACCTCGGCGGTGCCGCCGGGCCCGAGCGCCTCCGGCAGCGTGCTCCGAACGCCGGCCGACGTGAGGACGAGATCCGCCCGCAGCGAAGCGCGGCCGTCGACCTCGACACGATGCTCGCCCTCCGACCTCGTGATGCGTCGCACCGCGCACCCGGCCAGGAACCGCACGCCGGCATCCTCCAGGGCCGCGACCGCACGGCTGGACACGGAAGGATGGAACCGCTCGAGAGGGCGCACCCCGCGCTCGAGCAGCGTCACGCGGTGCCGCCGAGCCAGCGCGGCCGCGGTCTCGCAGCCGATCAGACCTGCTCCGAGCACGGTGATCCGCAGCCCGCCGCCGGCAAGACGCCCGCCCTCGCGCTCGAAGCCGATCGGGTGGGTGATGTCGGCCGCCAGCTCGATGCCCGGGACCGGTGGCCGGTTCGGCGCAAGGCCGGTCGCCCACACCAGCCGGCCGAACCGGTGCTCACACGATTCGCCCGACCGCAGCCGCACGGGAAGCGTACGGCGGCGGAGATCCGGCTCGCCGGCGCAGCCGTCGAGGTGGCTGACACCCATCGCCGCCAGCTCCTGCGCATCGGCAAGGTATGGCGGCATCCCGGTCTCGAGCGCGCGCTTCGACAGCGGCGGGCGGTCGCAGGGCAGGCCGGGACCGACCAGGGTGACCTCCGCCCCGGCGGCCACGAGCTCGCGGACGCAGGCGAAGCCGGCGACGCCATTTCCGACCACAGTGACCCGCGGCGCGCTCACGGTGCCGACCTCTCCGGCTGCGCCTTCGCCGCCGGACGTGCCTGCTCGAACCACCGCTGCCACACCGCCGCGCCGACCAGGGCGGCCGACCCGGCGTAGACCGCAACCGCAAACGGCGACCGCGTGTCCGTGCCGCTCGTCACTCCATGCAGGAAGGAGAGCGCCCACACGGCGTAGCCGGCGTAGTGAAACGAGCGCCACACACGCTGGGAGATCCAGCGTGCCCGGCGCAGCCGGAACGACAGGGGCAGCGCAACCGCCAGCCACAGCGCCGCCGCCCCGACGACCACTCCCGGGCGCGGGTCGCGCCCCACGAGCGAGGCCGCCGTGACGTGCGCGTAGCGGTCGGCCAGCAGCGCGCCGACGTGGGTGCCCACCGCCACCAGGCCAAGCGAGGACAGGAAGCGGTGAAACCCGACGTGCTCGGCCGCCGGACGCCAGAAGCGCACGCTCAGCCCGATGCCCCACGCCACGGTGAAGGTGAAGCAGACGAACGCCACCATGGCGCTCGCCCGTGCGATGTCCCAGAGGATCATGCGGCGCACACCTCCGCCCAGGCCGGCGTCGCATCCACGCGGCCGTCCCGCATGACGATCGCCGGCTCGCCCAGCTGCCCGATCAGCTCCGGCCGAAGCGCGAGCACCTTCGCCAGCACGTCGGCGGCAACGACGTCGTCCGCCACCACGGTGGCATGGGCCCGCGCGCCGGGCGCTCCGGTTGCCGGGTCGATCAGATGGTGCGCCCGCTCGCCGTCGCCATTCCGCCAGTGGCGGCGGCCATGGCCCGACGTCGCGACCCCGGCTCCCTCGCGGAGCAGCAGCGTCGCGAGCGGCTCACCGTCCGGGTCGCCCGGACGCTCGACCGTCACCTGGTGATCGCCCCGGGCGGCGGTCATGTCGCCGCCGGCGTCGACGAGCAGGAGCGGGTCGTCACACGAGCTCCTGACGAGCGCCGCGACCCTGGCCGCGATCCAGGCCTTTCCGATGCCGCCCAGATCGAGCGCCGTGCCGGAGGGAATGGCCACGGTGCCGGCGGCGCGGTCGACCACGGGTTCTCCCACCACGGCCGCCGGCCGCGGGCTCCGGTCGCGGCCCGCCGGCCGCGTGGAGAGGCTCTCCGCGTAGCCCCACTCGGCAAGCGCACGGCCGACCAGCGGATTGAACAGCCCGCCGGTGACCCGATGCCACCGGCAGGCTGCCTCGACCAGGCGAAGCGTGTCCTCGTCGACCGGCACCGGGGATCCGGCGGTCGCGGTGATCCGGCGCACCTGGCTGGTCGGGACGAACCGCGACCACCGGGCCTCGTCGCGGGCCACCGCCTCGGCCGCCCATCCGGCCAGCGTCTCGTCGACGCCGCCGGTATGGTGGATCTGCCAGGTGGTGCCCGTCGCCTGCCAGCGCCAGGCGGTCGTGGTTGTGAGGGCTGCAGGCAGCATCAGCTCGTCCTCGTGGTCGGAGCCGATGGGGCCGGCGCAGGCGCCGACGCGGCAACCGGTGCGGCCGCAGGGACGGAGCCCGACGTGCTCCCGGCCGGAAGCACGGCCTGCGCCGTCTGCATCCGCGCGATCAGCGTGTGCTGCGACCGGCGCGTGCGGACGACGAGCTGGTTGTACTGCCGGGCCAGATGCCGGTAGCGCTGGGAGACCGCCCGCTCCTGCACCACCGTCCGTCGAGCGGCCGATTGCCAGGCCTGAGCCTCCGTGCGCCAGGCGGAGGCCGCGCTGCTTTGATTGATCGTCCACGCCACCGCCGCCGCGCAGAGCACGGCCACAACGACGGTGTAGAGCTTGACCGCAAAGCTAGTCATCGCCGACCTCGCTCTCGTGCCCGTCGTCGCCCGATGCCGCGGGGCTGGTGTGCGTGACCGGGGCGGACGCGACCGCCACCGGCGCAGCGGCCACCGCGGCAGCCGCCGGCGCAGCGCCGCTCACGATCACGCGCGGATGCGCGTGCTTTGGAAGCTGAACGGGATGCCAGCGCAGGAGATGCGCGTGGCGCGCCGCCACGGGATGAATGCGGTTGAGGGTGCTGCGAGCGTCTGCTGACGCGGTGAGTGCGGGATCGCCCACGCGGTGACCGGCGGCGTAGACCGTTCCGCCGGCGATCAGGCCGGCGAGGACAGCCGCCCCGGCGACGTTCGTCTGCCTGCTCACTTCGGCTCCTCCTTGGTCGGTGATCGAGCCCGGACGGGCTCCCCACCCACCGTAGGAACCGTCGGTGAGCTACACGTGAGACCCGGGTGAGAACGTCTTCATCTCGTCGAGCGGCACCGGCGCAGCCGGCAGCTCGATGGTGAAGCGCGCCCCGCCGGACGGCACGTTTGCCGCCGTGATGGTGCCGCCATGGCGCGCGATGATCTCGCGGCAGATCGCAAGCCCGAGCCCGGTGCCGCCGGTCTCGCGGCCGCGCGCCCCGTCCGCCCGGACGAACCGGTCGAACACCCTGGGCAGCAGCTCCGGGTCGATCCCTTCGCCGTGGTCGCACACGTCCAACCGCACCACGTCGCCCGCCCGAGAGGCCGACACCTCGATCAGATCGCCGGGCCGTGTGTGCTTGACGGCGTTTCGGAACAGGTTCAGCAGCACCTGCTCGAGCGGCCCCTCATCGCCGATCGCCACCAGTCCGCCGGCAACAGACACCCGCCAGGTGCGCTCGCCGAGCACGCGTGCGCGCTCGACGCTCCGTTCGATCAGCTGCCCGACGTCCACCGGCGACCAGGAGGCGCCGCCCGCGCCGCCGCGGGCGAGCCCGAGCAGGCCGTCGACCATCTCCGCCATGCGATCGATCTCGGCGATGGCAACGGCAACGGCGTCGCGGAGCTGGGGCGTCGCATCCGGCGGCAGCGCCGTCTCCAGATGCCCTCTGGCGATGGTGAGCGGCGTCCGCAGCTCATGGGACGCATCGTCGATGAACCGCTGCTGGCTGTCGAACGCCTCCTGCAGCCGGTCGAGCATGGCGTCGATCGCCGTCGACACCTCCCCGATCTCGTCACGTGCCCGGGCCGGGCCCATCCGGACGGACAGGTCGCCCGCCGTGACGCGGGAGGCCCGCTGGGCGATGCGTGAGAGCGGCGACAGCGCGCGACGCGCGGCCCACCACGCCGCGAGCGTCGCGGGGATGAGGCCGAGCGCACAGACGATCAGCATCGCCGTCAGCAGCCGGTGAATCGCGGCCTGCGCCTCGGCCACGGGCACCGCGGCGACCGCCTCGCCGGTGCCGGCGCGCTCGACCGCCGCCAGATAGCCGACGCCGCCGATCGTGAACGAGCTGGAACCGCCGGGCCGTGGCAGGTGACGGGTGAGCAGGCCGCGCGCGGCGGGCCGGTTCGAGAGCACGGTGCCGTCACCGGCAACGGTGAGCAGCAGCTGATCGGACCCGCTGCGGGCTCGCAGGTAGGACCTGACGACGTCGTCACTGCGCTCATGTTCGGCCTCCGACTCGCCACCGGAGACCAGGAAGGCCGCGTCGCTGGACACCCCTCCGGAGCCGTCCCCGGATTCGCCGCCGCCCCAGCCACCCGTGCCTCCGCCGGTCGACCCGGAGTCGCCGCCGCCATCGTTGGGCGTGGACGTGGGCGGAGGCGCCGGCTGCGAGCTTCCCCCGGACGGCGGCTGCGATTGCGAGGATGATCCCTTCGCCTGCCGGTGGGTGTGCTCGCTGACGTCGCCCTTGTGCTTCGCCCGGGCGAGCTCGACCGCGGCACGGCGGGCCTGATCCTGCAGCGCCTGGGCGACCTCCCGCCGCTCGACCAGGTAGACGGTCAGCATCCCCGCGAGCAGCACGCCCAGCGCCAGCGTCGCCGTGATCAGCGCGAACCGCGTCCGGATGGCGAGGTGAGGCTTCATGCCGCCTTGGCGCGGCGCAGCCGGTAGCCCATGCCGCGAACCGTCTCGATGCCGTCGGCCGCATCCCCCAGCTTGCGGCGCAGATAGCCGACGTAGACGTCGACCAGATTGGAGCGAGGGTCGAAGGTGTAGCCCCAGACCCCGTTCAGGATCTGCTCCCGCGAGAGCACCTGCCCGGGATGGCGCATGAGGTAGGCAAGCAGGGCAAACTCGCGGGCCGAGAGCGGGATCTCGACATCCTCGACCCGCACCTCGCGCGTCAGCAGGTCGAGGCGGAGTCCGCCGGCCTCGAGCCGGTCGGCCGACCGGGCGGCGCTGCCGTCGCGCGTGTGCGCGCGCACGCGGGCCGCGAGCTCGGCGAAGGCGAACGGCTTGACGACGTAGTCGGTGGCCCCGAGATCGAGCCCGCGGACGCGGTCGGCGATCTCACCCCGTGCCGTGAGCAGGATGACGGGCACCTGCGGATCGCTCGCACGGATGGCGGCGAGCACGTCGAACCCGTCGATGCCCGGGAGCATGATGTCGAGGATGACGATGTCTGGATGGGCCTGCGCGAACACCCCGAGCGCGGTGTCGCCGCGATCCGCGGTGGTCACGGTGTGCCCCTCGGCCACCAGCCCGCGCTGGAGGAACGACATGATCAGCGGCTCGTCCTCGACCACCAGGATGTTCATCGCCGTTCCAGTGTGACGCACGCGTGTGAGACGGTTCTCATCGGCTGCAGCCTCAGCATGGATGGACGAGGCACGGCGGCCATCGGGGAAGTCCCCGTTCCGGCTACCGGAACGGCACCGTGACCGGGCCCGGCATGCGCCGGTACACGGCGAAGAAGTCGCGGTCGTCGGGGACGAGGTAGCGCGTCGGCGGCTGCTGGTAGTTCGGCACGATCCGGTCCGGCTGCAGCGTCGAGCCGTGGCGGTACGTGATCAGGGTCGGCCATTCCGGGTTGATGTCGAGCTGCATCGCGCGAACCGCCCCGGCGCGCTGCAGGATCTTGGCCAGCGAGGTCACCGTCTGCCAGTCGGCGGCCGCGTAGATCAGGTTGCCGTGCCGGTCGATGCCCGCTCCTGTTCGCCACACTCGGGTGGCGTTGCCGAGCGTGTACCCCCACTGCGAGGAGTCGTTCAGCGCTGGGTTGAGACGGCCGTTGTCGACGATCAGCGGCAGGCTCTGCCGGGCGAAGGCGATCTGCGGGCCGGCTACGGGGCCGCCATGCCAGGTCGCCACGTCGACCCGGCCGTCGCGATAGGCGACGAGGGTGGCCAGGCCCCGCTTCAGCGGCTCGTAGCCACGGCCGCCAATCGACGAGCCGTTGCCGCCGTCCTTGTAGACGAACCCGCCGTTGAACGTTGCGAGCAGCCGCCAGCGCTGGTCGTAGGGGATCGACATGGGGCCGCGGACGGGCGCATTGGGCGGCTCGTAGCGCCCGGGATACCAGGCCACCGACGTGCGGGTGTGGTCGAACCAGGCCACGTAGGCAACCACGCGCGGGTAGTCCAGCTGCGGCCGGAACGTGGTCAACAGCACCGGCGGGCGGCCGTTCACGACCGGCCCGGTGCCGCGCCAGATGCCCTCGCCCGGCATCGGCTGTGCGAACAGCGGGGTGATCGGGGGCGGCAGCGGCGTGCCGGCCCCGAGGTGGCGACGTGTGGCCGCGGGCACGGGGCCGACGCCGACGCTCGGCAGGCTGGTCAGCTGGGGGCCGCCCTTTCCGGGCGCCTTCCAGCTGTAGTAGTAGTGCTCGGCCTCGTCGACGAGCCAGTTGCCGTGATGGGCCCGGATCCACTCCACTGTTCGCGGCCAAAGCGGCAGGCTCGACGGCTGCATCATGGTCGTCGTGTAGGAGTACGCCGGCGCGGCGAGCAGCAGCACGATCAGCGCCAGAGTGGCGAGGATCCACCGCCGCCGGCGGCCGTGTCGCTCCGGCCCTGGGCGCTCGGCCGGGGTCTGGCTGGTCATCGCCACGACGGTATCCCCCTTTCCTGGGGAAACGCTGAGAGTCCGGTTGTCCCGAGATGAAGCCGGGTTGCGGTTGCGTTGCGCCATCGCCGTACAGCACCGGTACGCCTCTCGGAGGCGGCGAACTGGTCTACCCTGAGCCGCCGATGAGCGCCCGCCGCCGACCGGCCGCACGCCGCAGAGCCCGACGCCGGCTGATGGCCGTATCCCTCGTCCTCGCCGTCGCTGTGGCTGCTCTTGGCGGCCTCTGGTTCGACCGCGCCTCGGATGCCACCGAGCGGACACACGTTGCGACCGCGCCGCCATCCACGATGCAGCGCTCGAACCACGCCGCGAAGCCGACGCTGCGACTGACGGTGCGCCGCGACGGCCGCCTGCCGGCGGCCGTGCAGGACAGCGCGGTGACCGTGATCGGCGACACGGCGTACGTGTTCGGCGGCCTGGACGCGGCGGGATCGTCGGTCGGCACGGTGTCGCGCATCCGGGAGGCCGTCATCCGGACGATCGGTCGGTTGCCCGTCCCGCTGCACGACGCGGCCGCCGCGACCGTCGCCGGCCGGCTGTACGTGCTCGGCGGCGGCCAGGTGACCAGCGCGTCGGGCATCGGGCTGTTTCGGCCCTCGACGGGGCGGACGCGACTCGTGGGCGCCCTGCCGACGCCGCTGTCCGACCTGTCCACCACCTCGGTGAACGGCACCACCTACGTCGTCGGCGGGTTCACCGGGTCGGCGTGGTCCGACGCCATCTACAGCTTCTCCGGCTCCCTTGTGCGGCGGGTCGGGCGGCTCCCGGTTCCGACGCGGTATGCGGCTGTCGCCACCATGGGCAACGACATCGTCATCGCCGGGGGCCGGACGCAGGCCGGCCCGACCGCGGCGATCTACCGCTTCACGCCGGGAAGCGGCCGGGTGGGGAGGATTGGCACGCTGCCGCAGCCGTTGATGCACGCGTCAGCCGGCACGCTGAACGGCACCATGTACGTCGTCGGCGGCCTTGGCGCCGGCAACCGCCCGATGCGGTCGGTCGTCGGCATCCGCTCCGACGGCTCGGCGAAGCTCGCCGCGCGCCTGCCGACCCCGCTCTCCGACGCCCCGGTGGCGACACTGCCCGACAGGCTCCTGATCGTCGGCGGGAGCACGGGCGCCAGCCCCACAAGCGCGATCGAGTCGCTGTCCTTCCAGCCCGCGGCGGCGCCGAAAGATCCACCGGCGAAGACGACGACGACGACGGCGACCGCGGGCCTTGCAGCTGGCTTTGGCGGCCCGCTTCCGGGAGACCTGCTCATCGCCGACCGCGGCAACAACCGCATCCTCGTGGTCGATCCACGGCACCGCATCATCTGGAAGTACCCGCACAACCGCTCGCAGGCCCGCCTGTACTTCGACGACGACACCTTCTTCGCCCCGGGCGGTCGATCGATCATCTCGAACCAGGAGGAGAACCACCAGATCGTCCAGATCAGCTACCCGAGCGGGCACGTGATCTGGCGGTACGGGCACGCCGGCGTCCGAGGCTCCGGAACGGGGTACCTGAACACGCCGGACGATGCCTACAGGCTCGCGAACGGCACCGTGATCGTCGCCGACGCCTACAACTGCCGCGTGCTCGAGATCCGCCATCGGCGCGTGATCCGCTCGATCGGGCAAGCCGGCCACTGCGTGCACGACCCGCCCCGCTACCTGGGCGCCGTCAACGGCGACACGCCGCTTCCGAACGGCCACCTGCTCGTCTCCGAGATCGCGGGCTCCTACATCGACGAGTTCACGATGAGCGGGCGGCTCGTCCGGGTGTATCGCGCCCCGGTCGCCTACCCCTCGGATCCGCAGGTGACCCGGGACGGCAACATCCTGCTCGCGGACTACGCCAATCCCGGGGGCGTGGTCATCCTCTCCCGGCGCACGGGACGCCTGCTGTGGCGCTACCAGCCGACCAGCGGGCCCGGCCGGCTGGATCACCCCAGTCTGGCGGCGATGCTTCCCAACGGCATGATCGCGGTGACCGACGACTACAACGACCGGATCGTGATCATTGACCCGCGCACGCGGCGGATCGTCTGGCACTACGGTCACCTCGCGATCCCTGGCCGGGGGGCCGGGTACCTGAACACGCCCGACGGCTTCGACTTCGTGCCGGTGACGGCTGACGGCCGGCCGGATCCCGCTCGGATCACGCACGGGCCGTAGGGCACCACCGGGTCGCCCGGTATCCTTGCGGCCGTGGGGAGACGGCACGCCGCTTCCGGCCCGCTGCTGGTCTGCATGGTCGTGCTGGCGGCCGGATTGGCGCTGAAGCTCGGCCAGGTGCACGGCTCCGGGCCGTTCGAGGACCCCGATGTCAGCGACGTGCGGATCCTGTACGTCCAGCGACAGCTGAACGTGGGAGCCACCCCGTACCTCGACTACCGGCCGTACCACCCCGGCGAGCCACCGAAGCAGCTTCCACCCGGAGCCACGCAGAGCGCCGGCTGGGTCGAGTATCCGGTCGGCATCGGCGCGGCCATGTGGGCGGCGGCGCAGCCGGCCCACGACGCCGACCAGTTCCTCGCGATCACCGCCGTCGGGCTGTCGGCTGCGGCGCTGCTGACGGTGCTCCTGCTCGCTCCCACCGGCACGCGGGCCTACCTGTTCGCCGCGTCGCCGCTCCTGCTCGTGTACGCCTTCCACAACTGGGATCTGCTTCCGGTCGCGGCGGTGACGGCGGCTGTCACGGCCCTTCGCTCCGAGCGCGCGGGGCTGGCGGGCGCCCTGCTCGGCGCCGGCGCCATCCTGAAGATCTATCCCCTGCTGCTCGTCCCCGCGTTCTTCGCGTCGCGCTGGCTGCGCGGTGACCGTCGTGGCGCGGTCTGGCTCGCGGGCGCCGCGGCTGCGGTGGTCGTCGCGGCCAACGTCCCGATCATGCTCGCGAACTACCAGGGCTGGCGAACGGCGTACACCTTCCAGCAGCACCGCCCGCCCGACATCAACTCGGTCTGGTTCTGGATGCACCACCACTTCACCGTCTCGAACGTGAACCTCGCATCGGGCGTGGTCACGGCGGCGCTCGTCATCGCCGGGGTCGCCTGCGTGCGCTACGGCGCGTCGCCGGTGGGGGTGGGTGCGGCCACGATCGCCGGAACGATCGCGGTCGGGAAGGTGGCCTCACCGCAGTACGCGCTGTGGGTGCTGCCGTTCTTCCCGCTGCTGACCGTTCGGGTGCTGTGGTGGGCGATCTTCACCGTGTCGGAGCTGATCCTCTGGACGGCCTTCTTCGCGCAGGGCTACCTCGGAGTGCATGGCAGCGGCTACGTCGAGCCGGCCGTGTTCCTGCGGGCGGCGGTGCTGCTCGCGCTGATCCCGGTGTTCCTGCTCAGCCGGGACGTCGTGCCGGTGCCAGCCGCGGAGCGGGCACCCTGATCGCCGGGGCACGCATCGCCCTCGCCGCGGCCGTGGCCTGTGCGGTCCTGATGCTCGCGGGCTATGCCGTCAAGGCGTCGTGCCCGGGGCCTTCGCCGGCGGACGGCTACCCGAGCACCTGCTACACCGACATCCAGTGGGACCGAGGGCTCTACCGGCCCGGCGTCGTTCCCTACGTCGACCAGTTCGTCGAGTACCCGGCCCTGACCGGAACCTTCATGTGGGTCACCGCCAGGATGACGAACAACCAGTCGCAGTACCTTGCGCTCAATGCAGTCGTGCTCGGGCTGGTGGCGGTGGCGGCCTCGGTCGTGCTCGCCCGCCTCACGGGCCGCCGCGCGCTGGCCTGGGCGCTCGCCCCACAGCTGGTGATGGTGGGGCTGCTGAACTGGGACATCCTGGTCGTCGGCAGCATGACCGCGGCGGCCCGGTGCTGGTACCGGCGGCGGCTGGGCTGGGCCGGAATCTGGCTGGGGATCGGGACGGCGCTGAAGCTGTACCCGGCGCTGCTGGCGGTCCCGTTCGCGGTCGACCGGCTGCGACAGCGCGACCGGCGCGGGGCCGGGCTGCTGATCGCCGGCACCGCGATCGGAGCGGCGATCCCCAACCTGCCCTATCTGATCGCGAGCCCGCACGGCTGGTGGGCGACTTACCGCTTCCACATCCACCGTCCGGCCGAGGTGAACAGCATCTGGACGCATGGGCCGCCGCACATGGCCGTCCCCACGCTCAACCTCGTCTCCGGGCTGCTCACCGCGGCCGGCGTCGCCGCGGCGCTGCTCTACGCCTGGCGCCGGCCGCTCGCGGACGGCCGCTACCCGGCCCTCCAGGTGGCCGGGGCCATGCTTGCAGTGCTCTTCATCTTCTCGAAGGTGGTGTCACCGCAGTACGTGCTGTGGCTGCTGCCGTTCTTCGCGCTGCTCCGCGTCCACGTCGGCTGGTGGGTCGCGTTCCTGGTCGTATCGACGATGATGTTCGCGGCAGCGTTCATGGTCGGGTACCCGGGCCTGCCGCCGGGACGCGTGGATGCGGCTTACGACGTGATGGTGTGGACGCGGTCGGCGCTGCTCGCCGGGCTCGCCGTCGCGTTCCTGCGGTCGGCGACCGCCGGGGAGCCGGCCGCGCCGCGGTAGCGCTCAGTCGGCGCCCGCCCTTCCGACGATGCGGATGCGCCCTCGCGAGAGCTCCACCTGCCCCCGCCTGCGCATGTCCTGCAGCACGCGGTTGACCGTCAGCCGTGAGGTGCCGGCCAGGCCGGCGAGGTCGTCCTGCGTGAGCGGGATGACCGCGTCGCCGCTCGGCTCCCCGTAGCGCTCCGCCAGGCCCTCGAGCATGCGGCGCACCCGCTGGGGCGCGGGGGTGTACAGCGCCTCGACCAGGCGTTCGGTGAGGTCGGCCACCCGGTCGGCCATCAGCTGCAACAGGTGATCGCCGATCTCGGGATGAGCGGCGCGGAGCTGATCGACGTCGCGCTGGGAGAGGGCATAGGTCTCGGCGGGAACGAGCGCCTGCACCGTCGCCGTGCGCACGTGCCCGGGCCGAAGCAACGCCAGCTCGCCGAACGACTGCCCGGGCCCGAGCAGCTGCAGCGTGGCCACATCGCCGAGCGGCGTCGTCACGCGCACAGCGAGGCATCCGCTGCGGACGAGGTGCATGGTGTCGGCCGGATCGTCGCGGTGGAAGACGACCTCGCCGCGGCGGTAGCTGCGGCGCCGGGCAGCGGCCAGTACGCCGCGGGCCTCCTCGGCCTCGAGCACGTCAAGGATCGGCCACCCGGCCATGGCGTCGAGTGTATCGAGCTTTACACACCATCTGTGTCCCGGGATGTCGAAGCGCGGGCGCGCCGCCCGTACCGTCTGCCCATGAAGCAGCTGGGCCCCATCACCGGAAGGAGCACCACGATGTTCCGCTCGCACACGTTCCGCGTCCTCGTCCTCGCAATCGCCGCGCTGGCCATGAGCGCGTCGGCCGCCCAGGCCCGCCCACTCGGCATGGGCTTCAACGCTTCCTCGTCGACCACCGGCTACCACACGTTCTACCGCCCGGCCCAGGTCACCGGGTACCACGGCTCCTACCGCCCGATCCCGGCCACCCGCACGACCCCCGTGGTCGTCCCGGCAGCCAAGCCGGCGCCGCAGACCTCCGCGAGCGCAGGGTTCGACTGGTCGGCCGCGCTGATCGGCGCAGGCATCGTCGGCGTGGTGCTGCTGCTGGCAGCGATCCCCGCGAGCCGCATCCGCCCGCGGCGGGTCGCGCAGTTCTAGCAGCGCCGGCACGCGCCCGGCCGGGTCCGGAACCCCGGCCGGGCGCGATGGGGGAGGCGGGGAGAGCGAGCGCCCGGGCCGGGCGCTCGCTCGTGCGTGCAGATATCCTCGGCCGCATGAGCGGGACCACACTGCAGCGGCTGCCGGCGGCATACGCACCGACGCGCGGTGCGCTCCACCGGCTCGCCGTCTACGTCATCTCTCCGGCGCAGCGGCTGGTCAACGGGGAGATCATCATGCGCCCGACGCCCGGCGGATTCTCGACGTTCGAGTTCGGGGACGGCAGGACGGTCGGCGTGCGCGGTGACAGGCTGGTGGTGAACGGCGCGGAGCACCCGATCACCTCGCTGCGGGCAGCGGCCGAGCTCGTCGGGATCGAGCCCGATACGGAGCAGCAGGATCAGTTCGACGTGCCGCTCTACGGTGACCTGGACGAGCAGCTGCCCGTCGAAGAGGACGCCGCTCTGGCGCTCGGCGACTGGTACGCGTTCGCGGCACAGGCGCTGGAGGCGTTGCGCTCACTGGCAACGGAGGAGGACGATGCGACCATCGTCCGCCTCTGGCCCGAGCATTTCGACGTGGCGATCGACATGGGCAACGGCGACGCCGGCAGCCGGGCCACCTACGGCGCGTCCCCCGGCGACCGGCACCATGACGAGCCGTACATCTACGCCTCGCCGTGGGCGGGCCGCATCGACGGATTCTTCGACGATCGGGAATTCCGGGGGGCATCGCTGCTGCGACCACAGCTCGAGCGGGAGGCCGATCCAGGCCGGGCGGCCGTCGAGTTCCTGCGCGACGCGTGGACGCGGGTGCAGGCGCAGGGCTGACGGCTCGCGATGCGACGAACGGTGCGGCGTAGAACGCCTGACCGAAGTGGGTCGGATACGGTTGGCCGGTGAAGAAGCACGTGCTCATCCTCGGCGCCGGCTTCGGGGGCCTGGAGCTGGCGACACGGCTGTCCGAGAGCTTCGGAGATATCGCACGCGTCACGCTGATCGACCGTAACGACTCGTTCTACTTCGGGTTCTCGAAGCTCGATGTGATGCTCGGTCGCCAGTCGGCAGACGAGATCCGGCTTCCATATCGCGACTTCGAGAAGGACGGCGTCGAGTTTCGCCAAGAGACGGTGACGGGGGTCTACCCGGCGTCGCGCCGCGTCACCACCGACGCTGGCTCCTACGACGCTGATTTCATCGTCGTGGCGCTCGGTGCCGACTACGACTTCGCTGCTACGCCGGGCTTTGAGGAAGGCGG
>DATAHR010000254.1:0-2620 GCA_036263035.1 Gaiellales bacterium | reverse complement strand
CGTGCATGAGGTGCGAAGCGGCGTCGGGCTGCTGGCGGCAGTCGAGATCTCGCCCGATGCCCGCAAGGCCGACCCGGCTCTGGTCGAGAAGCTCGTGCGCGGATGCCGCGAGCGCGGCGTCCTCACCCGCGGGCTGGCCGGACACTCGCTGCAGGTGTCTCCCTCGTTCGTGATCGAGGAGCGCGAGATCGCCCGCATTGCCGAGGTGCTCGCCGAGGCGCTGTCGGGCGTCTCGGTCGGTTCGGGCGTGTAGCCGCGTACGCATCGGGATGCCCGGAAGGCTTGCGGGACACCCCCAGCATGTGCGATAACGTCGCGCGGCCGGGAGCGCTGGTGCGGCCCGAAGGCACAGGTGAACAGCAACTGGAGGCACGCGATGCGGGCACTTATCGCAGGTGGGGGCATGGCGGGGTTGATGACCGCTCTGGCGTTGCGGGAGTCGGGCGTCTTTACGGCGATTGACGTCTTCGAGCAGACGCCTTCGCCGAGCACGGCCGGGGCGGGGCTGAACATCCCCCCGAACGCCGCACGGCTGGCGCTCTCGCTCGGGGTCGACCTCGACGGCGGCGACCCGAAGGGCCCGCACGGGGCGATCGACGGCGGGAGGGCGGCGATCCTCAGCGAGACGCGGATGGTGTGGCCGGACGGCTCCATCACGCGGAAGCCGCTCGACCACAACACGGCGGCGAACGACAACGCCGGCTTCCACCACATGCACCGCATGGACCTGCTGATGTGCCTCCTCAAGCGGGTGCTCGAGTTCGCGCCGGAGACGGGCGCCGACTGCCCGATCCAGGTGCACTTCGGAAAGCGACTGGGCGGCGTCAGCCAGGACGATGAGTCAGTGACCGTGAGTTTCTCCGACGGCACGACGGAGACCGGGGACCTGCTGATTGGTGCCGATGGGGTCAACTCCCAGGTGCTGGAGGCGGTCTGGCCGGGCGTGTCGACCAGGCGCTGGACCGAGGTCGTCGTCTACCGCGGTCTGGTTCCGAGGGACAAGGTCGCCGCCGCACGCAAGCCCGACGGCAGCCCGCTCGACTTCAACCCCATCGAAACGATGTCGATGGACTCGCGCGAGACCCCGACGGCTCAGCATCTCACGTACTGGGTCAGGGGCGGCGAGCTGCTCAACGTGTGGCTCGCCTACTACGAGCCGAATGCCGAGGAGTTCGAGCGCCAGGAGAGCGACTGGTTCCCCGCCGACCGCGAGGAGATGGTCGGCCAGATGAGCAAGGCGTTTCAGGGCGACCCGCGCCACGACGACGTCGTCGCACTTACGAGCCTGATCGAAAACCCGACGAAGTGGGGGCTCTACGACCGGGACGCGCTCGAGAACTGGGTGGAAGGCCGCGTGGGCCTGGTGGGTGATGCCGCCCACCCGATGCTGCCCACCTTCGGACAGGGTGCGGCACAGGCCTTCGAGGACGCCGCGGCGCTGGGCAAGTGCTTCGAGCTCCACGGCACCGACATCTACCGCGCACTCTTGCACTACGAGCGCGTGCGCTACTACCGCGCGACGCGCTTCCAGTTCGCCTCGAAGTTCCTCTTCAAGCACCTCGAGCCGGAGGACTCACCCGAGCGCCGGAAGATTCTCGAGGCCGTCAACGAGCGGGACTACCCGGTGTTCGATCACACGGAGCGCGCAGGCAGCGACGACTCGTGGATCTACGCGTTCGATGCGCGCCAGATCGGCGACAAGCTGCCGGTTCGGAAGCTCGGACCCTGGCACTTCCGCGATCGGAACGAGGCGCTCAAGACCGCCCGCAGGGATGTCGCCCTCAACCTCTGGAAGCCGGAGAAGCCCTGGACCGGCGACCGGCCCGTCACGCGCGAGGAGCTCGCACAGCACACCACGTTCGACGACTGCTGGGTCGTGATCCGCGGCAAGGTCTACGACTTCACCGAGTGGAAGGATCACCACCCGGGCGGGCCCTTCGTCGCGCGCATGTACGGCGGGAAGGACGCCACGGCGGAGTTCGGCGAGTATCACAGCAAGCTCGCCGAGCAGCACATGGAGTACTTCTGCGTGGGGCCGCTCGTCGGGGCGCCGGCCGAGCGCGCCGGCGACGCGCCGGAAGCCGAGCCGTCCAGGACCTGACCGCGGCGACGCCCGGGGAGGATGCCGCCCGCCGGCGATAGCGCGCCGGCGGGCGACGTCAGACGATCAGATGACCGTGTCCTCCGGTGCGGGCGAGAAGTCGAGGTTCTCGTCGAGCGGCGCGACGCCGTGGTGCTGTGCCGCATAGGACGCGGCGTTGGCGACCTGCTGTGGCCGCATCACTCTGACGGCCGCGAACCAGATCGCGGAGAGCACCACCACGCCGAGCGCCCAGTAGAGCGCCAGCCAGTTGAGGTTCGTGGTGTCGTGCGGATCGGGGTTGAGCGCACCCCAGAATCCGAGCACGGGTGTCGCGACGGCAACGAGCACGACCAGGTACTGCCACCAGACGGCGTTCGTCCGGACGAGCAGTCCGATCGCCGCGACCGCGAGGATCAGGTAGACGAGCTCGACGGCGAACGAGCCGGCCGTGGCCGCCACGAAAAACGCCGCGAACTCGCGCGGCAGACCGAACCGGTCGAGCGTGTGGCTGTAGAGACCGACCAGGATCAGGACGCC
>DATAHR010000253.1:0-20525 GCA_036263035.1 Gaiellales bacterium | reverse complement strand
CTCAGAGCTTGCGGACATCCCAGGCCTCCTCGGCGGCCGCGCGGACGGCCGCGATATCCCCACCGATCGACGCGGTCACCGCGGCGGCGATTGCACCCTCGACCATCGGGGCGTCGGCAAGGACGGCCTCCACACCGGCGGCGTCTCCATCCTCGAGCACGGCGCGAACGCTCAGCACGGCGCTCCCGATGTCGGCGATGACGACGACTCCGCCGCCCGCGTCGGCCGACCGGATGGCCGCGGCGACTCGCGACCCGTCGGTGCCGAGTGAGCCATCCGGCCCGCCGCCGGCAGCGACGACCGACACATCGGAGCCCGCCACCTCGCGTGCCATGCGGGCCAACCCTTCCGCGATCTCGTTGGAATGGCTGACCAATACAATCCCCGGCGATGCCGTCGGTTGCATGGCAGCATTCTACAATGTCGAACACGGTTCGACAACCACGACCACTGGGGTAGGCGTGCCGATCCAGTCAATCGAACGCGCGGCGGCGATCCTGCGGGCTCTGGCGGGAGGATCGAGGCGGCTCGGAGTCTCGGAGCTGAGC
Source organism: Gaiellales bacterium (assembly GCA_036263035.1). Lineage (GTDB taxonomy): Bacteria > Actinomycetota > Thermoleophilia > Gaiellales > JAICJC01 > JAICYJ01. The sequence goes on along the minus strand of DATAHR010000253.1, from coordinate 19,977 downwards.
GAGCGGCTGGGCCTTGCCAAGGGCACGGTCCACGGCCTGCTCCGGGCGCTGCAGGACGAGGGGTTCATCGAGCAGGACCCGGAGAGCGGCAAGTATCAGCTCGGCGGCTCGCTGCTGCAGCTCGGAAACATCTACCTCGACGTCAACGAGCTGCGCGGGCGATCGCTCGCCTGGTCGGACAACCTGGCCATCCGAAGCGGCGAGGCCGTCCGCGTCGGCACTCCGCACGACGGCGGCCTGCTCGTGATCCACCATGTGTTCCGGCCGGACAACTCGCTGCAGATCCTGGAGGTGGGCGCACACCTGCCACTCCACGCCACGGCCCTCGGGAAAGCCGTGCTGGCGTACCGGCCCGACCTCGAGCAGGAGCTCGTGGCCGGCGGGCTGCCCCAGCTGACGCGCGCGACGGTCACGTCGCCGGCCGCGGTGGGGAAGGCGATGGCGTCGGTGCGCGACACCGGCTGGGCCGCCGAGCGGGAGGAGGCGGTGATCGGCGAGGCTTCGGTGGCGGCCCCCATCTTCGACCGGCGCGGGGAGGCCGCCGGGGCGATCGGCGTGGTCGGCCCGGTCGAGCGGATCTTCGCCGGGCGCACCCCACGGCCCGAGCTGGTCGGCTCCGTGCGAGAGGCGGCGCGGGCGATCAGCCGCGACCTGGGCGCAGGCCGGTACTAGGCGCTGCGGCGAAAGAAGCGGCGCCAGCCTGAGGCCGGCTCCTCCGCTTCCCGTGCAGTGCGCTCGGCAGCGAGCTGCTGCAGCAGCGAGAAGTCGGCGGCGCCGCCGCGGGGACGCGCCGTCGCCACCTGGCGAAGCTTGGCGCGCTCGGACGGCTCGATGGCGATGAACATGCAGCCGACCTGAAGCTGCCCGGCATCCTCGGAGACGCGGGCGACGCGCACCTCGGCCTCCACCACCGTGGCGAAGAACCTGCCCGAGAACTCGAGCCGGTCGCCCTGGCGCAGCAGGCGGCGGGTGAGGAAGGCCACGCCCGTGTCCGAGACGTCCACGATCGATCCCTCGACCACGTCTCCGTCCACCACGTCCTGGCAGTTGACCGCAACCAGCCTGGCATGGCCGCCGAGCGGCGTGCGGTCCGACCGCCGGTGGTGCTCGTCGAGCTTGATGCCGCGGGCGCGCAGCTCCACCAGCGCAAGATGAGGCGTGTGGTAGGCCGCCGACTCGGTGCTGAACCGCACCACCCAGGGCCGCAGGTCGTCCCCGTGCACACGGGCGGTCAGCTCGCCGCCAGCGGTGACCCGCAGCCGCTCCGCGGTCACGGTCAGCCGCGTGCCGGCGTGCGCTGTGGCGGTCAGCTCGATCGAGCGGCCCGCAGCGTCCTCCGCCGAGATCGTGCCCGCCGCCGCCAGCTTCTCAACCGCCTGCGTCATGGTCAGTCGCGCCATACCGACCTGGTATCGGCACGCGATGCTCGGGTCCTGACCCTCCCAGCCATTTCACAGCTGGCCCACATCAAGTGCTTACAGGACGGCGGTAGCGTCGAAGGCATGCAGGAGCGTGCTCGAACAGCCGGACGGGTGGATGATGCCCGTGATCGGGCGCGGGTCGGTAAGGCGGCCATGGTGGCGCTCGGGATCGCCGTGTTCGGCGCCGGGCTGCTGCTCACCCGCAGTACGGCGAGCGGTCACGTGAAGCAGGGCGTGCGTCCGCTCGTCGCTCCGCGCCGCTTCGTCCGCACCGTGGAGCGCAACGCCCTGGCGCCGGGGCAGATCGCACCGCCGCAGCAGGCACCGCCGCAGGCGTCGACCAGCCAGTCATGAGCGAGGTGCGGCGGTTCGCCGCTATGGGGTGCGAGGTGCTGGTCGCCGGCGCGGATGCGATCGAGCTCGCCGCAGTGCAGCAGCTGTTCCACGAGCGGGAGCGGCGGTTCAGCCGCTTCTCGGACAGCAGCGAGCTGGCGCGGGTGAACCGGCACGCGGGGTGCGCGGTCGTGGTGTCGGAGGACTTCGCCGCCATGGCGCGGCTGGGGCTGTGGGCGGCTGCCGAGACGCACGGTCTGGTCGACCCCACGCTCGGGGCGGCGCTGGCGGCCGCTGGCTACGACCGGGACTTCGGCCTGCTCGGCGACCGTACGGCGCCGGCGCCCCCGATGGATCCCGTCCCGGCCGGCTGGACGAACGTCTCCCTGCACGGCCGCCTGCTGAGCGTGCCGGCCGGCGTCGCCCTCGACCTGAACGGGGTCGTCAAGTCGGCGACCGTCGACGATGCCGTGGCGCTGCTCGGAGGTCGCGGCTGGATCAGCGCCGGTGGGGACATCGCCGCCCGCGGGGGTGTCGGCGTCGCCCTTCCCGGCGGCGGGCACGTGCAGCTCGCCGTGGGCGGGATGGCCACCAGCGGGAGAACCCGGCGCACCTGGGGAGCGCAGGACGGGCAGGGCCACCACCTGATCGACCCGGCGACGCGCCGGCCATCGCGATCGGCCTGGGAGCAGGTGACCGCCTGCGGCGCCACCTGCCTCGACGCCGACGTGTCGGCGAAGGCGGCCTTCCTGCTCGGTGAGGCCGGGGCGGAGTGGCTGGACGAGCGCGGCATCCCCGGCCGGTTCGTCGCCGAGGGCGGCCGCATCGTCGTCAACCGGGCATGGGCGGCCGCGGTGCCCGAGCCGGAGGCGGCATGCACGTGACGTCCAACCCGGTCGACTGGTACGCGGCCCGTGCGGCCGGCATCGCCGCGTACATCCTCCTAACGGCCGTCGTGTCGCTCGGCCTTGCGCTGTCCAGCCGCGCGCCGGGACGGCGCTGGCGACGCTGGCCGATGTTCGCCGTGGAGGACGTGCACCGGATGGGTGGCCTGCTGGTTGGGACGTTCATCGCGCTGCACGTGGCGACGATCGCGATCGACAGCTTCATGCCGTTCACGATCACGCAGCTGGCGGTGCCGCTCGCGTCCCGGTACCGGCCGGTGTGGACGGCGCTCGGCATCGTGGCCGCCGAGCTCCTGCTCGCGCTTGCGATCACCAACCGCTACCGCAGCCGGATCGGCTTTCGCCGCTGGCGCGCCGCCCACTACGCGAACTTCGCGGTGTGGGGCGCCGCCACGCTGCACGGCATCGGCACGGGCACGGATCGGAACGCCCCGTGGATGCTCGCCATCTACGCGAGCTCGGTGATGCTGGTCGGCGGGCTGACCGTCTGGCGGGTGGCCAGCCGGCGTGGGGTGGAGGTGTCGGCCGGCCGCACGGCGGCGGTGCTGCTGGCGGTCGCGGCCGGCCTGGTCGTGCTGGCCATGGGGCCGCTGGGGGTCCACCGGCGGCCGTGGAACGCCGCGGACTTCCAGGACACCCTGCGCGGCAGGATCATCCAGCAGGCCGGCTCGACGGTGGGCCTGGTGTCCATGACCGGTGTCGGCCACGGCCAGCAGAACGTCCTGGTGCGCGCCGACCTGCTCGTCGGGCAGGCCGGCCTGCGCTCGACGACCTTCCAGCTCGAGTACCTGCCCAGCGGCACGATCTGCACCGGCAAGGTGACAAGCGTCCGCTCCTACGGGTTCACAGGGGTCTGCGGCACCGGGCCCGGCCGCCGGGTGGTCGATGCCTCCTGGCGGCCGGGCACGAGCGGTGCGGTGGTCGGGCGCCTCGCGGCGCACGCCTGAGCGTCAGGCGGGCTTGGCGTACCGGGCGACGCCCGTGAAGTCCACGGCGACGCACGCCTCGTCGCCCACCGTCCAGGCGTCATGGCCCGGTGCGATCACGGCCGCGTCGCCGGGCCCGAGATCGGCCTCGGTGCCGTCGTCCATGACCACGTGCATGCGTCCGGACAGGATGTAGAGCGTGTGGTGCGCCTGGCATGAGTCGGTGCCTGCGATCGGCTTCACGTCCTGCGACCAGCGCCACCCGGGCTCGAATGTGCCCCTGCCGGCCGTGGTATCGCCGATCTGCACGACGTCCATCGAGCCGTGCGCCGCAAACGGCCGGGTTTCGTCAGGGCTGTCGAAGCTCCTGGCGACGAGCTGTGTGTCGGTGGCGGACATGTGACCTCCCTCGTTCGCTGTCCGCCCGATCCTACGCCTTTCGTGGCTGTTGGTACATGGGCCTACCAGCGATCGTGATGCACGACCTCGGACAGCGGCTTGCGCCGCGCCGGGCGGAAGTCCGTGCCGGTGGTGTGTGCCACCGGGATCAGGCCCACCTGGGTGACGCGGTCCGCCGGGATTCCGAGCAGCTCCGCCACCTCCCGCTCGTAGTCGAGGTGGTACGTGGTGAAGACCGTGCCCAGGCCGTGCAGGCGGGCGGCAAGCTGGAAGCTCCACGACGCCTGCAGGATCGAGCCGTAGAGGGCGGCCAGCTCGCTCGGCGGCTGCCCCTCCGGCCGGCCCTCGACGCAGGGGATGAGCAGCACGGGCACCCGGTCGAGCACCCGGGCGAGGTGCCGTGACGATGCGGCCCCGGCCGGCTCCGGCTGCGCCGGGTCCTCATCGAGCGGCCCGGACGCGTAGTCCTCCCAGGCGCGGCGATACCAGGAGGCGATCCCGGCTCGCAGCTGCGGGTCGGTGACGACCACGAAGTGCCAGTGCTGCATGTTGACCGAGGTGGGCGCCTGCACCGCGATCTCCAGGCAGCGGGTGATCGTCGCGCCGTCCACCGGCCGGTCGAGATCGAGCCGGCGGCGCACCGACCGGGTCGTGGTGAGGAGCTGCTCGGGCGTCAGGTCGAGCACGTCAGCCGTCGGCCTCGCCGGTCTCGGCGCGGCCGCGCAGGAACCGCTGGATCTCGCGCGCCAGGTCATCGCCTGACGGGAGGCGCTCCTCATCGATGCCGCCGGCCACGTTCTCGAGCTGCTCAACGGTCTGCTTCAGCATGGCGTCCGACCGGACGGCCGCGTCGTAGCGGGCGAGCTGCTCCCGCTCCTCCTCGCGCAGGCCCTCCATCGGGATGTCGATCTCGAGGTGGCCGGCAACGCGGTCGAGCAGCGCGATGCTCGCGGCGGCGTAGCCGATGCTGGCGTAGGGAGGCACCTGGGCGAAGAAGCCGACAGCCGGGATACCCGCTCCCGAGACGGACATCTCCAGTGCAGAGAGCACCGCGGAGGGCACGCGGAGCAGGCCCTCCGGCCCGCGGGCGGTGCCGGGGGCGAGCAGGTCGTCCTCCGAGGCCGTTGTCATCACGGGCACGGGCATGGTGTGCGCCACGGCGCCGGGCACCGAGCCGATGCTGATCCATTGCGCCACCCCGAGCTCGGTGCACAGGGCGGCGACATCGTCGGCAAGCTCGCGCCAGCGAAGGTCGGGCTCTGCGCCCGTGAAGACCAGCAGGTCGCGACCGCCCATCTCGGTGTGGCGGATCGCAAGCTCGGGCCAGTGCAGGGCCGACAGGCGGCCGTCGACGACGTCGAGCACCGGGCGGCGCGAGCGGTAGTCAAAGATGGCATCGGGGTCGAATGTGGCGACCAGGGTGGCCTCGGCGGCGAGCAGCCCGACGGCGCTCGAGGCTGCCTCGGCGGCATCGACCCAGCCGTCGAACGAGGCGATCAGCACCGGCTCCTGGAGCGGCGGCGGATCGTCGACCAGGCGATGCAGCGGCATCGGCGGAGCATACGGGATGGCGGCCCCGGCACAAAGCGGCCGTCACGGGACGGTCACGGCCGCCCGGTGAGTGTCTGACACCCTCCGGCCGAGCGCGGACCGTTGGCACGGGTTTGTGGTGGGTGTTGACGAAGGTGTGGCGGGACGCCCGCCGCTAGAGTCGCCCGCCATGCGCTTCGTCATCTGCGATGTCTTCACCGATCGGCCGCTGGCCGGCAATCAGCTCGCCGTCTTCCCCGACGCGTCCGGGATTCCCGAGCATCTGCTGCAGCCGCTCGCCCGCGAGATCAACTTCTCCGAGACCGTGTTCGTCTATCCGCCGGCCGACCCGGCGCACACCGCCCGGATCCGCATCTTCGTGCCGATGCAGGAGATCTCGTTCGCGGGCCACCCCGTGCTGGGAACGGCCACCGTGCTCGGCGCCGAGCGGGGGATCGACGATCTCGTGCTCGAGACCCGCCGCGCCCCCGTTCCCGTGCGGCTGCACGCCGGCGGCGGCACCATGGAGCAGCCGCTCCCCGAGGTGGAGCCATACCGGCACGCCGACCAGCTGCTCGCCGCGCTCGACCTGCAGCGGTCGGCGATGCCGGTCGACCGCTATGACAACGGGATGCCGCACGTCTACGTCCGGCTCGACTCCGTCGAGCAGCTGGCGGCGCTGCGTCCCGACATGAACGCGCTGACGGAGCTGCCGGACGCGTTCGGCACCGGCTTCAACGTCTTCGCCGGCTCCGGCACCCTCTACACGAACCGCATGTTCGCGCCTGCGGACGGGGTCCCGGAAGATCCGGCGACCGGGTCCGCCGCCGGGCCGCTCGCCTGCCATCTGCTCCGGCATGGCGTCGTCGAATCAGGCACCGAGATCACGATCTCGCAGGGCGCGTCGGTCGGCCGGCCGAGCACCCTCTACGCCACTGCGCAGGGCGCCGCCGACGGGTTCAGCGCGGTGCTGGTTCGCGGTAGCGCCGTGATCGTGGCCGAAGGCCGGTTCACGTTGCCCGGCGAGACGGCGGCTTGACGGACACGGTACGCTGCGCCGCGTGAAGCTCGGCTATGGCCTCATCACCTGCCAGCGCGTCCCCGGCGACGACCGCACGCACGCCGACCTGTACGAGCAGGCGATCGAGCTGTCGGTCGAGGCCGAGCGGCTCGGATTCGACTCGGTCTGGACGAGCGAGCACCACTTCGTCGACGACGGCTACATGCCGTCGCTGCTCCCGCTGTCCGCAGCGATTGCGGCGCGCACCGAGCGGGTCGAGATCGGCACCGGGCTGCTGCTCGCCCCCCTCTATGACCCGGTCCGCCTCGCGGAGGACTCCGCCACGGTCGACCTGATCTCCCGCGGCCGGTTCGTGCTCGGCCTCGGGCTCGGGTGGCGTCGGGAGGAGTTCGAGGGCCTGCACATCCCGATCGGGGAGCGACGCGGCCGCACGCTCGACGCCATCGAGATCTGCCGGCAGGCATGGGGCGACGGCCTCGTTACCGGCACCAGCCGCACGCCCTATCCGGGCATCGCCGTGTGGCCGAAGCCCTACCGCCCAGGAGGCCCGCCGATCTGGATCGGCGCCGGCGCCGAGCGGGCGGTACGCCGTGCCGGTCGCGTGGCAGACGGCTACATGGACGGCGTTGCCCTTCCCGACGACTTCGCCGAGCACCTCGGCTGGGCGCTCGACGAGCGGTCTCGAAGCGACCGGGCCGGCCGGCCGTTCGAGCCCAGCATCTACCAGCCGACGCTGGCCTGGGAGGGCGAGGACGCGTGGGAGCTCGTCCGTGACCACCTCCACTACCTGGACTGGAAGTACGTCGACATGGAGGAGGCGTTCGGCCGCACGGAGCCGGTTCCCGGCCCGCCGCCCCCCACCCCCGACCAGGAGCGCGAGCTGCGCCGAACGACGGTCTGCGGCACGCCCGACGAGGTCGCAGCCACGATCCGCCGATACCGGGACGTCGCCGGAGACGACCTGCACTACATCGCGCAGCTCTACTGGCCGGGCATGACGTACGACCGCCAGTTGCAGGCTATCCGCATCTTCGCGGAGCGCGTGGCGCCGCAGCTTCGCAGCTGACCTCGTCACCCTGCCGGGACGAGCCCGGCCACGTGGCGGGCGGCGGCCGCGCCGCTGCGAACGGCCCCCTCGAACCAGCCCGCGTGCTCCGCGGCCATGTCCGACCCCGCGAAGCACAGCCGGCCGACGGGCAGGAACCGGTCGGCGTCGACGATCCCCGGCCGTCCCGCAGGCGCCGTCAGCCACGTGCCTCGCGAGGCGGGATCGCCGATCCAGTCGTGGCTCCGCCAGGCGATCAGCTCGGCGTCGGGATGGAAGGCGTGCAGCGCCCGCTCAACATGCGTCCGGTCGGCGGCGTCGAACGAGGGATCCTCCCAGCCGAAGCCGGTTACGATCACCTCCTCGTCCTGTTCGGCGTCGGCGTACAGCCAGTTCAGCCCAGGCCCGATGCCGACGGCGATGCCGTGCGGATCGACGCCCCGAACCCGCATCACCACCTTCACCGCGGCGCCTGCGTTCGCTCCTGCCGCCTCGTTGACGGCGGGAGGCAGCGGGGGCGAGAAGCGCACGTCCGGCAGGCAGTTGAGGGGCACGGCGAGCACCAGCGCATCGGCCTCGAGCCGGTCCCCGCCCTCCGTCTCGCAGACGACACGATCGCCGCCGTGCTCGACGGCGACCAGCCGCTGTGACAGCCGCACCTCCACGCCCGGGGCCGCGGCCATCGCCTCGGCCAGGGCCGACCAGCCGCGTGCCGGCCCGTGTGCCAGGCATGTGACCAGCCCGGCCAGCCCGCCGTGATCGTGCACCGAATACAGTGCGTCGCCGACCGCTCCGCGCTCCGGCGGCGCACCGCCCATCAGCTGCCACCAGCCGAGCAGGAAGTCCCGGAGCGCCTGGCTGGGGCGCATCGCATCGACATAGCCCGCGGCCGACTGCGAGGCCAAATCCCGGTCGCCGGCCGCCACGCGGTCGGCATCGTCGGCCACGCGCCGGAGCGCCGCCTCGAGCGCGCCCAGCTCGTCCCAGGGGACGGGCGAGCCGTGCCGCAGCTCACCGGCCGTCAGCCACCGGGCGCCGTGCACCGGCTCGTAGTCGCGCACACCGACGCCGTAGCGCTCCAGCTCCGCCCGCACCCGGTCCTGCTCGGGGGTGAACCAGGAGCCGCCCAGCTCCACCACCCGCCCGCCCAGCCGGTCGCTGAAGCCGCGGCCGCCGACCCGGTCGCGAGCCTCGAGCACCGTCACCGCGACTCCCTGCTCCGCCAGGTCGCGGGCGGCCGTCAGGCCGGCAAGCCCCGCGCCCGCCACGATCGCCGAGCGTTCGGTCATCGCTCCGCCGCGGCGTTCCGCGCGGGGCCGTCCCGGAGGTGACGGCCGCGCCCGAGCACGAGGGCGCTGTTGACGAGCGCGAGGTGGGTGAACGCCTGCGGAGTGTTGCCGAGGTGGCGCCCCGTAGTCGGGTCGTACTCCTCGGAGAGCAGGCCGACGTCGTTCCGCAGGTCGAGCAGCCGCTCGAACAGCTCCCGCGCCTCCGCACGACGGCCCTGTGCGGCGAGCACGTCGACCAGCCAGAACGAGCAGGGCAGGAACACGCCCTCCTCCGAGTGCAGCCCGTCCACCGCGCCGCTCTCCTGGGGGACGTACCGCAGCAGCAGCCCGTCGCGGCTCAGCTCCCGCCGGATCGCGTCGACCGTCGACACCATGCGCGGGTCGTCGGCGTCGATGAAGCCGACCGCCGGCATCAGCAGGACGCTGGCATCCAGTGCGTCGGAGTCGTACGACTGCGCGAACGCCTGCTTGTCCTCATTCCACGCCCGGTCGAGCACCTGCGCGTGGATCTCGTCGCGGATGCGGCACCAGCGGTCGACCGGGCCCTTGCGGCCGAACTCCTCGCAGAACCGCACCGCGCGGTCGAAGGCGACCCAGCACATCACCTTCGAGTGCGTGAAGTGTCGTGCCGGCCCGCGCACCTCCCACAATCCGGCGTCAGGCTGGCGCCATCCGTCCTCGAGCCACCCGAGCAGCATCCGCAGCACCGACCATGCCGCCTCGTCGGCCTTCGCGCCGTGCACCAGCGTCTGGTACGCCGCGTCCATCAGCTCGCCGTAGACGTCGAGCTGCAGCTGGGTGGAGGCGGCGTTGCCGACGCGCACGGGCCGCGAGCCCTCGTAGCCGGGCAGCCACTCGATCTCCCGCTCGTCCAGCCGCCGCTCGCCGCCGAGGCCGTACATGATCTGCAGGTCGGCCGGGTCGCCGGCGATGGCGCGGAGCAGCCATGACCGCCAGGCCATGGCCTCCTCGCTATAGCCGGCCTCGAGCATCGCGCGGAGCGTCAGCGTGGCGTCGCGCAGCCAGCAGAACCGGTAGTCCCAGTTGCGCTCGCCGCCCACTGCCTCCGGCAGCGACGTGGTGGGCGCGGCGACGATGCCGCCGGTCGGCGCGTACGTGAGCGACTTGAGGACGAGCAGCGACTGGTGCACCTCGTCGTGATAGTCGCCGGCGTGGTCGCACATCTGGGCCCAGTCCAGCCAGAAGCTCTCGGCGTCGTCGAGCGCCTGCTCGGGATCGATCTCGTCGGGCAACGCCTTGTGCGATGGAAACCACGTCAGCACGAAGGGCACACGATCGCCCTGCTTCAGCGTGAAGGAGGAGACGGTGCGCATGTCCTCGCCGCGCACCGGGGCGGTGGTGCGGAAGCAGAGGGCGTCCGGGCCGGCGGTGGCAACCCGGGCGTGGTCGACGCGGCGCACCCACGGGACGATGCTCCCGTAGTCAAACCGGATCACCAGCTCGGAGCGCATCGGCACCTCGCCGTCCAGGCCCTCCACGATCCGCACGATGTCCGGGTCATCCCCCCGCGGCGGCATGAAGTCGATGGCGCGGACGCGGCCCTCGGCGCACTCGTAGACCGACTCGAGGATGAGCGTATCGTGGCGGTACCGTCGCATGGACGCGGTGATGCCACTGCGCGGAGCGAGCAGCCAGCGTCCGTGCCCTTCATCGCCGAGCAGCCGCGCGAAGCAGGCGCCCGAGTCGAAGCGGGGGAAGCAGCACCAGTCGATCGAGGCATCCCGCCCGACCAGCGCGGCCGTCTGCAGGTCGCCGATCAGCGCGTAGTCCTCGATCCGCTGGCTCAGGGAACGATCTCCTCCACGACGGCGCCGCCGCGCAGCAGCGAGATGATGCCAAGGATGGCAACGCGCGCGCTGCCTCGAACCGTGCCCGTCAAGCCGAAGCCTCCAGAGTCGGGGGACCTACCATCGGTACCGTCGCAGCAGTGCGGGCGGGTGTCAACCGGAATCAGACGGGCTGGACGGACGCACGCGCCGAGCGCAGGGCCGTCGCCATCGCGTCCAGCTCGTCGAGCATCGGTGCGGCCGACTGCTCCACCGAGTCGGTGGGATGGAAGACGCCGTCGTCGCTGATCATGGCCTTGACGAACGGGATGGTGACGGCGTCGTTCAGCGGCACCATGCGCAGGGAGACGACGATCTGCTTGGTCATCTGCACGGCCCGGGTGCCGCCCGCGACGCCGCCGTAGGAGACGAAGCCGACGGGCTTGCGCGCCCACTCGTTGTGCAGGTAGTCGATCGCGTTCTTGAGCGGCGCGTTGATGCCGTGGTTGTACTCCGGCATGACGAAGACGAAGGCGTCGGAGTCCTCGACGGCGTCGCTCCACCGCTCGGTGTGCTCGTGGACGTACTCGTGCAGCCGCGGATGGTTGGGCTCGTCCAGGAACGGCAGGTTCCACTCCGCGAGGTCGGCCACGGTGACGTCGAAGGCGCCGTGCTCCCGGGCTCGGCCGGCGAACCACTCGGCCACCGGCAGGCCGACGCGGCCGGGCCGGGTGCTTGCGATGACGATCATCAGCGTGCTCATGGGGGAGTTCTATGCCCCGAACATCCGCGCCCGAATCCCCGGCGCGTCCAGCCCCACAACCGCGTCCAGCTGCTCCGGCGTCCCGTACTTGCGGATCACCTCGCGTGGCACGCCGATCGAGCGGATCCGCGTCGGGCGGTCGGCCAGCGCCTCCGCAACCTGCGGCGCCAGCGTGCCGGCGAACATGGGCTCGACCACGATCACCTCGTTGCCGGTCATGGCCGCGCGCAGCCCCCGGGCGTCGAACGGGGACAGCGTGGTGGCGTAGAGCACCGTCGCATCGCTGTCACGGACCGCCTCGAGCGTGCGGTCGAGCATGGGGCCGACGGCGATGACGGTCGGCCCGGCGCCGCGGCGCTCCACGGCCAGGCGTCCGGGCTCGATCTCGCGGGGCCGGTCGTTGGCGACCACCTGCGTCCGCAGGTAGGTGAGGCGGCCGTTGTCGTAGGTGGAGCGGATCAGCCGCGCGGCCTCCTCGCCCGTGCCGGGAACGAGCACCTCGGCGCCGGGGATGGTGAACAGCGCCTGGACGTCGCCCGGCGAGTGGTGCGTCGTCCCCTCGGATGCGTAGTCGTAGGAGCCGCCGACCGTGATCACGAGGCCGCCCAGCGCCTGGTTGCCGAAGTCGAGCTTCAGCTGCTCGAGCGCCCGCTCGGCGACGAACGGCGCGATGGTGTGCATCACCGGGTGGAAGCCCTCCATGGCGAACCCGGCGGCGACGCCCACCATCGTTTGCTCCATGATGCCGACGTTGACGGCGCGGCGGGGATCGTGGGCGAACGCGGGCGCGAAGCGCTCGACGCTGATCTCGGCCAGCACCACGGCCACGCGCGGGTCGGCCTCGAACAGCTCACAGACCGTGTCGGCGGCACTCGTGCGCATGTCGGTCATCGCTGCGTGCCTCCGATGCGGGCGATCGTCGCGGCGGGCGTGCCGGGCCGTCTCGAGAGCGACCGCTCGAGCGCGCGGTGGTCTCGTCCGTCGACCTCCTCCGCGTCCCAGCCGAACGGCACGAGGCGCGGAGCGATCGGCCGGAGCGGTGGGGATGTTGACACGTTGTCGATCACGAGCAGCGTCAGGTTGTTCAGCTCAAGGTAGGGCGCCGTGATCAGCGCCTCCCAGTTCGAGCCCTCGTTCAGCTCTGCGTCGCCGGTGAGCACGACTGCCCGGCTGTCCGAGCTCTTGGCACGGAGGGCGAGCGCGACGCCGACCGCGAGCGGGAGCCCGTGCCCGAGCGATCCGGTCGACGCCTCGACGCCGGGCACGAGCAGGCGGTCCGGATGCCCGCCGAGGCGGCCGCCCTGCCGCATGAACCCGGCCATCCAGGACTCGGGGAAGAAGCCGTGGTGGCAGAGCACGGCGTAGTACGCGGCTGGGCCGTGCCCCTTGCTGAGGATGAAGCGGTCGCGATCCTCCCAGCTCGGGTCGGCCGCGTCGACGCGAAGGACGCGGCCGTAGAGCACCATCAGCGCGTCCAGGGTCGAGTAGCTGGACGCCTCGTGCTTCTCGTCGCCCGTGGCGAGCGCAGCCAGGCGGACGATCTCCTCACGGTCGAGCGTGTCGGCGGCCATGCGCACCTCCATCGTCAAACACCTATATAGTCATCGTACTATAGATGCGCTACGATGCGCACATGACTAAACAGGAACGACTGGCGGCCGGGCGGATGAAGGCGCTGGGGCACCCGGTTCGGCTGGGGATCGCGATGCGGCTGGCGGCGGAGCCGGAGACCTGTGCGTGCGACTTCGCGGAGGTGTTCGAGGTCAGCCAGCCGACGATCAGCCAGCACCTGCGAGTGCTCCGGGAGGCGGGGCTCGTGACCACGCGCAGGCGCGGCACGCAGATCTGCTACTCGCTCGACCCCGCGGCGGTACGCTCCCTGGGCGAGACGCTGGCGGTGCTCGCACGTCCGGCGCTCCGAACCGCCGGCTGACCCGTCACAGCGACGTCACGACCCGTCACAGCCGCGTGCCATCTCGCGCGCTGACGGAAAAGTGCCTGGCACTTTTCCGTCACCGGCGTCAGGCTGCTGCCGGCACCCGGACGTGCACCGAGGACGGCTCGACCTCGACGCTGAACTTCTTGATCTTCTCCCGGTCGCCGCCGTCCAGCTGGTAGCGGACCTTCCGGTCGAGCCGCACCGTCACCGACTTGCCCCTGGTCACCTGCGCGAACGGCGACTGTGCGATGTTGCCGACCGCCGTGCGGGCAGCCGTGCGCGCCCACTGCACCAGCCCGTCCGCCGTGATCACTCCCAGGTCGACCATCCCGTCCGCCGGCTCGGCGTCCTCGAACACGGTCACCCCGCCGAACAGCGCTCCGACGTTGCCGATCAGCACGCAGCTCGCCTTTCCCGTGAACCAGGGCGACCCATCGACGTTGACCGTCGCCTTGAACGGCTTCGAACGCACCGCCCGCGCGCCCGTCCAGATGTAGGCGACGCGTCCCAGCCGGTCCTTCAGGCCGCCGTCTGCCGAGCGGATCATCTCCGCATCGAACCCGGCTCCCGCCATCACCGCGAAGCGCTCGCCGTTCATGCGGGCCGCGTCCACGGCCCTCGTGCTCCCCGACAGGGCGACGCGGACGGCGCCCTCGATGTCCTTGGGGATGCCGAGGTTGCTGGCAAACAGGTTCGCCGTCCCGGCCGGGATGATCGCCAGCGTCGCATCCGAGCCGCTCATCGCGTCGATGCAGCGCTGCACCATGCCGTCGCCGCCCCAGACGATCAGCAGGTCGGCGCCCTGCTTGAGAGCGCGCTTGACCTGCTTCGGCGCCTTGCGGCTCTTCGGCACCTCGTACCAGATCGGCACCTCCACGCCGGCGGCCTCGAGCGTCTTTCGCAGCTGCGGCAGGCCGCCCTCGATCGACTTGCCCGCGTGGGCCACCACCGCGATCGTGCTCACCGGGCAGCCTCACGCCGCTCGGCCACGCCGCCGGCTGCGCGGGCCGCCAGCAGCGCGAACAACAGCGCGCCGATGCCGAGCAGCATCCCTGCCAGGGTGTCGGTCGGGTGATGCATGCCGCGGTACATCCGCGCCAGCGCCACGAGCGGCGGGATCGCCAGCGCGATGAACCAGACCGGCACCCGCAGCCCGGCCGATCGCCAGCGCGAGGTGATCAGCAGCGCCAGACCGATGTAGACGGCGATCGACGCGGCTACGTGGCCGGACGGATAGCTCGCCATCACGGGCAGCTTGTCAAGCCGGTGCACCTCGGGGCGGTGCCGCTCGATCACCCAGCTCGTCACACGATAGGTCGCCGACTCGAGCGAGATGGCGGCGAGCACGAACGCCGCGATCCGCCAGTGCTTCTTGACGACGGCGACGATCACCGTCAGGGCCACCAGCGCCGGGATTGCGAACACGTCCGCGATGCCGGACATCACATACGACGCGGTGTTGAAGAACCCGCTCCTGTGGTGTGCGAGGACGACGTTGACGTGCTCGTCGTCGTGCCCGATCCCATGGAACGGCAGCAGCACGTCGGTCAGGAACAGGCCGAGCAGCATCATGATCCCGGCCAGCACCACCCAGGCGGTCAGAACGACCGCGAGGAAGACGGTGACGGGGTGGTGCGTCCGCGCCCGCTCGGCGATCCGCTCGGCGAGGCCGCCGCGCGGTTCCAGGATCGGCGTCCCGGCGGAGCTAGGCTGCTTCGACGCCCGATTGCGTGCGACTGCGAACCGGCCGTCTGTTTCGGCGTTCGTGGCCATATCACTCAACCGTTTCCCTACGAACCACTCAGGGCAAACATCCCGCCATATGCCATTCCTCGCGCTCCTCGTCGTCGCCACGCTCGCCGGCCTCCTGGCCTGGTGGCTGGCTGCGCGGTGGCTGCCGGCCGACGCCGCCGACCGGGCGGCGCGAGAGGTCCGCGAGGAGGTCGACGAGTCGCCGTGGCGGAGGCGGCTGAGGGCCCGGTTGGACCCCGATGTCGCGACCGGCCTTGCCCTGACAGCCGCGCTCGTGGTGATCGCCATCGGCGGCATCGTCGTCGGCCTGCTCGCCCTGCTGCTGCGCCACAGCGGCACGCTGGTCGAGGCCGACCGGTGGGCGGCCCGGTGGGGCAACGACCACGGCACGCACCTCTCCACAACAGGCCTGACCGCCGTCACCACCCTCGGCTCGTCCGCCGCCATCGCGGTCATGGCGACCGCGCTCGCCATCGTCGAGCTGCGGCGGATCGGCAACCGCTGGCTGATTCCCTTCCTGCTCGTTGTCTGCCTGGGAGACAGTGCGGTGACCAACCTCATCAAGGCCGCAGTCGACCGCGCCCGGCCAAGCTTCAACCCCGACGCGGCAACGCTCGGACCCTCGTTCCCGAGTGGGCACTCGTCGCAGGCGGCCGCGTTCTTTGCGGCGGCGGCCTTCCTGCTGGCCCGCCGTCGCAGCCGGCGCACGCGGTCGCTGCTGGTCGGGTTCGCCGTGGGCCTGGCCGTCGCTGTGGCCTGCAGCCGGGTGCTGCTCGACTTCCACTGGGTGTCCGACGTGATCGCCGGCCTGACGCTCGGGTGGGCATGGTTCGCGATCTGCGCCGTCGCGTTCGGCAGCCGGCTGCTCGAGCGGCCCGCGCCCGCGCCCCGCGCCGAGCCCCGCGAGACGCCCGCCCACAGCGGGCGGCCCTTACCCCGCTGACAGCACCTTGCTGAACAGCGGCTCGAGCGGCGGCCCCGTGTCGTCGTCGGGCAGCGCGCACCAGATCGTCACCCGGGCCGCGCGTCCCTCTGCCTCGAACGAGCCGATCGAGTTCTCGAAGGTCGGCCCCTCGGTGATCCTCCAGCTCGCGCGCGGCGCCGCGACGCCGGCCGCCTTTGCCAGCCGGCGCATCGCCCAGCCCACGGGCCGTGACGCTCCGATGCCCACGACCCGCTTCTGGCGCGGGTCGAGCGGGTTTCGGAAGGGCGAGCAGACCACCTGGAAGATCCGGCTGCGCACGCGGGTGTCGCTCTTCAGCCGCACGTCGGCGACATACTGGTGATGCACGTCGCCGCCGAGCAGGGTGATGGTGGCGGGGGGCGGGCCGTTGGCGCCGGTGCCGACGTCACGAAGCAGGTCAACCATGTCCTCGAACGAGCGGCCGAACGCGGCCCAGTGCTCGAGGTCGATTGCGCGTCGCAGCCGCTCGCCGAGGCGACAGGCGAGAGGGCCCCAGGCGCCGTCGCAGACCGCCTCGCTCCACGCTTCGAGGTTGTGGATGCCGTGCGATACGAAGACCGGCAGCGTGCTGGCGATGACCAGATGGTCGAAGTCCCCGTGCGTGTGCTCGACGATCCAGCGCCACTCCTCCTCGTCCACCATCCAGCGGCGGTCGTCGCCGTCCAGCACCCGCGCCGCTCGCGAATCGACGACCAGCACGCGGGTGCGGCCGAAGTCCCGGTAGTAGGCCCATCGGGCCCCGGCCGTGTCGCGGTCGCCGGCGAGGACGTGCTCGCGCAGGATCGGCCCGCCGTCATCCGCCCGGCGGACGGCCGCGTACATCGGCTCCTCCGCCAGCTCGGGCGGCGACAGGTTGCCGATGTGCTGGTAGACCCAGTACGCCATCAGGCCGCCGGCGATGCGGTCCTCCCACCAGGGCTGGCGCCGGATCTCGGCCAGCCACGACGCCGAGGAGTTCCAGTCGTCGCGGATGTCGTGGTCGTCGAAGATCATCGTCACGGGCACGGTGGAGAGCAGCCAGCGGATGTCCGGGTCGCTCCATGCCTCGCGGTAGAGCCGGGTGTACTCCTCGAAGTCGGCAACCTCCATGCCCGGCGGTTCGTCCGGGTCGCGGCGGCTGCGGATGAACGCCTCGGTCACCGGCGACACCTCGTCCGCATAGACCTGGTCGCCCAGCAGCACGAGGCCGTCGGGCCACAGCTCCCGGCCCGCCTGCAGCCGCCGCGAGTAGGCCCAGAGAGCGTCCACGCCGAGGCCGTGCTCGGCCGGTGGCAGCGTGTACGGCGGGCGCTGGGGCGCGCCGACCCGGCAGGAGCCGAACATCAGACGTAGGCGGGGCTGCTCGTGCCTGGTGCGGATGATGCTGGGCGGCCGTTTGTCGCCCTCGCTCTCGGGCCAGACGACCTCGCCGTCGAGGCGCACGTCATACGGGGTCTGCGCTCCCGGTTCGAGGTCTTCGAGCACCACGAGTGCGTAGTGGTGCCCGGCCAGCTGGAAGGTGGGCGTCTCCCGGCTGAGGACCGAGACGGTGCACGGGCGGTCGACCTCAACCCAGACGGTGGCAGTGGTGTCGCCCGCATACCGAAGCAGCGGGCCGACGATCAGTTCCGGCATGCCGGGGTTCTAGCGCACCGGCGTCAGACGCGTCGGTAGCGCGCGTCGAGCAGCGAGAGCAGCCCGAAGGCGACCAGCGCGACGGCGATGGCGCACAGGATGGCCGCCCCGTAGGGCTTGTTCGCAAGCGTCTGCAGCGAGCCGTCCAGCCCCTTCGCCTGCTTCGCCGTGTCGTGCACCGCCGCAAACAGCACGAGGGTGCCGATCAGGAGGAACACCGCTGCGCGACCGCAGTACCCGACCACGCCGATGCGCTCATACCAGGTGCGCATCCCGGGGCCCATCTCGTTCGTCTTGGCCTCCTCGACGAACTTGCGGGACACGCCCTTGTAGGCCTGGAACAGACCGACCGCGATCAGCACGATGCCCGCGATCCCGAGCATGATCTGGCCGCCCGGAAGCGCCAGCACCTGGCTCGCGGCCGTGTGCGCCTTCGGCTTCTGGCCGGCCTGGTGGTTCGGGCTCGTGAGGATGCGGATGGCGAGCAGGGTGAACGACGCATAGATGACGGCGCTGACCAGCGCCTGGATCCGGTAGCCGGCGGAGTTCTCCCCGCCTCCTTCCGGCCCGTGCCCGAGCAGCGCCTGCATCAGGCGCCATGACGCGTACGCGGCCAGGCCGACCGTGATCACGATCAGCAGCCACTGGCCGAACGGCTGGTGCGCCACTGCCTGCAGTGCGCCCGTCTGGCTGGCGTTCGCCTGGCTGTGGCCGAAGGCGAGATCGAGCGCGAAGACGCCGATCAGTGCATAGACGACGCCTCGAGCCACGAAGCCGAGGCGCGCGAGAATCCGAAACCACCGTCCGTGCGCGGCGCGCTCGGTGTGGCCTGCTGCTTGTTGAAGTACATCGCCCGTAGTCATGTGAGGATCGCTACCCGGACGAGGACGTGATCTAAACCGGTTCTCCGGTTGAAGCGGCCGGCACGTTGCCGTGCCGGCCGCCGGAAGTCACGCAGCGACGGCTTCGTCGCAGTAGGCGTACGGGTGCTGATACACCTGCATCGGGCTCTCGTCGCCGACCTCGACGTCGAAGACGACGCCGTTCTTCATGTCGACCACGGTGACGAAGGCGCGGTCCTCGACGGGATCCCACATCAGCGTGACGTCGATGCCGTCAGCGGTGCGGTGGGCGAGCTCGCGAAGCGGTGTGAAGATGGCGGTGGTGCCGGTCATCGGAAGACTCCTTGGGGGAGAGAACATGGCGGACAGTCTGGCGCGTAGGGCTCCGCATGGCATCGGGGCAAACCCCCGATCGCAGTTCCGATTACCCCCCAACCGCGGGTGCGGTTTGCCTCCCCTCTGCGGTAGGGTGCGCGGCCGTGTCCCGAGACGCGCTGTTCGAGTCGATCCGCACGCTGACCGCGCTGCACTCGCCAAGCGGCGTGGAGCGGGAGATGGACGAGCACCTGACCGCGGCGCTCGCCGGCCACGGAGAGCCGCGCATGGACGGTGCTGGGAACATCATCCTGTCGCTGGGCGAGGGAACCCGCGGGCGGGCGGCCCTGCTCGCGCACAAGGACGAGATCGGCGGCATCGTCAAGCGGGTGGAGGAGGACGGCCGGCTGCGGGCGCAGACGCTCGGGGACGCGCACCCGTGGATCTGGGGCGAGGGGCCGGTGGAGGTGCTGGGACGCTCGGGAGCGGTGCTCGGCGTGCTGTCGTTCGGCGCTCGGCACGTGTCAGACGAGTCGCCGCAGCGCAAGCAGCTGGACGACACCCCGGTGAAGTGGAAGGACGCGTGGATCGAGACGAAGCTGAGCCCAGATGCGCTCGCCGAGGCAGGGGTGACGGCGGGATCGCGGGTCGTGGCGGCGAGGTCGCGTAAGCAGGCGGTGCGGCTCGGCGAACAGGGCGAGTACGTGGCGAGCTACGCGCTCGACGACAAGGTGGCGGTGGCGATGCTGCTGGAGCTGTCGGCGCGGGTGCAGGCGCCGTCACGGCCGGTCGACCTGGTGTTCACGGCGCGGGAGGAGGTCGGCTGTCAGGGGTCGCAGTACTACGCACGGCGCACGGACGCCGAGGTGATGGTGGCGCTCGAGGTGGTGCCGGTTGCGAAGGAGTACGCGCTCGATCCGGGGCCGGAGCCGGTGCTGATCCGGGCGGACGCCTACGGACCGCTCGACGACGGAGTCTCGGACGAGCTGGCCGACGCCGGCGCCGCAGAGGGGATAACAGTGCGACACGCGGTTGTGTCGCGCTACGGGTCGGACGCCTCGACCAGCATCGACACCGGGCGGGTCGCGCGCAGCGCATGCCTGGCCGTGGCGACCGAGAACACGCACGGATT
>DATAHR010000252.1:0-36705 GCA_036263035.1 Gaiellales bacterium | reverse complement strand
AGTGATGGCGTCATATGGTTCTGCGGCGAGTGCGGGCACCGGCCCCAACCGACCGCACCGCCCTGACATCTCCGTAGACGTTCCAGGCGTCAGCATCGTCCCGCGGCGAAACGCGGTGCCTCCACGGCTCGGCTTGCCGGCAATGCGAGCAGTCTGGACACGATTGGGGTGAGCCGATCAGGGTGGCCGAGCTCAGCACGTCCTACTCAACCTGTCGACGATGCCACCGTCAGCTCCAGCGACGACTCGACGGCTCCTGGAGCGAGCAGTCCATCCGAGGTCAGCCCGACCTGCGCTCTCGGATGGCGCGTTCGATCGTTCTGCGGTGAGCCCTCAGAATCGGCAGCGCCGCGCCACGCTCCCAGGCCGCCTGGATCTCCGGAGACACGCCCAGAATCCCCGCGCGCTCGACCGGATCCGGCGCAAGGCCGCATAGTTCACGGTAGAGGCCGAACAGGCGGCCATCCTGCGCTCGGTCGAGCGCCTGCCCGGGGCCGACATGCGGATACGACTCACCGGCACGCTGGGCGAGCGCGTGGGTCCGGTGTGCCCGCTTGTACGTGGACGGCATCGGCCAGAGGATACCGTCGCGCCTGCGTTAGCCGCCTCCTGCACCCGGGCACCTCTCATCCCAAGGCCTTCTTTCCGGGTGGTAGCGATGCTTGGCGACCCCAACGACCACGGTGTCAAGCCGGACGCCGATTCGGCATGCACCGTGTGCGGTGCGCCAATCCGCTGGTTGGAGCAGCGAGATGTCGAGGAGACCACGCTCGGCATGGCGCCGCTGGTCTACCGGCAGGAGTGGCACATCTGCGAGCAGGGTCACGAGGTGTTGCGCATGACGAAGCTCACCCGCTGAGCGTCGGTCCTCGTCGGAGCGTCGAATGCCGTCGGTCTCGAGCCATGACCGCTATGACTATTCGACGAGCAGCTTGAACCCGTGATCCCAGGCGCCGCGCGCGCCGCCGATCTTGACCCAGGCGATGCAGATCGCCTCGAGCTCACGCGACCCTTCGATGCCGCCCAGGTCGACGGGCTCCGGCCACCCGAAGTCGGCGAGCACGGACGCGACGGTCTGCTTGGCGCCCTGGTCGTCGCCTGCGATCAGCATGGTGGGCTTTCCCTCCGCGAAGCTGGGATCGACGAAGTAGGTGTTGCCGATGATGTTGAACGCCTTCACGACCCGCGCGTCCGGAAGTGCCCGCTGAACCTGCTCGCCGAGTGAGTCCTCGCCGCTGACCGCGAGCTTCGGCGGGAAGCCATCCGAGAAATCCAGGGGGTTGGTGGCGTCGATGACCACCTTCCCGCTGAAGTTGGACGCGCCCGCATCGGTGATCGCCTCGACCGTGGCGGTGCCGAGCAGCCCGAGGACGATCAGGTCACCGTGGGCCGCGGTCTCGGCAAAGGTGCCCGACCGGATTCCGGAGCCCTCGCCGGAGAGCCACTCCTGCAGATCGCTCTTGGCGGGATCGCGCGACCCGATCATGACGTCGTGGCCGCGGTCGGCGAACCCCCACGCGAGGCGACGCCCGACCACACCGCTGCCGAGCACGCCGACCCGGCTTCGTTCCACACCAGCGCTCACTGCCGTCTCCTTCTCCGTTGTCAGGTGCCCGGAGGATACGTCGGCCCTGCCGGCGGAGGGATATCCCCGACGCGGGCTGCCGCCCGCGGTTCGTAGCGTCGGTGCATCAACACGAAGGAGCAACGATGACTCGGATTCATGCCCTCATCCTGGCGATACTCGTGGCCGCCGTGTGCGCGGGCTGCGGCTCCGGCCAGGCGGCGGCCGGGAGCGGTGATGCATCGACCCACGCCTCGACCCAGGCAGCGTCGACGCCGCCCGCGAGCCAGCCGCCCGCCGTCGATCACGACGTGGTGCGGTGGAAGCGGCGCTGGCACCAGAAGATCCTCTCGCCCGTCAACAATGCGATCCGGATCCTGAACGCGAACGCCGTGGCGGCCGCCGGGGGCGACACCTCGGCCGCGTACCGCCTCACGCACGCGTTCGACACGCTGGACAACTGCCGGGTGCCGCTGGAGACCCCGCCGCTGCAACACACGCCGTCCGTGCTGCTGGATGCCCGCAGGCAGACGCTGCACGCGTGCCGGCAGTTCTATGCCGGCGTCGACGGCGTCATTCGCGGCCTCAACGCCGCCGACCCCGACGGCGCGGTGGCCGGCCTTCGCCAGATCAATGCCGGCACGCGCACGCTGCGGACGGCCGCCAGGCTGGTGGATGCCGCGCCGACGACGGTGCAATGACGGTGACGGCGGGCCCTTGACAGGCGTGACGATGGAGGTTAGTTTACAAACTAATCTCATTAGTCAAGGAGCCCGCCGTGCCGACCGCAACCGCCACCCCCGCCGTCATCCGTGTCACCCGCTTCGGGTTCGTCAACGCCTACCTGGTCGAAGAGGACGACGGGCTGACGCTCGTCGATACCACGATCGCGGGCGGTGCCGGGCGCATCCTGCGCACTGCTCGCGACCTGGGCCGGCCGATCGTCCGCATCGCGCTCACCCACGCCCACGGCGACCACATCGGCCAGCTGGATGCCCTGGCCGCGCAGCTGCCAGACGCGGAGGTGCTGATCTCGGAGCGCGACGCACGCCTGCTTGCGAAGGACATGACGGCCGATCCGGACGAGCCCGCCGACGCCCGGCTGCGCGGCAGCTATCCGGGGGCGACCACCCGTCCCACCGGCTACCTCGTGCCCGGCGAGCGGGTCGGCTCGCTCGAGGTGGTGGCCGCACCAGGGCACACTCCCGGCCACGTCGCCCTGCTGGACACGAGGGACGGGACGCTGATCGCCGGCGACGCCTACTCGACGCTCGGCGGCGTGGCCACGGCGGCTCGATCTCCGCGCCGGTTCCCGCTCGTCTCGATGGCGACCTGGCATGCGCCCACCGCGCTTCAGACGGCACGCGCCCTGCGCGACCTTCGCCCCGACCGGCTTGCCGCCGGGCATGGAGCGATCATCGAGCGTCCGGTGCAGCTGATGGACGAGGCAATCCGCCGGGCGGAGCAGGCATGAGCCGTCCAGGTCTGTCCCGGGACGCGGTGATCGATGCCGCGGGCGCGATCGCCGACACCGGTGGCCTCGAGCATCTGACGCTGGCCCGCCTCGCCGCGGAGCTGGGCGTGCGCAGCCCGTCGCTCTACAACCACGTCGACGGCCTCGCAGACGTCCGCGCGGGGATCGCGGCCTCCGCCATTCGGGATGTGCACGCCGCGGTGCTCTCGGCCGTGGCCGGCCGCAGCGGCGAGGACGCCGTGCGTGCGGCGGCCGATGCCTACCGGCGCTACGCGCTCGACCACCCCGGCCGCTATGCGGCGATGCAGCACCCGCCGGCCGACGGAAGCGAGCAGGCGGCGCCGGCCGCCGAGCTCGTCCAGCTGTTCGCGCGCCTGCTCGAGCCCTGGCGGTTGTCCGAGGACGACACCATCCACGCCATCCGGGCGCTGCGAAGCGCCATCCACGGCTTCGTCGAGCTCGAGCGGCTGGGCGGGTTCGGCATCGACCTGCCCACCGGCCGGTCGTACGACCACCTCGTGCGGATCCTGATCGCAGGGTTCGGGTCAATGACGGCGTCCGCCCCGGGCGGTGCCGGAGGGGTCGCCCTGTAGGGTTCGCCGGTGCGCTCGAACGCCCGGCTGGCCGCGGTGCTCGTCGTGGTGGTCGTCGTGGTCGCCGCGGTCGCAGTCATCCGGTCGAGCGGGTCGGGCAGCGGCGGGCGGCCGGTGCCCGCAGCGTCCGGCACGCATCTCTCGGACCTGCGCGGGATCCACAAGATCCGCCACGTGGTCGTCGTGATGCAGGAGAACCGATCCTTCGATACGTACTTCGGGACGTTCCCCGGCGCCGACGGGCTGCCGACGGATGCGGCCGGGCACTTCACGAGCTGCCTGCCGAACCCGGCCACGGGACAGTGCCTCGCGCCGTTCCACGACCTGGCGGACAAGCAGGACGGCGGCCCCCACCACGCATCGGACGCCGTGGCGTCGATCAACGGCGGAGCGATGGACGGCTTCATCACCGCCGCGATCACGAGCCCGCACTTCCAGTGGTGCATGGCTCACGCCAGCAAGGGGATCTGCGACCTGAACCCCCAGCACCCCGACGTGATGGGGTATCACACGGCCCGCGAGATCCCGAACTACTGGCGCTATGCCCGTGAGTTCGTCCTCCAGGACCGCATGTTCGAGCCGACGATCGGCTGGAGCCTGGCCGCGCATCTGTTCGAGGTGTCGGCATGGTCGGCCCGCTGCCGGTCGGCGTTCGACCCGATGAGCTGCGTGTCACATCCCGAGGGCATGCCGCTGCCGCCCGATGCCGTGCCCCGCGGGCCCGCCTACCCCTGGACCGACCTCACCTACCTCCTCCACCGCGCGCACGTCTCGTGGCGCTACTACGTGGCCAGCGGTCTTCAGCCGGACTGCGCGGACGGGGACATGGTGTGCAAGCTGCCGCCCCAGCGGGCGGCGAAGCCCTCGATCTGGAACCCGCTCCCGCGGTTCACCGACGTCACACGCACCGGTCAGCTGGGGAACATCCAGCGGGCCAACGCCTTCTTCACGGCTGCGCGCGCCGGCCACCTGCCCGCCGTCAGCTGGATCGCGCCCTCGGAGAAGTCGTCCGAGCATCCGCCCGCGCTGGTGTCGATGGGCCAGCAGTGGGTGACCGACGTGGTCAACGCCGTCATGACCGGCCCCGATTGGAAGTCCACCGCCATCTTCGTCACATGGGACGACTGGGGCGGCTTCTACGACCACGTTCGCCCGCCCCACGTCGACGCCAACGGCTACGGCCTGCGCGTCCCCGGCCTCGTCATCTCTCCCTATGCGCGCCGCGGGATGGTCGACCACCAGACGCTGTCGTTCGACGCCTACATCAAGTTCATCGAGGACGATTTCCTGGGCGGCGCCCGCATCGATCCGGCGACGGACGGCCGGCCGGACAGCCGCCCGGACGTCCGCGAGAACGAGCCGCTGCTCGGCGACCTGCGCCGCGACTTCGACTTCACGCAGTCGCCACGGCCCCCGCTGCTGCTGCAGCCGTGCCCCGTGCGCTACGTGTTTCATGCGGACTGCACATGAGCCGGCGGTCGCTGTGGGTATCGTGCAGGTGCGTGAACGCCCGGCTCTCAGCCCTGGACACCGCGGCGCGCCGAAACCTGCTGGCGCTCGCCTGCACGCTCCTCGCCGGCGGGATCACGCTCCTGCTGGGCGCCCTGATGGTGCCCGGCATCGACGCACCGTCGCACCTCTTCCAGACCTGGCTCTACCGCCACGGCGGATTCGACGTCTGGAACAACTACTGGTACGCCGGACGCTACGAGTTCGTCAACTACAGCATGCTCTACTACCCGCTGGCCGCGCACGTCGGGCAGCTGGGGGTGCTCGTCCCCTGTGCCGCGGTGATGGGCGGCTGCTTCGCGCTGGTCTGCCGGCGCGAGTGGGGCGCTGCCGCCCGCGGGCCCAGCCTGACCTTCGCGGCGACGGCCCCGTTCATCATGATGATCGGCGGCACCTATCCCTTCCTGGCCGGGATCGCCACGTCGCTGGCAGCCCTGCTGCTGCTCCAGCGCGGCCGCCGGGTGCTGTTCGCGGCCGCCGTCCTGCTGACCCTGGCCTTCAGCCCGCTCTCGTTCTCGCTGCTCTGCGCGGTGCTGGCCGGGGTGCTGCTCGGCCAGGCGCACCCGCTGCACTCCATGCGGCTGCACCGGGCAGCGTTGCTCTCGGTGGTCGTGGTGTTCGTGCTCGGCGTGGTGCTGCAGCGCGCCTTCCCGAGCGAGGGCTGGTATCCCTACGATCTTACGGACGCGGGCATCGTGCTCGTGTTCTCGCTCGCGGGCCTGTGGGTCGCCGGCCGGCACGCGCACACCAGGTCGATGCGGGCCCTGTTCGCCGTCTACCTGGCTCTCAACCTGATCGCGTTCCTCCTCAAGGGCCCGATCGGCTCCAACCCGAGCCGGCTGTTCGCCATCGCCGGCGCGCCCATGCTGTGGCTGACGGCCAACCTGAACCCGCGCCGCTCGCGCCTGATCGTGATCCCGATCATCGCCCTGGCGGTGGGCGTGCAGGTGGGGCCCAAGGTCAGAGACGCCTACTCCGCGTGGCAGAACGCCGCGGCGGCACGGTCGTACTGGCGCCCGGCGCTGAAGTTCCTGCGCGACCATCGCGCGGATGCGGACGGCTACCGCGTCGAGGCGGTGTCGACCTGGGGGCATTGGGAGGCCTACTACGTCGCGCGCGCGGGCGTCCCGCTGGCCCGCGGGTGGTTCCGGCAGGAGGACTTTCCGCAGAACGGGTCGCTGTACAACGACGACATGTCGCCGACCGCGTTCCGCCGGTGGCTGCGCTCCGTCGGGGTGCGGTACGTGCTGCTGCCCGATGCGCCGCTCGACTACAGCTCGACCCGTGAGGCGGCGCTGCTTCGCAGCGGCAGGTCGGGCCTGATCGTTGCCGGCCGGACGCGGCACTGGACCTTCTACGCGCTGCCAGATGCCACGCCGATCGTCACTGCCCCGCCCGGCCGGCGGGCGAAGCTCACCTACCTCGGCCAGGAGCGCGTGGTCGTGCATGTCTCCGGTCCAGGCCGCTACATCGCCCGGATCCGGTACTCCCCGTACCGCCATGCGCTGCCCGCGAGCGTCTGCCTGTCGCCGACGCGGAACGGCATGACGCTGATCACGACGCACATGCCGGGCTTCGTGCAGATGGACATCGACACGGATCCGGCGTCGATGGCGATCGCCGCCGCCGACACGCAGCCGGCAGTCTGTTAGGCGCGCGATCTTCGACGCCGCCGCCCCGGCTCCTGCCGTGAGGCGATATGCTCCCGGGTCCGCTGGATCTGCGGAGGACGGGAATGACGAGCATCGCCGAGAACACTGCGAGCTGCGCGCTCTGCCGGCGTCACCTGCTGGTGGGCGAGCCCGCGCGGCTGTACCAGGATCCCGCCTCCAAGCGCTTCCTCAAGGTTTGCCCCCTCTGCTACGAGCAGGCTGACCGGCGCGGCTGGCGGGCCGACGGCCGGCCGATCGTGGCGGTGCATGCCAATCCGCCGCGCGACGCCGCCCTGCGCGAGCGCGAGGGGCTGATCGACCGTCTGCGCAACCAGCTGCAGTCGGTCGAGTTCGACCTCGACCAGGTGCGAAGCGCACTCGCCAAGGCCGAGCAGCAGGCGGGCGAGCTGCGCAGCGTCAAGCGCGAGATGAAGGACCTCGCCAACGAGCTGCGGCGCCGCGACCGTGAGCTGCGTTCGATCGCCGACGAGAAGCGGCGGAGCGACGAGCGGGCGGCTCAGGCCGAGGCGGCGCATCGCACCGAGATCAGCCGGCATCACCAGGTGGCCGCCAAGCTCGACGAGCAGACCGCCATCGTCGAGCGGCTGGAGTCGCGCATGGCACAGCTCGAGCAGGAGCTCGAGCACGAGCGGCGCCGCTACGCCGACCTGGCCGAGGCGCGCCGCACCGAGGGCGACGCCCGTCAGATCCGTCGGATGGCGCTGGAGGCGTTCAACCGCTCATCGCACGTCGACCGCGTCGTCGCCATCTCGCGCAGCCTCGGCGACCCGGTCGTCAACGTCGCGGTCGACGGCTGCGAGCTGCCCCGCGTCGTCTCCATCTGCGTGGCCTGGGACATCTCCTGGTACGAGTACGAGGTGCGGCTCGACCTCTACGAGCAGACCGTCTCGGTGGACGAGGCCCGGCGCGGTGACGATCCGCGAGACCTCCCGCCCCACCGCCTGCATCCCAACGCTGTCCTGCGCTCCGACCGGGTGGTGCTGACCATGCAGGCATTCGGCGTCGGCGCCGCTGGCTAGGGCGGCACGCCCCGGTCGAACAGCTTCACCGTCAGCAGCCCGAAGGCGAAGCCACCCACGTGCGCGAAGTAGGCCACGCCCCCAGTGTCCGACCCCACCGCACCGACGCCGGCCGACGCCCCGGCCACCTGCAGCAGGATCCAGACGACCAGGAACAGCATGGCCGGCACCGGAATCGGGATCCATCCGATCAGCGTGATCACCATCGCACGCGGGAAGAGCACCAGGTATCCGGCCAGCACGGCCGCGATCGCACCGGATGCGCCGATGGTGGGCACGTCGCTGCCGCGCGACGCCAGCCACTGCAGCCCGGCAGCGGCCAGGCCGCCGAGCAGGTAGAAGACGATGAAGCGCGGCCTGCCGAGCCGGTCCTCGACGTTGTTCCCGAAGATCCAGAGGAAGAGCATGTTGAAGCCGACGTGCGCCCAGCCGCCGTGCAGGAACATCGACGTGAAGATGGTCAGAAGCACGGGGACGTGATGCACGACGAAGGGCGCGTTCGCGCCGAGGTCGACGCGGTCGTCGCCGAGCCGGCAGATGTGCTGCACCTCGCAGGGCACGAACCCGTACTCGGAGGTGATCGCCGTCTGCCCGTCGACCAGGAACACCTTCCCCCGCGTGGTCTGCAGGTGCTGGTCGGGGCCGTAGATCTCGGCCAGGAAGATGGCGATGTTGATCGCGATCAGCGCGATCGTCACCACCGGGCGGCTGCGGGTGGGGACGTTGTCGTGAAGTGGGATCACCGAACGGCGGCCGGGCGAGCGGCGGCGATCCGCTCCCGCGCCATCTGCTCGGCGGCGCGCGCCGGTGCCACGCCGTCGCGCCTCGCCCGCTCGAACACGTCCGACAGCGTCTGCTCGATCCGCTCGACGCTGCGCCGTGCCCGGTCGGCGTCGTAGCCGTCCCCGATCAGCTCGTCGCCGATGTTGATCACCCCGCCGGCGTTGATCGCGAAGTCCGGGGCATAGACGATGCCCCGCCGCTTCAGCTCGTCACCCATCGACGCGTCGGCCAGCTGGTTGTTGGCCGCTCCGGCTACGACCCTGCAGCGCAGCCGGCCGATCGTCTCCGGGCGGATCACGGCGCCGAGTGCGCAGGGGCAGTAGACCTCGCAGTCGACCGCATGGATCTCGTCGGCAGGAACGGTGGCGGCGCCCGCATCGACCAGCGGCGCCACCCGGTCGTCGTGGATGTCGGCGACGGTCACCTCCGCCCCGGCATCGAGCAGGTGACGCGCGACGTCTGCCCCGACGTGGCCGGCTCCCTGCACCGCCACCCGCACGCCGCGGTAGTCCTCGCCGAGCCCTGCCTCGGCCAGCGCGGCCCGCATGCCGCGGAAGACGCCCCAGGCCGTCATCGGCGAGGGGTCGCCGGAGCCGCCGCGCTCCACCGGCAGGCCCGTGATGTAACGGGTCTGCGTGGCCACCTGCTCGGCGTCCTCGGTGGTGGTGCCGACGTCCTCGGCGGCCAGGTACGCGCCGCCGAGCCGATCGATGAACCTGCCGAGTGCCTGGAACTTCTCGGGCGTCTTGTCCGTGCGCGGGTCGCCGAGGACGACCGTCTTGCCGCCACCCAGGTTCAGGCCGGCCAGGGCGTTCTTGTAGGTCATGCCCTCCGAGAGGCGCAGCACGTCCGTGAGCGCCGCCTCGTCGCTCGGGTACGTCCACATGCGGATGCCGCCCAGCCCCGGGCCGAGCGTAGTGTCGTGGATGGCGATGATCGCCCGCAGCCCGGATGGCCGATCCTGGCAGACGACGATCTGCTCATGATCGGCGAAGAGGCGCACGGGGGGCGAGTATAGCCCCGGGGTGCCGTGAAACCGCTCTGCTAGGTGGCTTCTGCCACCTGGGCGGCGCGGACGGCTCCGCGGCTGGCGACGGCGTCCCGCTTCGAGCGCCGGTTCTGCACGATCAGGTTGATCACCATCAGCAGCACGGCGGTGAGGAAGATCATCGAGCCGATCACGTTCACCTGCACCGGCACGCCGGTGCGGGCCGCGCCGTAGATGAAGAGCGGGAACGTGATGTCGGGACCGGCGTTGAACTGGGTGATGACGAAGTCGTCGATCGAGAGCGCAAAGGCCAGCAGCGCGGCCGCCATCACGCCCGGCATGATCAGCGGCAGCGTGATCCTGCGGAACGTCGTGAACTCGTTCGCATACAGATCCATGGCCGCCTCCTCGAGTCGGCGGTCGAACCCGGCCATGCGTGCCTTCACCGTGACCACCACGTAGCTGATGTTGAACATCACGTGGGCGATCAGGATGGTCGTGAACCCGCGGCTGAAGCTGATCGTGATGAACAGGGTCAGCAGTGACGAGCCCATCACGATCTCCGGCGTCGCCATCGGCAGGAAGATGACGAAGTTCGTGAGGCTGCGGCCCCAGAACCGGTAGCGCGTAAGCGCCAGCGCGATCAACGTGCCGAGCACGGTCGAGATCAGCGTCGAGAGCACCGCAACCTTGAGCGACAGGATCACCGCGTCCTCGATGCCCGGCGTCGCGAACGGGTGCTGCCATGCTGCCGTCGAGAACTTGTGCCAGGTGAAGTTGAAGCGGCCGGGTGGCTCGTTGAAGCTGAAGGCGATGACGACCGCGATCGGGATCAGCAGGTACATGAAGGCAAGCGCCGCGTAGACGGTGAGCAGGTGGTAGCGCACCTTCGCCCAGAACCGTCTGGGCGGACGCGCCGCCGTCGTGTCGGCGGCGGGCTGCAGGGCCGTGGCGGGGAACTCGGCTTCGGTCGTCATCAGGCCAGATCCTCCGTACCGAGGATGCGCGCATAGATGATGATGAACACCAGGATGCCCGCCATCAGCGTGAACGACAGCGCGGCGGCGGACGGGTAGTCGTTGAAGGTGAGGAACTTGCTCTGGATGACATTGCCGATCATGGTGGTCTGCGTCGATCCGAGCAGGTACGCGTTGATGTAATCGCCGATCGCCGGGATGAACGTGAGCAGCGTGCCCGCGAAGATGCCGGGTAGCGACAGCGGCATGGTGATCCGCAAGAAGGCCCGCGCCCGGTTGGCGTACAGGTCGAGCGCGGCCTCGAGCAGCCGCTTGTCGATCTTCTCGAGGCTGACGTACAGCGGCAGGGTCATGAACGGCAGGTAGTTGTAGGTGATGCCGGTCACGACGGCCAGCGGCGTCGCGAGCAGTCGCTGGCCGGAGGTGAAGCCGAGCGCGTCGGTCACTGACAGCACGTGGAGCGTCTTCAGTGTGTGGGTGACCATGCCGTGGTCGGCCAGGATCGTCTCCCACGCCAACGTGCGGATCAGGTAGTTGGTGAAGAACGGCGCGATCACCAGCACGAGCAGGAAGTTCTTGTACTTCCCGCCGCGGAACGCGATCGCATACGCCAGGGGGTAGGCGATCAGAAATGCGAGCAGCGTGGCCGACCCGGCGTAGAGCAGCGAGCGGACCAGCTGCTCCTGGTTCGAGGTGATCGCATCGGTGTAGTTGGAGAAGCTGTACGTCTGCGCGAAGCCGTCGATCAGGTTCCCTGTCCTGGTCGACATGTCGAGCAGGTAGTACATGGGGACGAAGAAGAACACGATCAGCCACAGCATCCCCGGCAGCAGCAGGGGATAGGCCGGAGCCGCGCGGATCAGCCGTGTCACTCGCCCCATCGTCCGCCTCCTACCCGGTGCCGGTGAGATCCGCGAACAGCTGGTTGAACTTGGCCTCCTCGTCCGGAGACAGCGACTTGAAGACGTGCGCCTTGTCCAGCGTCGACTTGGGCGGGAAGATCAGCGGGTTCTTCGCCACGCTCGGGTCGGCCGGCAGCCCGACCGACGGATCGCCGGACTTGAGCACGTCACCGGCACCGTTGACCGGGCAGATGTAGTTGACCCAGTCCTCCACCATCGCCGCGATCTGCGGCTGGTAGTAGAAGTTCATCCAGAGGTGCGCGTTGTAGGGGTTCGACGCATGCTTCGGGATCATCATGTTGTCGGTCCAGAGCATGCAGCCCGCGTCGGGCACGACGAACTTGAGGTGCGGGTTGTCGGGCAGCAGCTGCACCATGTCGCCCGACCACACCATGGCTGCGGTGAGGTCGCCGTTGGCCAGGTGGTTCGAGTAGTCGTTGCCGTAGAAGGCGCGGATCTGGTTGTTGTCGACGTACTTCTTGATCTCGTCGTGCGCTTTCTGGGCGTCGGCGACCGTGCAGTTCGACGGGTCGGCGCCCTGCTCCAGCATGACCAGGCCGAACGTGTCGCGCATCTCCGTCAGCAGGCTGACCTTCCCCTTGAACTTCGGATCCCACAGGTCGCTGACGCTGGTCAGGTCGCGGCCGGTCAGCTCGGTGTTGTACCCGATGCCAGTCAGGCCCGACTGCCAGGGGACGAGGTACTCGTTGTTCGGGTCGATCGAGCGCCCGTTGTACGAGGGCAGCAGGTTCTGCTTGACGTTGGGCAGCAGATCCCACTCCAGCGGGTCGACGTAGCCGAGCTGCACCCACTTGCCGGCCATCCAGTCGGTCAGCGTGACCATGTCGCGGCCGATGTCCTGGCCGGCCTGCAGCGTCGCCTGGAACTTTCCGAAGAAGTCCTCGTTGTCGTTGATGTCCTCGATGTAATGCGTGTTCGTGTTGTACTTCTTGTCAAAGAGGTCGATCGAGGGATGACGGTGGTTCTTGACGTCGATGTAGAGCGTCCAGTTCGACCAGTTCCAGCTCGGCGCCACGGTGTGCGGGTAGGACACCTTGCCCACGGTGGACGCCGGATTGTGGGTGCTCGCGCCGCCCACGGAGCCGCCGCCGCATGCCGCGAGCAGGCTGGCCGCAGACAGCGTTCCGCCGGCCGCGCCGGCGCGACGCAGGAAGTCGCGGCGCGTGAGCGCGCCGCGCGCGAGGTTCGCGTTCAGATCGAAGGGAGACGGCTGGTCAGAACTCATACTTGCTCCTCCAGTGTTGGAACCTCACGGGCATCCGTGATGACGAAGGTGTGCTCGGGATCCCAGACCACACCCACCTGGTCGCCGGGCGTCACACGGCGCTCGCCGCGACCGACGTTCTGTGCGAAAACGGTCAGCTCGTCGCTGGTCCTCGTCTCCACGATGTACTGCGTGCTCACGCCGATATAGCTCACATCCTTGACGGTGCCGGTGAGCGTGTTCACGTCGCCCTGGCCGACGTCGACCAGCCGCATCTTCTCCGGGCGGACGCCGATGCGAAGCTCGCGCGGCGCGCGGTCCAGGGTCTCCTGCGGCACCTGCACCACCGTTCCGTCCTGCAGCTGCACCGTTCCCGGCGCCGTGACCGTCGCCCACATCAGGTTCGACACGCCCAGGAAGCCGGCCACGAACGCGGTCGCGGGCTGCTCGTAGAGCTCGCCGGGCGGCCCGATCTGCTCGATCTGGCCCTGGTTCATCACCGCGATCCGGTCGGCCATGGTCATGGCCTCCTCCTGATCGTGGGTGACGTGGATGAAGGTGACGTTGACCTCCGTCTGGATGCGCTTGAGCTCGATCTGCATCTGTTTTCGCAGCTTCAGGTCAAGCGCGCCGAGCGGCTCGTCCAGCAGCAGCACCCGCGGCTTGTTGATCAGCGCTCGCGCCAGCGCGACGCGCTGGGCCTGGCCGCCGGAGAGCTGGCTCGGCTTGCGCCGCTCGAAGCCGCTCAGCTGCACGAGCTCGAGCATCTCCCCGACCTGCTGGTTGATCTGGCGCTTGGAGGCGCCGCCGCGCTGCCGGATGCCGAACGCCACGTTGTCGTGGATGTTCATGTGGGGGAACAGCGCGTAGTTCTGGAACACGGTGTTCACCTCGCGCTTGTACGGCGGCAGGCCGGTGACGTCCTGCTCTCCGAGGTACACGGTGCCGGCCGTCGGCTCCTCGAACCCGCCGATCATCCGCAGCGTGGTGGTCTTGCCGCACCCCGAGGGGCCGAGCAGCGCCACGAACCCGCCGCGCTCGAAGGACAGCGAGAGCTCGTCGACGGCCTTCACGTCACCGAACTTCTTGGTCACCCGCTCGAGGCGGACGTCGGGCTTCTCCACTTGTTCTCCCACGCGGCGTGTTAGCGTAGTTCGCACATTTTGGGGCTGTCAACTTCGAAGTTCGAACGAACAGGCCCGAAAACTGACGTGAATCGGCATGAAGCTCGACCCGATCGACCGAAAAATCATCGAGAGTCTACAGGCCGACGGCAGGACGGCGTTCACTGCCCTCGCCCGGGAGACGGGCGTGTCGGAGGCCGCGGTGCGGGCGCGGGTGCGCCGGCTGAAGGAGAGCGGCGTGATCGAGGTGGTCGCGGTCACCAATCCGCTGATGGTCGGGTTCGACGTGATGGCCATGGTCGGCATCCAGGCGAACAGCAACCTGGAGGAGATCGCGGACGTCGTCTCGGCCTGGGACGAGACCAGCTACGTGGTGATTCTCTCCGGGAGCTTCGACCTGATGGTGGAGATCGTGTGCGCCGACAACCAGCACCTGCTGAAGCTGGTACAGCGGATCCGGGAGGTACCCGGCGTCAAGGCCACGGAGACGTTCATGTACCTCGACCTGCACAAGCAGACGTTCGCCTGGGGTACCCGCTAGCCGCTAGCTCGCGAGCCGCTCCGCCAGCCGGGCGGCGCCGATCGACCGGGCGTGCTCGGCGGCCGCCGTGCGGTCGATCCGCGCGTCCGGCGGACGGGAGACCGGGGCGGCTGCATCCATGGTGGCGATGCGGCGGTAGAGCGGAAGCTCGGGGTCGGCCAGCGCCTCCGCACGTCTGGGAGTCAGCTCGTGTCGTGACGCGATCAGCGCCTCGAGCGTGCCGTAGCGGGACAGCAGCTCGGCCGCCGTCTTCGCGCCGATCCCCTTCGCGCCGGGGATGCCGTCTGAGGGATCCCCGCGAAGGGCGATGAAGTCGGGCACCTGCGCCGGGGTGACGCCGTAGCGCTCGCGCACCTCGTCCGGGCCGATCCGGGCGGGCGGCCGCCCGCCCGTCTGCGGGGCGAGCACGGTCACGGACTCGGAGGCAAGCTGGTAGGCATCCCGGTCAGACGTGACGACCAGCGCCGTCCCGCCGGCATCCGATTCGAGCCGCGCCGCCGCAGCCAGGAAGTCGTCCGCCTCGTGGCCGCCGCCCTCGGCGTTCGCGAAGCCGAAGGCGGTGATCAGCTCGCGCAGGCGGCCGAGCTGCTCGACGATCGCCGGGTCGAACTCCGGGCGGTGAGCCTGGTAGGACGGGAGCTGGCGGTGCCGGTAGGTGGGGACGCCGGGGGTGTCCCAGCACGCCAGCACGGCACGCGGGCGCTCGGCCTCGAGCAGCACGAGCAGCACGTTGGCGAAGCCGACCAGGGCGTTGATCGGCCGGCCCTCGGCGCCCTCGATCGGGGGCAGGGCGTGGTAGGAGCGGTGGGCGAGCGAGTCGCCGTCGAGGATCAGAAGGGGCGCCGACGTCAGGCCATGACCATAGCCATCAGCGCCTTCTGCGCGTGCAGCCGGTTCTCAGCCTCGTCCCACGCGGCGGACAGCGGGCCGTGCAGCACCTCCCGGGTGATCTCCTCGCCGTAGTGCGCGGGCAGGCAGTGCAGGATCACGGGCGCGCATCCCGCATGGGCGAGCAGCCGCTCGTTGACCTGGTAGGGCCCGAGGTTGGCGATCCGCTGGTCGCGCTCGGCCTCCTGGCCCATGCTTGTCCAGACGTCCGTGGCGATCGCGTCGGCGCCGGCCACGGCCTCGGCCGGATCCTCCACCAGCGTGACATCACCCGCCGCGGAGACCACGCCCGGGTCGGGCTCGAACCCGAGCGGCGCGGCGACGGTCACCCGCATCCCGACCATGCCGGCCGCGGTGATCAGGCTGTGGCAGACGTTGTTGCATCCGTCCCCGACCCAGGCCAGCCGTCTGCCCTCGAGCGAACCGAGGCGCTCGCGCAGCGTCAGCACGTCGGCCAGCGCCTGGCAGGGATGGTGCATGTCCGTCAGCCCGTTGATCACGGGCACCTCCGCTGCCGCCGCCAGCATCTCGACGTCACGGTGGGCGCCGGCCCGGATCATGATGCCGTCGACGTACCGCGAGAGCACAATCCCGGTGTCCTCGATCGATTCGCCACGCCCCAGCTGCATGTCGCCCGCAGCCAGCACGACGGCCGTTCCGCCCAGCTGCGTGATGCCGACCTCAAACGACACGCGCGTCCGCGTGGAGGCCTTCTGGAAGATCATCGCCAGCGTCCGGTCCGGGAGCAGCCGGTGCGGGACGCGGTCATGCTGCAGTCGCTTCAGGTGGGCGGCGAGGTCGAGCAGCTCCACCAGCTCCTCCGAGCGCAGGTCGCCGATCGCCAGCAGATCGCGTCCTGCAAGGGTGGGGGATGGGGCTAGGGCGACCGCCATTGCATGACTATACCAACCTCATGCAAAGATATGCGTCAGCGGATGCAGGCGGTGCTGAGGGTCGTCGGCGTTGCCGGGCCCCAGGCGGACATGTTGCCGGCATTGTCGACGGCCCGGAACTGCACCTCGTAGGTGCCCGTGTTCGAGAAGCTCACGCTGGACTGGTTCGTCACCGGCGTCCCATAGGTGCTGCCGCCGTTGGTCGAGACGCGGTAGTCGTAGCGGGCAATGCCGGAGGTGCCGTCAGTCGATGCCACCACGCTGATGGTGATGTGCTTCTTGCACGCCGTCCCCTGGCCGCCAGTCGCAGACGGGATGGTGGGCGCCACATTGTCGAACTTGACCGTGTTGGCGGCGCCGGACGTGAGGGGCGACCACGCGCTGGCGTTGCCGGCGTTGTCGATCGCCTGGGCCTGCACGACCGTCGTTCCCTGCGTCGATACCTGGTAGGTGGTGCCGCTCAGCAGCACCGGCGTCGACCACCCGCCGCCGTTGACGGACGTGCGCACCCAGACGCCCTGCAGGCCGGACAGCGGATCGGACGCACCCGACACCGTCAGCGTGACGGCCGTAGTGCTCCAGTTGAGCGAGCCGCCGCTGATCGCCGGCGCGCCCGGCGCCGTGCGGTCGAGCTTGACCGTGCTGCCGGCGGTCGGGGCCGCCGGCGCCCAGGCGGTCTGGTTTCCGGCGGTGTCGGTCGCGCGGAACTGGACGTAGGTCGTGCCCTGAGCGCTGACCGGCACAGAGCTCCCGGCCGCGGCGCTCGACCACGTCTGGCCGCCGTCGGTCGAGGTGCGGTACTGATAGCCCGCAACGCCGCTCAGCGAGTCGCTGCTGGAGGCGCTGACCGTGACCAAAAGCGCGGTCTGCCAGCTGGTCGATCCGCCGGTGACCGCAGGAGCGGACGGCGCCGTGGTGTCGACCTTCGCCGTGTTCAGGGCGCTGTTGAGGCCGGGTGCCCAGGCCGATTGGTTGCCGGCGTTGTCGACGGCCCGGAACTGGACGTAGGTCGTGCCGTCGGCGCTGACCTGGTAGGAGCTGCCGACCACCGGCTGACCCCAGTTGATGCCGTCGGTCGAGGTGCGGTACTGGTAGAAGAACCCGCTGCCGCCGGTGTCGGTGGATCCGGCGCCGGTGATCGTGACCGGGGCGTTGCTCCACGAGAGGGATCCACCGCTGACGTTGGGCGCGGTGGGCGCCGACCGGTCGAGCCGCACGGTCGCCTGCACCCAGGCGGACGCGTTGCCAGCATTGTCGAGGCTTTGGAACTGCACCAGCGTCTCGCCCTCGCTGGACACGACCAGGGATGACCCCGGAGCGGGTGACGACCAGGTGGCGCCAGCGTCGGTCGAGGTCTGGTACTCATAGCCGGCGAACAGGCTGCCGCCGGTGTCAGATCCATTCGTGGCCTTCACCGTCACCGACGCGGATGTCTTCCACGTCGCCGAGCCGCCGGTGACAGTCGGTGCGACCGGCTTCGTGCGGTCGATCATGGCGCTCGCTGCCGTCCAGCCGGACAAGCGGCCTGCTCCGTCGACGGCGCGGAACCGCACGTCGGTGGCACCCTGGGCGGTGACCGACAGCGAGGAGCCGGCGGTGGCCGCGCTCCAGCTGTGGCCCCCATCAGTCGAGGTCTCGTACTCGTAGCCCGTCACCCCGGCTCCGGCGTCAGTCGAGTTGGAGGCGGTGAGGAGGATCGACGGGACGTTCTGCCACGACGACGACCCGCCGCTCACCAGCGGGCTGGTCGGATCAGTGCGGTCGAGCCGCACAGTGCTCGCCGCCGTCGGCGTGGCCGGCAGCCAGGCGGAGGTGTTCCCCGCGTTGTCGACCGCACGGAACTGCACCAGCGTCTCGCCCTCTGCCGTGACCGAGACGCTCGTCCCGGCGGCCGCCGGCAACCAGGTGAGTCCGCCGTCGATCGACGTGCGGTACTCGTCGTGCGAGAAGCCGGACCCGCCCGCATCGGCATGCGTGCCGGCGGTGATGGTGGTCGAGGCCTGGTTCTTCCAGGCGAGCGAGCCGCCGCTGACGCCGGACAGCGTGGGCAGCGTGTGGTCGAGCTTCACGGTGGCCGTGGCGATGCCGGCTGCGGGCGCCCAGTTGGAGTGGTTCCCGGCACCATCGGACACGCGGAACTGCACCAGCGTGGTGCCCTCGGCCGACACCGTCGCCACCGCGCCGGAGGCCGGGGCCGACCAGGTCTGGGCGTTGTCCGTCGACGTGCGGTACTCGAGTCCGGCCACGCCGGACCCGCCGGCATCGCCGGTGGCCGAGCCGGTGACATCCACGGATGCGGCGTTCTGCCAGCTCGACGAGCCGCCGGACGCGGTCGGGTCGCCCGGCGCGGTGGTGTCGATGCGCGCGGTGGCGCCCACCCAGCCGGACGTGTTCCCGGCCCCGTCCACCGTCCGGAACTGCACCAGGGTCTCGCCCGGCGCCGTCACGAGCTCGTCCCAGCCGGCGATCGGGGTCGGCGACCATGTCGCGCCGCCGTCGGTCGAGATCCGGTACTCGTAGCCGGCCACGCCCGAGCCGCCGCTGTCCGTCGCGTTCGATGCCGAGATGTCGATGCTGGGCACGCTCTGCCACGCCGGCGAGCCGCCGGACACCGTCGGCGCGGACGGGTTGGTGCGGTCGATCTCGACGGCGGTCTGGATCCATGCCGAGTCGAGGTTGGCGTTGTCGACGCTCTGAAACTCCACGAGCGTCTGCCCCTCGGCGCTGACCAGCAGCGATGTGCCAAGGGCGGGGGCTGACCAGGTCTGGCCGCCGTCCGTCGAGCTCCGGTACTGATAGAAGGCGACGCCGGCACCCTGCGCGTCGGTCGATCCGCCCGCCGTGACCAGCGCCGACGCGACGTTCTGCCAGCCGGCGGTGCCGCCGCTGACGACGGGGTTGGTCGGGATCGTGCGGTCGATGCGAACCGTGCTGCCGGCATCCGGGGTGGTCGGCGCCCAGCTGGACGCGTTGCCGACGGCATCGACCGAGCGGAACTGCACGAACGTCTCGTTGTCCGCCGAGATCGGGACGCTCGAGCCGGCGGCCGGCGCGGACCAGTTCACGCCGTCGGTCGAGGTGCGGTACTCGTAGTGGTCGAAGCCGGCTCCGCCGACGTCGGCGCCGTCGGAGGCGCTGATCACGACGGCGGCGGCGTTCTGCCACTGCAGGTCGCCCCCCGACACGGTGGGCACGAACGGGGCGAGGTTGTCGATGCGCGCGGTCGCCTCGGCTGTGTCGGGGGCCGGTGCCCAGGCGGACATGTTGCCCGCCTTGTCGACAGCTGCGAACTGCACGAGCGTCTCGCCGTCGAACGAGGGGCTGTCCAGCGAGCCCGGTGACGGCATGCTCCAGGTGGCGCCGCCGTCGGTGGAGGTGCGGTAGTCGTACCCGGCGAGGCCGCTTCCCAAGTCCGTCGCGCCGCTCGCGCTGATCGCGATCGACGGCACAGCCTGCCACGCCAGGGAGCCGCCCGCGGCGACGGGCACGCTCGGGGCGGTGGTGTCGACCAGCCAGCTGACCGTGGCGATCTTCTTCGTGCGGCCGGATCCCTTGACCTCGACCCGGAACCGGTGCTTGCCGTCCTTCAGCTTCGTGTAGCGCTTGCCGCTGCGGCACTTCGCGAAGCGGCCGCGGTCAAGCGCGCACAGCGTCGCGCGCACCTTGCCCTGGGCCTTCCACCGGAAGGTCGCCGTGGAGACGTTGGAGGCCGCCTTGGGCTTGGCGGTCACGGTGACGCGCAGCGAGGTCGCGGCCACCGCCTGGCCGGCCGCGGTGGCGGCGGCGAGAGCGACGAGAGCGGTGATGGCTGAGGCTCGGCGGCCTGGGCCGGGCCGCTTGCCTCGAAACACGGCGGGGGGCATACCGGTTCCTCGGGTGGAGAGCATTGGGTGGTATCGACCGGTTGGCGCCGACACCTGAATAGATCTTCAGCGATCTGTGTGTGCTCTCAGAGATGCCACCTGGAGCGGCAGCCAGCGTCCTCCATCAGGGGGATGTGGAAATTCGCCGCTCGTCCGAACCCCCGGTACGCTCACGCCGATGGAGCGCCTCAGCCTGTCGACCGACCGGCGCGAGCAGTTCGTCGACGTGACCGGGCTGATCGCGGATGCCGTCCGCTCACTCGGGGTCGAGGAGGGCGCCGTCGTCGTGCACGTCCCCCATACGACGGCAGCCGTGACCATCAACGAGGGGTTCGATCCCGATGTCGCGGCGGACGTGCTCGGCGTGCTGCGGCTGCTGGTGCCGCATGAGGGCGGCTATGCGCACGCGGAGGGCAACTCCGACTCGCACGTCAAGGCGATCATGGTCGGCTCGACGCAGGTCGTTCCGGTTGCCGACGGTGCGCCGCTGCTGGGGCGCTGGCAGCGGATCTTCTTCTGCGAGTTCGACGGGCCGCGTCAGCGCCAGCTGCTGGTCGGCCGGCTGAGCGGTTAGCGCAGGATCGCGCCGGCGGCCACGGCAAGCAGGCAGACCGCGCCGAGCATGGCGATCAGGAGGTTGATGACGCCGATGCCGCCGAGTGAGCGGGCGCGGGCGATGGTGCGGTCGGTGGTGGTCATGGTGCAGCTCCAGGGTCGGGACTGAGACACACCTTCGGCCTCGGGCCGGACGGACCCACTCACCCCTTTGCGGTAATCGCGCCCCTCAGGAGCCGGGTGAACCAAAGGTGCCTGGCGCTTTTGGTTCACCCGCGTCGTCGATCTGCGTCCGCGGCCGCACGGCCGAGGCCCCGTAGCGGATCCAGCGAAGCGCGAGGATGGCAGCGCCGACCATCGCGGTGCCGGCGCCCACCGCGAAGAACAGCACGCCCAGCGCGATTGCCTGCTCCGGCGTGGTCGAGTCCCGAAGGAACGAGACGAAGACCGCCTCCCGCACGCCGATGCCGTTCAGCGAGACCGGCAGCACGAGTGCCGCGAACAGCACCGGGCCGGTCGCATAGATCTCGGCCACCGGGACGTCCAGGTTGAGCGACTGCACCAGCATCCAGATGGTGCCCACGCGCGCCATCTGGACGAGCAGGGCCAGCCCGCAGACGGCGGCCAGGGTAGCCCGGTGCTCGCGGTAGCCGTGCAGCGCCTCGTAGAAGCGGCCGCCGGCCGCGAGCTGCCGGCCGGAGACGCGCGGCTCGAGGTAGCGCGCGGCCAGCCCGCGCAGCCGCGCCGAGAAGAGCAGCGCCAGGACGACCACCGCTGCCGCGCCGAACATGGCCTCGGCGGCGATCACCTCGGGGCCGCCGGCGGAGTGGCCGCCGGCCGCGTAGGCCACGACCGCGAGGGCGACCAGCGACACCATGCCGACGAGCCGGTCGATCAGCACCGACGCGACCGCCTCGGGCGCGTCGTGTGTGCGCCGGCCGAGCTCGACGGCGCGCACGGCATCGCCGCCGACGGCGGCGGGGAGGAACTGCCCGATGAAGAGCGCGACGAAGTAGGTGCGCGTCAGCCAGCCGAGAGGCACCACGAGCCGCTTGGCCGCGAGCAGCAGCTGCCAGCGCCATGCCATCACCGGGACGGTGGCGATGTTCACCGCCACGGCCACGAGCACCCAGGCCAGATCGGCGCTGGTCAGGCTGTTCCAGATCTCGCGCGGGTCGGTGAACCAGAGCAGCGCCGCCAGTACGAGCGCCGACACGGCGGTGCCGGCCACCACCCTGGTGCGCCGGGTCATTGCGTGAATGCCGCGTGCAGCTTACGCAGGGCGGCCAGCACGTCGTCGACGTCCCCGGTGGTGTGGGCGCCCCCAAGCGGCAGCGACAGGACTGTCTCGCCGGCCGCCTCGGTCGCGGGCAGCTGCGCGGCCGGCAGATGCTCGCGATACCAGCTGAGCGTGTGCACGGGCAGGAAGTGGAGGCCGGTGGCAATGTTCTCGGCCATCAGCGCGGCGGCGTAGCGGTCGCGGTCGCCGCCGGCGAGCGCCGGGTCGATGCGCACGACGTACAGGTGGTGGGCATGCCGGCCGAACGGCGGGCGCCCGATCGGGTCGATGCCCGCCAGCCCCTCGAGCCCGTGGTCGTACCGCTCCACGAGGCGCAGGCGGTTCCCGAACAGCTGGTCGAGCCGGTCGAACTTCGGCAGTGCGACGGCCGCCTGCAGGTCGGCCAGGTTGGCCTTGAATCCCGGCGTCACCACGTCGTAGTGGCCGAGTGCGCGCGACTGCTGGCGGCGCCACGGGTCGCGGGTGATGCCCTGTGCGCGCAGCAGCCGCAGGGCTGCGGCGGCCTGGTCGGACGATGTGGTCACGACGCCGCCCTCACCGCCGGCCAGGCTCTTGGTGGCGTAGAGCGAGAAGCAGGTGAAGTCGCCGATCGAACCGACCGGCCGGTCCCCGACCGTGGTCTCGACCGCATGGGCGGCGTCCTCGACCACCACCAGCGAATGCTCCCTCGCAATCGCCATGATCGCGTCCATGTCGCAGGGGCCGCCCGCGAAGTGCACCGGCAGGATGGCGCGCGTCGCGGGGCCGACGGCGGCGCGCACCGCGTCCGGATCGATGTTGAGCGTGTCCGGGTCGACGTCCGCGAACACGGGGCGGGCGCCCG
This sequence comes from Gaiellales bacterium, assembly GCA_036263035.1. Lineage (GTDB taxonomy): Bacteria > Actinomycetota > Thermoleophilia > Gaiellales > JAICJC01 > JAICYJ01. Next base: position 14,011 of record DATAHR010000252.1, on the reverse strand, counting down.
TGTGGATGATTGCGTTCGTCGTCGCCGGCCAGGTGAACGACGAGGTGATCACCTCGTCCCCGGGGCCCATGCCGGCCGCCACCAGGGCGAGGTGCAGCGCGGCGGTGCACGAGGACGTGGCGACGGCGTGTGCAGCGCCGGCTCGCGCGGCAAACCGCTGCTCCAGCTCGGCCGCCCGCGGCCCGCTGGTCAGCCAGCCGGAGCGCACGGTCTCGACGACCGAGGCGATCTCCTCGTCGCCGAGCACCGGCGGGGAGAACTCGAGCAGGCGGTCGCGCACGGGGATGCCGCCGTCGATGGCGGGTGTTGATGGCGTTGTGCTGCTCATACGACCTCGAACCGGACCGCCTGGACGGCGGTTCGTGCCCGATCGAGCGCCTCCTCCCGGGTCGCTCCCTGGGTGATGACATAGCCGGCCCGGTCGGTGGCTGTTCGCAGAGGGCCGTACCGGTGGCCGGGGGCATGATAGAAGGTGGCCTCGGGCGGCCCGGTCGCCGATCGCAGTTCCCCCTCCGGCGCACGCAGGAACTCGATCACGCAGGCCCCGTCCGGATGCGGCTCCAGATCCGCCGGCGCGACCTCCAGCCCCAACGCGGCCCGCACCGCGGCGGCGGCCAGATCCACGCCGGCCGCGCGGCGGCAGATCTCGGAATCGTGGCCGCCTCCCAGCCGGGCGGCGACCTCCATGATGCGCGGACCGTCTGGCGAGAGGATCAGCTGGGTGTAGCTGGGCCCGTTCCGTATGCCGAGCGCCGTGACGGCCGCCTCCGCCGCGCGTGCCGCAGCCGCGTCGTCCAGGCCGCTCGGGTAGACGTGGCGCTGGGCGACGCCGATTACGCCGGGGAAGTGCTCCCGCGCCGTGACCGCAAGGGCCACGAACCGGCCGTCGACGGAGAAGCCGTTGACCGTCACCTCGGGCCCCGGCACGAGCGCCTCGAACACGACGCGGCCGCTGCGGGAGCCGCGCCGCGCCGCCGATGCTGCCGCCTCCAACTCGTCCGGGCGGTAGACCACCGACATCGCGCGCTGTCCCTGGCGGTCCGGTGCTTTCACCACGCACGGAAACGACGGGGGCGCCTCCGCTGACCAGGCCGGCTGCGGCACGCCGGCGGCGTGAAGCGCCTCGCGCTGGGCCAGCTTGTTCGTGCAGCGCACGGCGGTCGGCACGTCCACGGGATGAGGCAGGCCGAGGTCCTCGGCGACGTAAGCCGCGATGCGCACGGGCCAGTCCGTGCCGGGGGCGATCAGCCCGTCGGCGTCTTCGCTACGGGCCACCCGCAGCACGGCGCCTGTGTCCTCGGTCGAGACCGTGACGTCGCCGGCGGCCGGCCGGCTGTCGCAGACGACCGTGCGCACGCCCAGCCGGTGCGCGGCCTCCACCGCCTGGCGCTGCGCGGGGGCCCCGCCGAGGACGATCAGCGTCAGACCGTCTGGGCCGTCTGCTCGGCCGCGAGGACCTTCTGCCACCACTCCGGGTTCTCCCGGTACCAGGCAATCGTCTCCGCGAGGCCGTCCGCGAACGAGATGTTCGAGCGCCACTCGAGCAGGCGGGCCGCCTTGTCCGTCGAGCCGATGTGGCGGTCGACCTGCCCCGGGCGGTCGTCAACGTGCTGCTTCAGGCTGGACGGCTTGCCCAACTGCTCCAGGATCATGTCGGCGATCTGCTCCACCGACTCGTCGACGCCCGTGGCGACGTTGATCGTCTCGCCCTTCACCTGCTCCAGCGGCACCTCGCAGGCCCGCGTGATCGCCTCGGCCGTGTCGAACACGTGCAGCCAGTCGCGGCTCGCCTGCCCGCCGCCGTGGATCGTCAGCGGGCGGTCGGTGAGCGCCTGGATGATGAACCGCGGGATCACCTTCTCCGGGTGCTGGAAGGGGCCGTAGTTGTTGAACGGGCGGATGATGACCACGGGCAGGTCGTACGTGCACCAGTACGAGTAGGCCAGCCGGTCGCCGCCGGCCTTGGTGCCCGCGTAGGGCGAGCGCGGATTGAGCGGGTGGTCCTCGTCCATGGGGTCGCTCTCTGCGGTGCCGTAGACCTCGGAGGAGGAGATCAGGACGAAACGATCGACCGGGCGCTCGCGGATCGCGTCCAGCAGCACCTGGGTGCCGACCACGTTGGTGGTGACGAACTCGGCGCCGCCCTGCTCGATCGACTTGGAGACGTGCGACTCCGCCGCCGCGTTGACGATCACGTCGACGCCGTCGAGCGCCTCGGTGACGTCGTGCACGTCGCGGATGTCGCCCTTGATGAACCGCAGGCGCTCGTGGCCCATGACGTCGTCCAGGTTGTCGAGGTTCCCGGCGTACGTCAGCGCGTCCATGGTCACGACCTCGTGGTCGGTGCGCTGCAGCAGGTAGCGGATCATGTTGCTCGAGATGAAGCCGGCGCCGCCGGTGACGAGGATGCGCTTCATGTGGCTGACGTACCTATCCGAGTTCGCGGTCGATGTAATAGATGGGGCGCTGCTCGACGTCGCGCTGGATGCGGGCGAGGTACTCCCCGACCACGGCCATCAGGAACCCCTGCAGGCCCAGCACGAACAGCACCAGCCCGCCGAGCAGCAGCGGGCCGGGGAAGTTGCCGTGGCGGATCCAGTACACGAGTCCCCAGATGCCCACCACGAGCGATGTCAGGATACCTCCGATCGCGAGGATGGCGCCCACCCACTGCACCATCTGCGCCCAGAAGCCGGTGAGGACGTGCAGCGCGAGCCGGATCAGCTTGAGCACCCCGTAGCGGCTGCGGTCCTCGCGCGCCTCGTGCTGCAGCTCCACCTCGGTGACGCTCGCACCGGTCGTGCAGACCAATGCCTTGGTGAACTTCTGGCGCCCGATGCGGTGCATGACGGGCTCGATCGCGTCCCGCCGGTAGGCGTTGAAGGCGCAGCCGAAGTCGGAGATGGGCGCGCCCGTCAGCCGCGCCAGCAGGCCGTTGATCACGCGCGAGGGCAGCCGGCGCAGGAAGAAGGCGTCCTGGCGCACGGCGCGGCGGCCGCTGGCGACGTCGGCCCCGTCGCGGATGGCGGCCACCAGCTTGGGGATGTCGCTGGGCTGGTTCTGCAGGTCGCCGTCCATGGTCACCACGATGCGGCCGCGGGCCCTGGCGATGCCCGCGTGCATCGCCGGGTGCTGGCCGAAGTTGCGCTTGAAGGAGATCACGCGCACACGCGGGTCGCGGTCGTGGATACGCTCGAGCAGCCCCATCGTCCCGTCGGTCGAGCCGTCGTCGACGAAGATCACCTCGGCTGCGATGCCCGACTCGGCGAGCGTCCGGTCGATCCCCTCCCACAGCCGCTCGACGGTCGCCTGCTCGTTCAGGAGCGGGATGACGATGGTCACCTCGGGCGTGTGCAGCCCGCGCTCGGCGGTCTGCGGAGCGGCTTCGGTTGCCATACAGGAAGCGTACCGGTTGGTGCGGATCCGAACGTGCCGGTGGCGCCGCGACCGCCCGCGGCTTGGTCATAATCCCGCGCGATGCGCGACTTCCTCACCGACCGCTGGGCGCCCGCCACAGCGGCGCTCGCAACGGTGGGATATGCCGTCGCGGTGGTCGGATTCGGGCTGGTGTTCCGGCCGCTCCACAACGACGAGGGCGTCACGCTCGCGGTGGCGTCGCAGCCGTCGGTGCGCGATGTGCTGGACACCGCGATCAACCAGCGCCATGGGCCGCCGCTGCATTACCTGGCGGTGCACGCGTCGCTCGCCCTCCGCGACGACATGTTGGGCCTGCGCGCGCCGTCGGCGCTGTTCGGCATCCTGGCGGTCGCGCTGGCGTACGGGTTCGGGCGCGAGCTGCTGGGGCGGGCCTGCGGGGCGGTGCTCTCGGTGATCGTCGCCACCCTGCCGGAGGTCGTGCACCTGGGCCAGTTCGCGCGCGGGTACACGGCGATGCTGGCGGCTTCCTTCGGCAGCCTGTGGCTGCTGCTGCTGCTCGTGCGAACGCGCCGGGCGCGCTACCTGGTGCCCTACGCGATCTCGGCGCTGCTGCTGGCGGCGGCGCACCCGTTCGGGCTGTTCGCGCTCGCCTCCGAGATGACGCTGCTGGTGCTGCTCGGGCTGGCGCCGCTGCGACGCGGCTGGCGGGCGCAGCGGCGAAACGTGGTGGTGCTGAGCATCGCCGTGGCAGCCGGGCTGGTCGCGCTCGTGCTGCTCTACCGGGTGTACTCGGAGCTGCAGCCGAAGTACGGGGTGGGCCAGGGCGGATCCGTGGTCGACCTGACCTCGGGCGACTTCTGGCACCGGCTGGGCGACGACTGGACCGGGTCGTCGCAGCCGGTCGTCTGGATCGTGCTGGCGGCCGCCGCGCTCGCCGGTCTGGTGATGCTCTGGCGGGACGACAGGCGGGCGGCCTTCATCCTCGCCGTCTGGATCGTGCAGCCAGTGGCGCTGCTCTCGGTGCTGACCGCCACCTCCGCCGACTTCGCTCCCGAGCGGCACCTCTCGTTCCTGATCCCGGCCTATGCCGCGTCGCTTGCGGTCTTCCTCGTCGAGCTCGGGCGGCGGGCCGGCCGCTACGGCGTCCCCATCGCGATCGCCGCGACGGTGCTGCTGGTGGCGCCCGGGGTGACGGCGCTCAGCCGCGACATCGGCAACTTCACGCCCGACCTGCGGAACGCGAGCCTCTACCTCGGCGCGCGGTTCCGGGACTCGGACGTGCTGCTCTCGACCGGGGGCGTGCAGGAGCCGGCGGTCGACTCGCGGCTGTACGGCGCCTACATGGTGCTCGAGGCGCGCGATCAGGATCCGCTGTCGCGCTGGCAGGACGTCGGGAATGACACGGGCTGCAATCTCGTGAAGCGGCTGGACGGGCAGGTGGCCGCGCCTGAGAACGCATGGGTGGTGCTGCGCTCGCCGGATCCCGAGACGCTGGCCGTGCGGCTGGGGTCGACCGGCTTCGACGACGTGGCGGTCTTCGGACCGTTCGTGGTCGCCCGCCACCCGCTGCGGTCGAACACGACGGCGGCCGCGCTCAAGGCAGGTGTGCGCGCCTACCGCGTGGCCCACGTGCTCAGCCCGGGGACGGACGACTTCGGCAGGCTCGCAGGCATCTACCGACTGGCCCGCGGCGAGGCCCGGGCGGGTATCTGTTAGCTGAGGGCCGCCCGCGCCTCATCGGCCAGCACCGAGAACTCGATGCGCTCGCCGGTGATCTCGCGCAGCAGCTCGTCGGCGTCGAGCGACTGGCCGAGCTCCCACACCTCGCGCAGCAGCATGCCGGCCTCGCGGCGCCGGAACCAGGAGCCGCCCCAGCGCTCCCGCAGCCACGCCGAGAGCTGCGCCTCGAACGCCCAGGCCCGCAGGTAGCAGGTGCAGTAGAAGCCGCCGTCCACGTCCTCGAGGTAGTCGGAGGTGGGGAAGGGGACGCCGACCGCGGCCGTCTGCAGCTCGGCGTAGCGCTCCGGCAGCGACTCGAGGGCGGCGCCGCGGTGCAGCTCGAGCTCGTATGCGAGCTTGCCGGCGTAGCGCCGGAGGATGAGCAGCTTCATGAACGCCGAGAAGCGGACGAACTCCTCGCTCCGCGGCATGTCCAGCCGGGCCGACAGCCACTGCGGGTTCGACACCAGGTGCTCGAGCAGGAAGGCGAAGCCCTCCGTGACGCCGTTGTCGCCGAGCAGCCGCTGCTCCGCCGGGAGCGAGCGCTGGGTGTGGGCGAAGTGCTCGGTGTGGCCGGCCTCGTGGAAGAGGGCGCCGTAGTCCTCCTGGCCGCCCTGGGGGAGGGTGACGAGCACGACGCGGTCGGGCACGCGGATCGGGGCGCAGAACGCGCGCGGCTGCTTGCCGCGCCGCGGCTCGACGTCGAGCTCCACGTTCGGCTGCCGGTCGATGTCGATCCCGAGCCCCTCGAGCGTGGCGCGGAGCGCCGGGAGGGCACGGTCGAGCGGGAAGGCGGGGTCGAACTCCGGCGCACGGTAGAGGCGGGTGAGGTCGGGCGGCCGGGCATCCTCGACGGCGAGCCCGAGGCGGTCGCGAAGCTGCCGCTCCAGCTCGTTCAGGTAGAGCGGCTCGGTGGCCTCGAGGAACGCGTCGGTGGTCGCGCGCAGCCCGACGGGATCGAAGCCGAACCGCTCGTAGAGCTCGAGGACGGAGTGGGCCCCCAGTTCGGCGGTCAACTCCCGCTCTCGCACGGCAAGGGCCTCGAGCAGCGGGTTCAGCTCCGCCTCGGTGGCCTCGCAGCGGCGGCGGTAGAGCTCGGTGCGGCGCTCGCGGTCGGGCTCGTTGAGGAGCCGCGGCTGCACCTCGCGGTAGGGGATGTCGCCGCCGTCGAAGGGCACCGTCAGCGACGCCTCGCGGTTGGCGACGTCGTCGGTGAGCGAGGAGGTGCCGTCGCCGACGTAGGCCTCGGCGGCGAAGCGCTGGAGCTGAACGGGGGCGGCCATCTCGGCCAGCTCGACTGCGCTCTCGAGCGTGGTCAGGTGCCCGTAGCGCTCGTAGATCCGGGCCATCTCCAAGGTCGGCTTGCGGCCGGAGTTGTGCTCGTAGTACTCGGTGAGCGTCTCGGCCGTCATCTCCTCGAGCTCGTCCCGGTAGGTCTCGAGGTCGATTGCCACGCACCTACACTACCCGCGCGATGGCGACGGTCGCCCGGAACCAGGAGCTCGAGCTGACGATCGACAGCCTCGCCTACGGCGGGCGGGGTGTGGCGCGCCATGGGGAGCTGGTCGTGTTCGTTGCGCGAGCGCTGCCCGGTGACCGGGTGCGGGCGCGGGTGACGAAGTACAAGCGCCGCTATGCGGAGGCGCGGACGGTCGAGCTGCTCGAGCCCGGGCCGGGGCGGGTCGAGGCGCGGTGCCGGCACTTCGGCGTCTGCGGCGGCTGCTCGTGGCAGGATCTGGACTACCAGCTTCAGCTTCGCCACAAGCAGGCGCAGGTGGCCGACGCGATCCAGCGGCTGGGGCGGTTCGAGGACGTGGAGCTGCGGCCGATCGAGCCGGCCAGGTCGATCTGGGGTTACCGGAACAAGGTCGAGTACTCGTGGTCGCAGGGGCCTGAGGGGCCGTCGCTCGGGTTCCATGTCGCCGGGCGCTGGGACAGGCTGATGGCGGTGGAGACGTGCCACATCGCCTCGGAGGCGTCGAACGAGGTGCGGCGGGCGTTCGAGCGCTGGGCGCGCGAGCAGGGGCTGGACGCGTACGACCAGCGGAGCGGGGAGGGGTTCCTCCGTCACCTGGTGGTGCGGGAGGGCCGGCGCACGGGGCAGGTGTTGCCCATGCTGGTGACGGCGCCGGGAAGCGTGCCCGGCGTTGAGCGGCTGCGTGAGCTGGTGGGCGAGCTCGTGGTCGGCGTCGTCCACGCGGTCAACGATGGAGTGGCCGAGGTGACCGGCGGGCTGGAGGCGGTGCCGCTGTTCGGGGAGGACGAGTTCGAGGAGCGGGTGCTGGGGCTGACGCTGCGGCTCTCGGCGGGGGCGTTCATGCAGACCAACACGGAGATGTGCGACGTGCTCTATGGCCACGCGCTTGAGGCGGCGAGGCTGCGGGAGGCGGACGTCGCCTGGGATCTCTACTGCGGGGCCGGCGCGATCGGGCTCTCGGCCGCCTCGCACGTCGGACGGGTGGTCGGCATCGAGATCTCGGCCGAGTCGATCGAGCGGGCGCGCGGCAACGCCGATCGCAACGGCATCGGCAACGCGGAGTTCGTGCAGGGTGACGTGGCGAAGGAGCTGCGGCCGCTGCTCGAGCGCGTGCCGCGGCCGGACGTGGTCTTCGTCGATCCGCCGCGTGCGGGCCTGACGCCGCGGGCGGTGCGGCGGCTGCTCGAGGTCGCGCCCGAGCGGATCGCCTACGTGTCCTGCAACCCAACGACGCTGGCACCGAACGCGCGGCAGCTGGTCGACGGCGGATACTCGCTCGACTGGGTGCGGCCCGTCGACATGTTCCCGCATACGCACCACATCGAGTGTGTGGCGCAGTTCAGCCGCGCCTGAAGCGCGGCGGTTCCTCGCCGGGAAACCAGTCACGATTCCGTCACGAACCCGTCAAACCCACCCGGTCGGTCTTTGACTCCAATAATTGGGCTTGCCGCGCATCCCGCTCAACCAGGCGGCGAACCTGTCACGATTGTGTGCCAATCGCGCAACGCCGCTCTCCTGGGGCTTTGACTCCAATAATTGGGTCGCCGGTTTGCGGTATTGACAGCGCGCTTGGCTGTCAGGCGCGGGCCGGCACGCCGTGCATGATCTCGGCCAGCTGCCGCACGCCCTCCGCGATCCTGGGCGACGGCCGCGAGAAGTAGGCGTTGGCATCGACGGCAACGTGCGGCGCCGGGAGGTCGATCGCCGACGCGTCGGCCTCGGCTCGGTCCCGATCGAACCCGCACGGGGCGGCGATGATCAGCTCCGGCCCGGCCTCGGCCACCGCCTCCCACGTCGTCGGGTACGACGCCTCTCCGGCCCGCCCGAGCACGTCCCGCCCGCCGGCCAGATCCACCATCTCCGGCACCCAGTGGCCCGAGGCGAACGGCGGGTCCAGCCACTCCGCGACGAACACCGGACGCTGCTCCTTCCCGGCCACCGCGTCCATCGCCGATACGATCGTGCGGCGCATCTCGGCGACCAGATCGACGCCGCGCTCGCAGCTGCCCGACCTGCACACGTCGAGGCGGTCGGCGAGCCGGCGGATGCTGGCCTCGACCTCCCCGATCGTCCGCGGGTCGAGCGAGATCACCTCGGCATCGATGGACCGCAGCTCCGCCACCTCATCGGACGACACGGCGCACACGCGGCAGAGATCCTGCGTGATGATCAGGTCCGGCTCGAGCGCGGCCAGCACCTGCTCATCGACGGCGTAGAGCGACCGCCCCTCGAGCACCGCGGCGCGCACCGCCTCGTCGATCCGCCGCTGGTCCAGCTGCGATGTGTCCACGCGCGCGGCGGTCACCACCGGCAGCTCCAGCACCTCGGCAGGGAAGTCGCACTCCGCCGACCGTCCGACCAGCAGGTCCGCCAGACCGAGGCCGGCGACGATCTCGGTGGCGCTCGGGAGCAGCGACACGATGCGCATGCCCGAAGCCTAGACCGGCCTGGCGGCGGCTCCGGCTACCGCTACCGCAGGGCGTCGATCAGCTGCACGGCACGCGGTGTGCCCAGGCCGGTGACGTCGTCCCAGCCGGGCGCAGTCTGCAGCGACGAGTCCCGGTCGAGCGAACGCAGCAGCGTCGAGACGGTGCCGTCGGGGTTCAGCCGGTGGCGGAGCACCGCCAGGGTGCCCCCGCTCGGCGTCACGTCGTTGAACACGCCGCTTCCCGCGAGCGCGTACAGCCGGGGGTTCAGGAAGCCGTTCGACTGCCCCGACGCCTGGTTCGCGAGCGTTGCCAGCGCGGACATCAGCGGAGCCGACAGGCTCGTTCCGCCGATCCAGCTCTGCTTCTGCTCGGTGCCGCCACTCGGCGTCGAGAACGTCTGCGTGAACAGGACGCCCGTCTGCGGGTCGGCCACCATCGCAACGTCCGGCTCCGCCCGCTGGGTGCCCGGGACAATGCCGTTCTGGTACGACGGCTTGGCGTACAGCACGCTCGCACCGCCGCCCGCTCCGTAGAGGAACGAGCCCGGGAACGACGGCGCCCACCGCAGCCCATTCCACGCCGACTCGGTCGTACCCCAGCCGGTCTCCCAGAGCCGCTGCCCCGCCGACCCGATCGCCAGGCTGGTGCCGCCCACCGAGGTCACCAGCGGGCTCGAGTCCGGGAATCCGGCGGACGCGTGCCCGGTCGCGGCCACGTTGTCCCCGTCGTCACCCGACGCGAACACCATCTCCATCCCCTGCGCCTGCGCCTGCTGGAACACCGAGTCGAGCGCCCGCACCTCGCCCTTCGACGCGTCGCTCTCCGCCATGCCCCAGCTGTTGCTGACCACGTCGGCCAGCCGCTTGTCGACCACCTCGTTCAGCGCCTGATCGAGCCCGCGCGTCGTGTTCGCCGCTCCCACGTACAGGATCCGCGCCCTCGGGGCGATCGCATGCGTCCACTCGACGTCGAGCGCCTGCTCGATGTACCAGTTCTGCGTTTCCCCGGGATCCTTCGGATACTTGAGCGTGCCAGGGGCGACCACCTCGCTGTACTTGACGGCCGGCAGCCCGAACGACCGCGAGAAGCTCTGGATGTCCGACCGGATCGTCGGCGAGAAGAACGCCCCGGTGATCGCGATCGTCTCGCCGCGGCCGTCCAGGCCGGCGGCGTGCAGCTGGTCGATGCCGTACGCCGACGCGATCTGCGACGGCGTGTAGCCGCAGATCAGCCAGGGGAGTGGCTGTCCGGGCGCGAACGGATTCGGGAACTGGCTGCTCGTCTTCTCGCCCCAGTAGTGCGAGCACGGGCCAAGCGACTTCCCGGTCGGCGGCGGCGGCGGGGCGGTGTGCGTTCGCGGCTCCGCCAGCGCGTAGGCGCTGTCCAGGCCCGTGATCGCCGTTACGGCCGGTGCCAGGTCGGCCGGGATCACCGGGTCGGCGTCGGGCGCCCGCACCGTCTCCCCATCCACCCGGTAGAGGGCCTCGTTCACGTGGAACGCCTGCTCGACCTGCGCCACCGATCCCGACGCGGTGACGAACAGGTGGTTGTCCGGCACCGTGACCAGGTCGAAGTGCTCGTCCCTCAGCCAGCCGGATACCTGCTTCACGTCGGACTCGCGCGGCGCGAACCGGCTCCGGAACTCCTGCGGCGAGAGCCAGCCGTGGTAGTCAGGGCTGGCCGGGTCCTGCTGGGCCGCCAGCAGCGCGTCCAGCTCGCCCTGGTTGCGCCAGCCGAGCCAGACGGAGAAGACCACCGTCGCGCTCGACGAGGCGTCGCCGGACCGGTTGGACGGGTTCGCCCACGCCGGCTTCGTGCCGGGCACCCGAGCCTGCGCGTGCCGCTCCGCCTGCGCCGGCGACGCGCACGCCAGCAGCGCCGCAGCGAGCAGCGTCGGAAGGCAGGTGCGGCGGAGCAGCCCGAGGGGAGCCATCCCTCCACCATCGACCGCCTGGGTCAGGCCGAGGAGTCCCCTTCGGGGGAACCCGCCCTCCCCCTGATGCGACTGGCCAGCTCGTTCCCGTTCGCGACGAGGAACGCGAGCGACAGCAGCGGCAACGCGGGCAGCGCGCGGTTGAACGCATAGGACAGGTACAGCGTCAGCCCGAACGACGCGGTCATCAGCGCCCACGTCGTCCCCACCCGCAGCCGGAACCGCCGCGACGCGGACAGGAACACCGTGAAGAAGACGAAGTCGCTCGCCCCGATCTGCGCCACCGAGTCGGTGCCCAGCGGGTGGAATGCGAGCGTGAAGGCGTTCAGCACCTGCTCGTGGTGCTCGACGATCACCTTCGTCGGCCCGGCGGCCACGCTATAGGTGTCGACCAGCGCGATCAGGATCGCGATGCCGACGATCTCGATCGGGGTCTGCAGGAGCGATGCCAGCGTGAGGCCGATCAGCGATGCGGCCACCAGCTTGCAGAGCGTCGCCCCGGTGCCCGGATACCCCGCCCAGATCAGGAGCGCCGTCAGCGCGATCGCGACGGCCGCTCCGAGCAGCAGCCGCGGCCCGAGGCGCGCGAGCGGCGACAACGCAAGCGGGGTGAGCGCCGCCAGCGGGATCGACACCAGCGCCAGACCGGCGATCTGCGCGGCGGTGCTGGCGCCGCGGTCGATGTGGGGCGCCGCCAGATCGAACAGGCCGAGCGCAGCCAGCGCCGCGCCGGTGCGCCTCGCGATCAGTACGGCGGAAGGTTCTCGTACCACTCGCCGAGCACCTTGAACGCCGACCAGAACTCCCGTTTCGCCTTGGAGTCGTTCAGCGAGCCGTCGATGTCCGGCACCGGCAGCACCTCGATCGTGGGCGTGAAGCCCTGCAGCCGGCCGGGCTCGTACTCCACCGGGGCGGCGAGGGGGAACTGGAGGTCGTTCAGGAACCCCACCGCCTCCTCGCCCATGGCGATAACGATTCCGGGCTGGGTGATGTGCAGCTCGCGCGTCAGCCAGGCTCGGGCCTGCGCGAGGTCGCCCTCGTCCGGCTCGATGTCCACCTTCAGGCAGACGCTGCCGTACAGCTTCAGGGGATCGATGCGCAGCCGCTCGATGCTCTTCAGCACGGCCTGCCCGGCCCGGCCGAAGAACGCGACGCCCTCCTGCACCTCCGCCGGCATCGGGCGGTACTTGAGCAGGAAGATGTCGGCCAGCGGGTGCCCCGTGCCGATCACCGGCGCCTGGGCAGGGTGGTGATCGCCGATCCAGGTGGCGATCTCGTGGCCGAGCTGATTGGTCTCCGCGATCGCCCGCGCCTGGTAGCGCTCGTAGATCTGGTCGTCGGGAACGCTCACCCCGTCATATTGGCGCATCCGCGACCGAAACCTCCACTCGTACGAGCCGCAGCGAGGGTCAAGCCGCCGCCATTCGTAGCCGATCACACGAGCAGATGTCTCGCTGCCTGCGCCCTTCCGCGCTCGCCTGCCCGGCGGCGCTCCTTCCCCTGCTGCTCGTCGCGGCCGGGTCGTTCGCCGTGCACGGGGAGTTCGAGCTGCCGACCCTGCACGTCATCGCCGTCACCGGCACCGCCTCGCTTGCGGCCGCGGTCTCCGTGCTGATGACGGCCGCCGCCGTGCGCCGGAACGACACGCGCGCCGGCCTCGTCGGTGTGGCGTTCACCGCCGTCGCCGGCCTGATGACCATCCATGGCCTGGCGACGCCCGGCTTCATGCTCGAGGAGTACGGGCGGAACGCCACCGTCGGCCTTGCCGGCGTGCTGGCCGTCCCCGCCGGCGGCATCCTGCTCGCCGCGGCGACGCTGGCGCCGCCGGTCGCGCGCGGGGCTCGCCGGGTCGTGCTCGGCTGCCAGGCGGCCGTGCTGGCCGCGCTGGTCGTCTTCGGCGTGGTGGGCCTGCTGCACCCGGCGCTGATCCCGCTGATCCCGCTGCAGATCGAGCCGTGGGTCTACGTCGTCCTGTTCCCCGTCGCCGCCGTCTATGCATGGCTGGCGTGGCGGGCGTACCGCACCCATCAGCTGACCGGCCGGCGCGCCGACCTGACGGTGGCCGTCGGGCTGATCTGGCTCGGCGCGTCGATCGTCTTCTACCTGCTCGCCGACGTCTGGTCGTTCCAGTTCTGGGCGGCGCACCTGCTCGAGGCGATCGGCTTCGCGGCCGTTGCCGGAGCGGTGGCCGTCGACCTCAGCCGGCAGGTGCCCTCCCACCACCTCTACCGCCGCATCGAGGGGAGCGACCTGCTCGACGCCGAGGAGGAGCTGCTCGGCGGCTACGTCCGCAGCCTGACGGCGACGATGGAGCTGCGCGATCCCAGCACCAGGGAGCACTCCCGCCGGGTGGCGGCGCTCGCGGTGCGGGTCGGCATGCACATGGGGCTGCCGCAGCCGTCGGTGCGGACGCTGGCGATCGCCGGCCTCCTGCACGACATCGGCAAGCTGCAGGTGCCCGAGCAGATCCTGAACAAGCCCGGCGACCTCACCGACGAGGAGTTCGCGGTGATCACGACCCACCCCGACCGCGGCGCCAACCTGCTGGCGCACCTCGGCGGGTTCGTGAGCGAGCTGCCGCTCGTCAGGCACCACCACGAGAAGTTCGCCGGCGGCGGATATCCGACCGGGGTGGCCGCCGAGGGCCTTCCCGTGGAGGTCCGTGTGCTGACGATCTGCGATGTCTACGACGCGCTGACGAGCAGGCGCGCCTACCGGGAGCCGTGGCCGCAGGAGCGTGCGCTGGAGCAGATCGTGAGCGAATCGGGCACGACGTTCGACCCGGCCTGCGTCGCTGCGCTGACCGAGGTGGTCGCGGGCGCCGGCACCCGCGTCACCGTGCTTCGTCGCACGCTCGGTGCGCGGGCCGCAACGGCCGAGAGTTAGATGATTGGTTCCACGACGCCGCACGTCTGATCGCCCGACTGCGGGTAGTTGCCGAGCGTCTGGGGGCTGCGGTCGCATTCGCGATCTGCGTGATCGCAGATCGCTCATGACCGGTGCAAGGCGTTCCGCCTTGCACCTCGTCGCATCGCTGCGTCCTCGGTCGGGCCGATATTCCCGATATCGGCCCTC